>PLTE01000175.1 GCA_003164375.1 Hyphomicrobiales bacterium | reverse complement strand
GTCGGCGTGCGGTACGACACCGGACCCATGGTCGGAACAGCGGAAGTTTTGTGCTACGGGACTGCCGTGCTCGTCGAACCGGTGAGCGGGCATTCGTGACGGTCCTTTGGGCGCTTGAATAAGCTCAAATGCAGCATGGATGGCCGGGTCAAGCCCAGCCATGACAAGGGAGAAACGCGGTGGTCAGGCACCTCAAACGCGGAATGGACGCAAGCGCGATCAAGGCGGCTGACGCCAAGGTGCGGCAGACCGTCGAGGCCATTCTCACCGATATCGAGGTGCGCAAGGACGTGGCCGTCCGCGAATTGTCGCAAAAATTCGACGACTGGTCGCCGGCTTCCTTCAAGCTTGCGCCGGCGGAGGTCGAGCGCGCCATCGGTCAGGTGAGAAAGCGCGATCTCGACGACATCAAGTTCGCGCAGGCACAGGTGCGCAATTTCGCGCAAAAGCAAAAAGACACGATGCGCGATCTCGACGTCGAGACGCTACCCGGCGTGGTGCTCGGGCACCGGCATATCCCGGTGAATTCGATCGGCTGTTACGTACCGGGCGGCCGCTATCCGATGGTAGCGTCGGCGCATATGTCGATCGTCACCGCGCGCGTCGCCGGCGTGAAGCACATCATCGCCTGCGCGCCGCCATTTCATGGCGGGCCGCATCCGGCGATCGTCGCGGCGATGCATTTCGGCGGCGCCGACGAAATCTTCGTGCTCGGAGGCGTGCAGGCGGTCGCCGCCATGGCGCTCGGCACCGAAACCATCGCCGCGGTCGATATGATCGTGGGTCCTGGTAACGCCTATGTCGCGGAAGCCAAGCGGCAACTGTTTGGCCGGGTCGGCATCGATCTCCTCGCCGGGCCGACCGAGACACTGATTATCGCCGACGATAGCGTCGACGGCGAAATCTGCGCCACCGATCTGCTCGGCCAGGCCGAGCATGGCCCAACCTCGCCCGCGATCCTGCTCACCAATTCGGAAAAGCTCGCGCGCGACACCATGAAAGAAGTCGAGCGCCTGCTATCGATCCTGCCGACCGCTGAAATTGCCGGCAAAGCCTGGGCCGATCTCGGCGAAGTTATCGTCTGCGACGACGAGGCCGAGATGGTGCGCGAAGCGGATCGTATCGCGTCCGAGCACGTCCAGGTGATGACGCGCGATCCGGATTATTTCCTCAACAATATGAAAAACTACGGCTCGCTGTTCCTCGGCCCGCGCACCAATGTCGCCTATGGCGACAAGGTCATCGGCACCAACCATACCCTGCCGACCAAAAAGGCGGCGCGCTATACCGGCGGGCTGTGGGTCGGAAAATTCCTCAAAACCTGCACCTATCAGAAAGTGCTGACCGACGAAGCGAGCGCCAAGATCGGCGAAGCCTGTTCGCGGCTGTGCATGCTCGAAGGCTTTGTCGCCCATGCCGAGCAGGCCAACGTTCGGGTGCGCCGCTACGGCGGGCGGAATGTGCCGTACGGCGAGGCGGCGGAGTGACGTGTCACACATTGATCTCGCCAAGACGCCATCCTTCCGCCTCGACGGCAGGCGCGCGCTGGTTACCGGCGGCGGCCGCGGCATCGGGCTTGCGGCGGCGTCGGCGCTGGCTTCGGCCGGCGCGCATGTGACGCTGGCGGCGCGCACCCAGGCCGAGATCGAGGCGGCGGCCGCGGCGATCCGTGAGCGCGGCGAGAAAGCTGACGCGTTGGTGCTCGACGTGACTGATGTCGAGGCCGCGCAAAATGCGGTGTCCGCGGCGGCGCCGTTTCAAATCCTCATCAACAATGCCGGCATGAACCGGCCGGCGCTGCTGCCGGATGTTAAGGTGGAGGATTTCGACGCCATCTTTGCACTCAATGTGCGCGCTGCGTTTTTCATGGCGCAGGCGATGGCGGCCAAGCTCGTCGCGGCAAAGCTGTCCGGCTCGATCGTCAACATCTCCTCGCAAATGGGTCATGTCGGCGCCGCACGCCGCACGGTCTATTGCGCGTCGAAACACGCCATGGAGGGATTTACCAAAGCGATGGCGATCGAGCTTGCGCCGCATAACATCCGGGTCAATTCGCTCGGGCCGACATTCCTCGAAACGCCGATGACAAAGCCGTTTTTCGAGAACAAGCAGTTTCGCGACGAAGTGCTGGGCAAGATCAAGCTCGGTCGTCTCGGCCAGCTCGACGAATTGACCGGCGCCATCGTGTTCCTCGCCTCCGACGCCTCGTCGCTGATGACCGGATCGGCGCTCCTGCTCGACGGCGGCTGGACTGCGGAGTGAAGTGAAGGGCGGAGAAGATCATGCGTGCCTTGTTGCTCGTTCTTGCGGCGGGGCTGTCCGCGCTGGTGAGCGCTCAGGCTTCGGCGCAAAGCCCGGCGCCCGATCGGCTGCAACGCATTCTCGACGGCGGTACATTGCGCGTCGGCACCACCATGGACACGCCGGTCTTCTCTATGCGCAGACCGTCCGGCGAGCTCGAAGGCTTCGACATCGACGCCTTGGTGACGCTCGGCCCGGCGCTCGGCGTCAAGATCGATTATGTGAAGATGACGTTTGGCTCGATGCTGGGCGACCTTGCCGCGGACAAGTTTGACATTGCCATGTCGGGCATGGGCCGCACTTACGATCGCGCGCGGACGGCGACGTTTTCCAAGCCGTATCTGCGCTACGGCAAGCTGATGATGATCCGCTCAGCCGACAAGGGTCGCTTCAGATCGCTCGCCGATCTCGACCGTCCCGGAATCAAGATCGCCTTCAACAAAGGCGGCTTGAACGAGACATTCGCGAAATCGATGTTCAAACAAGCGAGCTCCGAGGGCTCCGATTCGAACGCGGCTGCGACTGCCGATCTCCTCGCCGGCAAGGTCGACGCGCAGGTCGCCGATTCGACCGCCGCCATCTATATGGCGCGGCAGGACCCGCGCATCGCCGCGCTTGATCCGGGCCGGGTCTTCAATCCGGTCTATGTCGCCATCCTGCTGCATCGTGAAGACCAGACCTTGCTCAATTATCTCGATATCTGGATCGATCAGATCGATATGGACGGCACACTGGCGAAAATCCGCGCCAAATGGCTGGGCGACGATTACAAATAACAGCAATCATAAATAAGATAGACTTGGCGCGGCTCGCCGAGTTCAGCTAAAGTCGATCTATGGCTGTGTCTGCCGATGCAAAAGCGGCGGGCTTGGGAGGAACCAAATGAAACGCGAGACCCTTATCGGAATTATTGCGCTTGCAATGGCGGGCGGTTGGCTTGGCGGCGTGGTGACGGCGCCCTCCGCCACCGGGAGAGAGCCGCGCTTTCCGCAGCTGACGATCGATCAGTTGAATGAAAAGCAGAAGCCGCTCGCCGACCAAATCGTGAAGGTATCGAGCGTCGGCATCGGCGGCCCTTACAATCTGATGCTGCGCAGCCCGGTGTTCGGACAGAAAATGTTCGACCTCTTGTATTATCTGCGCTGGCAGACCTCGGTGCCGCAAAAGCTCAATGAATTCGCCATCCTCATCATTGGCCGGCAGTGGCGCTCGCAGGTGGAGTGGTTCGCGCATGCACCGCTTGCGATCAAAGCCGGGCTGTCGGCCGACATCGTTGCCGAACTCAAGGCGAACAAGCGGCCCGCGAACATGTCGCCGGAAGAAGCGGCCGTTTACGACTTCGTCACCGAACTCACCAGCAAGAAGGCGGTCTCCGACGATACGTTCAACCGCACGAAGCAGTTGTTGGGCGAGCAGCAGGTCGTCGATTTGTCGGCGGTGTCCGGCACCTACGTCTCTCTGGCGATGTTGCTGGCGATGGCGGAGCAGAGCATACCGCCGGATAAAGAGGAGCCGTTCAAGCCCGGGGAGTAACGCTCGACGCTTTGGGCGTTAAGCCGAAATCGGATAGACCGCCTTCTCGCCCGACAGCACCCGCGCCACGTCGGCGGCGCATTTAGTCTGTAATTCCTCCAGCGCCTCGACCGAATAGAATCCGGTATGCGGCGTGAGGATCACATTGTCGCGACCGATAAGAGGGGAATCTTTGGGCAGCGGCTCGTGTGTCACCACGTCGAGCGCGGCGCCGCCGAGATGGCCGGAATCGAGCGCGGCGAGAAGCGCCGTCTCGTCGATGAGCGGGCCGCGCGCGGTGTTGATGAGGTACGCGCCCTTTTTCATTTTGGCGAAGGCTTTGGCGTTCATCAGCCCGCGCGTCGCCGGCTGCAACGGCGCATGCACCGAGATGTAGTCGGACTGCGCCAGCAAGGCGTCGAAGCTCACGCCTTCGACGCCGGCCGCGGCGAGCGTGTCCGGCGTGACGAAGGGATCGTAGGTGATGACCTTCAGGCCGAACGCCTTCGCCTTCGGCGCGAGCGTTCGCGGGATGTTGCCGAAGCCGACCAGGCCCAGCACTTGGCCGTCGATCCGCCGCAACGGCACGATCGGCGGCACTTCCCAGCGGCCGGATTGCACCAGTTTGTTGGCGAATGTCACCTTGCGGGCGAGCGCGAGCAACAGCGCCATGGAGTGGTCGGACACTTCGCGCAGGCAATAGTCCGGAACATAATTGACCTTGATGCCGAGCTCGGTCGCCGCAGGCAGATCGATATTGTCGACGCCGAGCCCGAAGCGGCCGATCGCCTTGCAGTTTTTCAATTGCCCTAACAGATCGCGGGGCAACTTGGCGTAGGTGACAAGGATCGCGTCGGCGTCGCGCGCCACGGCGAGAATGTCCTCGGCCGCTGGGCTCTTCGACATGCGGTATTCGGGATCGAGCCGCGCCAGCGCCTTCTTAGCGGGATCGAGCGACGGAAACGGGCTGTCGGTGACGGCGATCAGCGTGCGCGGCATGGCGATACTCCGATTTTAGCCCGACGAGCCCGGGACGACTATAGCGCAAAAACCTGCGGATTGACGCAGTTCGGTAGTTTCTTTCCTTCCAGGAAGGCAAGGATATTGTCGACGACGATATCGGCCATCGCCGCGCGCACCTCGGGCGTGGCGCTGCCGATGTGCGGCGTCAACACGACATTCGACATTTTCTTCAAGGCCGGGTCGATCTTTGGCTCGTGCTCGAACACGTCGAGGCCGGCGCCGGCGATTTGTTTCTTGGCCAGCGCGCGAACCAGCGCCGCCTCGTCGATGACCGCGCCGCGCGCGGTGTTGACGAGGAAAGCGGTTTTTTTCATCAGGCGCAGCTCGCGGGCGCCGATCTGGTGCCGCGTTTCCTTGGTCAGCGGCGAGTGCAGCGAGACAAAATCGGATTCGCCGAGCAGTTGATCGAGCGGCGCGTAAGTGAGGCCCCACTCGCGCTCCTCGTGCTCCGGTTTGCGCCGCGGCGTCCAATACAAAACGCGCATCGAAAAGCCGTGGGCCCGGCGCGCCACCGCCTTGCCGATCAAGCCGCCGCCGCCAATGAGGCCGAGCGTCTTGCCCCAGACGAAGGAGCCGAGCAGATGCGCCGACTGGCTTCCGGGAAATTTACCGGCGCGCGCCGTGCGGTCGGCTTCCACGATGCGGCGGGCGAGCGCGATCATCAGCCCGAAATTAAGGTCGGCGACCGCCTCGGTGGTGATCGCCGCGGTCACGGTGACTGGAATGCGCCGTTCCGTCGCCGCGGCGACGTCGATATTGGATGGCGTGATCGACTGCGCCGCAATCAGCCGCAAAGCCGGATTGGCCGTCACTACGCTGCGATCGATCTTGTCGTGCAGCAGACAATACAAAATATCCGCCTCGCGCACGGCATCGATCAGCGCGCGCTTGGGAATGATCCGGCTGGCGTCGGCAAACACCGTGACCTTTGCCGCCGCCCGCAAGCGGGCCAGTGCCTGTTCGGAGACCGGCTGGGTCACGAAGATACGCGGCCGAGCGGCGGGCCGCGGTGTTTTGGCGCGCGTCAAGCGTGCCACCGCACGACGCCGGCGACGCCGTCAACGGCAACCTGCGCACCATCGGGGATGCGCTGCGTCGCATCGAGCACGCCGAGTACCATCGGGATGCCGCGCTCGCGCGCCAGCGATGCCATATGCGAGGTGGATCCGCCAAGCTCGGCGACGACGCCGGCGACGCGCGGCAGGATGTGACTGAGCGCCGGTCCGGCGACGCGCGTCACCAGAATGTCGCCCGGCGCGACGCGGCTCAATTCGCATTCGCAGTTGATCACCACGGCGCGGCCGGAGCCCCAGCCGATGCCGGCGGGATGGCCGCTGAGGCCTGGATGTTTGAGCCAGATCTCCTCGGGCACGTAAGCGGGCTGGGTGTGCAACGGCCGTGCCTGCAACAGCTTGAAACCCACCTCGTCGAGCGCCCATTCGATCTCGACCGGCATGCCGAGGACGTCTTCCGCCTTGCGCATCAGGCGACCGAGCGCGGTGGCTTGGCCGGCTTCCAGACAAGGCGCAGCCACCAGCGCTTCGGGCACGGCCTGCAGCGAAGTGCCGCCGTCATTCCCGGCACCATGCCCGCAGGCTTCGCGGTGATTTTTGCGGCCAGCGTCGTTCGAGCGCAGGAAGCCATGGCGGGTCAGCACGATGCGATCCGGCACGACTTCGCCTTGGGCGATTGCTGTACCCAGACCCCAGGTGGCGGACAGCAGCATCTGCCCGTCGGCGGTTTCGCTCAGTCCGCCGCCCGATGCGCGCGCGGCAATGAGCGGCTGCACCAACACCGCCATCGCGGTATCGGCCGGATCGAGATCATGCTGCGCCATGGAGCGGCGTGCGGTGGTGGTCCACAAGGCCGCCCAGCAGGCGCGCAACGCGGTGAGGAATTCGGCGTCGTCGACGACGCCCAGGAAGCTCTCGAATTGGCCGGCGAAACTTGAGTCGACTCGGTCCTCCACCAGCGACGAGGAGCGCACTGCCGCAGGCTTGGGCTCGGCCCACCAGGCGGTGAGCACTTCGGCGAGAACGTCGGGCGCCAGATCGCTCTGATAAAGCTTGAGCCGGATTTCAACCGCAATCCGCCGCTGCACCAGCTCATCGGCCTGCGGGTATTCGCGCAGCAAATCGTTGAGACCGAGATGAGCGATCTGCCGCCGATAGGCATCGGCGGTAATGCAGAAGCCGCCTGGCGTCGGCAGGCCGGCATGCGCGAGCGACGCGAGGTTAGCCGCCTTCGGCCCGACGCGGTCGGGTACCGTGGCGGCGGGATCACTGAGCGGGAGGATCAAGGTACTCATCGCAATGCTCTACAGCTCCTTCGCCGTCATGGCCGGGCTTGTCCCGGCCATCCCGTTGAGGTCGGCACAGTATCCCTGTCGAGATCACCGGCATTCGGCGCTACGCGTCGACCCGGTGATGACGTCGAGCAGCGGCTCGACGTCATTTCACGTGATCACCATAGCCGGGAAGCGGATCGACGACGGTGATCTGCTTGACTGGGAAGTTGGAGACGATCTCGATGCCTTCCTTTTTAACGATCAGCATTTCCTCGATGCGCACGCCGTAACGGTACTTCTTGCCGTGCTGCGTTTCGAGCGCAAAGGTCATGCCTTCCTGGATGTCGATCGGATGATCAAGCGACCAGATGCGCGAGATGACCGGCGGATCGTATTGCGCGAGCCCGAGCCCGTGGCCCCAAAGGTTCGCCGCGGCCTGGTCCTCGTCTTCGTAGCCCCAGGTCTCCTGCGCCGATGGCCATTTGAGCGCGATATCGCGGGTGGTGGCGCCGACCTTCACCGCGCCGATCGAGTCGTAGAGCCACTTGAGCGCGGTGTCGTAGGTGTCCTTCTGCTCCTGGCTCGGCTCCTTGCCGACGCAATAAGTGCGATAATAGCAGGATTTGTAGCCGTTCCAGGTCAGCGCCGCCAAGTCCATGAAGACGATGTCGCCAGGCTGGATGATGCGGTCGGAAAAATTGCGCCAGTTCGGCCAGGTATTAGGCCCGGACGAGACGATGACGTCCTCGACGTCCTCCATGCCGGGAATGTTGTAGAGATATTGCATCAGATGCGCCGTGACTTGGTTCTCGGTGACGCCGGGACGCAGGAATTTCATGCACTCCCAATGCGTCGCGTCGCCGATGGCGCCGACGATGCGGAAGCATTCCTGTTCGTCAGGGCTCTTCACCGCGCGCGCTTCCATCATCGGGGTCATGCCGTCGACCCAGTTGATGTTGTTCTCCTTGAACACGTTGATCATGTTGATGTCGATGAAGTCGCAACCGAGCTTCTGCCCGGCGACGCCGTTTTCCTTCATCGCCTGGATCACCGCCTTGGCGAACTTGCCCACCTGCTGGACCGAGGCCGGGCCGGCGGCGCCTTTGATCCAGGCGAATGAGTGGCGCACATTTTCCTTCGGCAGCCACGGCGAGTGGCGCTCGACCTGCATGCCGATGTCGCCCTGTTCGAACAAGATGGGCCGACCGTCGCCGCACAGCATGGCGTAGCGCAGGCCCGGCTTGAGCCGGCACCAACCCGGGGTCAGCGTCGCGGTGATGTAGCGCACGTTCTCGTCATACATGCACAATAGTGCGCCAAGACCGTGCTTTTTCATCATCGCGCGCGCGCGCTCGATACGGTATTCGCGCAGCCGGTCCCAATTGACCCGTTGCTGCCAATCCATACCCGCGATGCCGAAATTCGCTCCCATAGGTTCCTCCTCGGCCGGCTGGTGGTGGATGCGCCGGCGATTGCGTTTCCCAAGGATGTTATTCGGATGGCTCGACTGAAAGAAATGATATAATTTGTCAGTCGCCATTAAATTTTCTAATATCGCTCGGCATGCATGATATCCCCCTGCGCCAGGTCCGAGCCGTCATAGCCGTCTGTGAGGAGGGTTCGTTCACGCGCGCGGCGGAACGGGAAAACGCGACCCAATCCGGTATTTCCCAGCATGTCGCGGCGGTCGAGCGGACGCTCGGCGTTCGGCTGTTCGAGCGGGCGTCGGGCGGCGTCGTGCCGACGGCGGCCGGACTGCGCTATTATAAGAGCTGCGTCGGCGCTGTCGGCGAACTGGAAAAAGCAGTCGAACAAGCTCGCGCGGTTGCCGGAGAGGTCAGCGGCGAGCTTCGCATCGGTCTAATGCCGACTTTCACCCGCGCCGTACTGGCACCGGTGCTCGACGATTTCGTGCCGCGCTGCCCAGAAGTGCGCCTGCACATCGTAGAGGGCTATAGCGGATTTTTGACCAAGATGGTGCTCGACAACGAGCTCGACTTCGCCGTGGTGCCAGCCTTTGAGGGTACGATAGGGTTAAAATCGCGATTGCTGGTGCGGGACCGAGAGATGCTGCTGTCCGGCCCGCGCGCCGGATTTAAGCCGCTGGCGCCGCTGCGCCTGGCTGATTGCAAGCCGATCAAGATCGTGCTCCCCGGGCCCGACAATATCCGCCGCCGCAACCTCGAGACTTATTTCCAAACACAAGGCGTGGCCGTCGAAAGCAAATTGGAGATGGACGCCATGATCGCCACGTTGGAGTTTGTCGCGCGCTCGGACTGGGTGACGATCCTGCCGAGCGTCATCTCCGTCAACGACATCACCCACGGCGAATTGATCGTCAATCCGCTGGTCTTGCCCGAACTGCATGCCGAATTCATCGTCATTGAGCCAACGCGGCGGGTCTTGTCCACGCAGGCGCATCTCTTCCTCAAGCGGTTCGAAGAGGAGGTGACGCACATTCACGAAGTGTGGGAGGTAGCGATTGCCGGCCGCCGGTCGGGCAATTTAAGTCCTGCACGTATCGGCGGTTGAGCCAATGGCCAATACGGCTTTGGGTACCTGAAAGTTCACTACAGGCCCATCCGGCGTACGCGTCCCTCGACGTGCTTCATTTGATGCTCGAGAACCTCGACAAATTCCGCAAGTTCGGCGATCGCGTCGGCGAGCGCATCGAGTTTATCGGCGGGTCCCATAGCGTTTTTGACGCGCCGAGCGCAGTCTTGGACTTTGACTTTCGAAGCCATGACCGGACACCCCTTCAATCCATATTCGCGCCATTGAAGCGCGGAATGATTGAAAAAAATTTATCGCGGAGCGGGTAACCGGATACGTATTGTATTACGGAGAACAACCTCTCCCCGCGCGCGGGGAGAGGTAAATTTGCACCTTCACTTTTTGAACTTCACGATTTTCTGCCGTTGTTCGCCCAAGCCGTCGATGCCCAGCGTGACGACGTCGCCGGCTTTTAAAAATTTCGGCTCCGGCTTCATGCCGAGTCCGACGCCGGGCGGCGTGCCGGTGATGATGACGTCGCCGGGCTCCAGGACGAAATATTGCGAGCAGGCCCAGACGATGTGGCGGCAATCGAAGATCATGGTCGAAGTATTGCCGCGCTGGCGCTTCTCGCCGTTGACGTCGAGCCACATTGCGAGATTTTGCGGGTCCTTGATCTCGTCCTTGGTGACGAGCCAGGGTCCCAACGGACCGAATGTCTCGCAGCCCTTGCCCTTGGTCCATTGCCCGGCGCGCTCGATCTGAAACACGCGCTCCGATACGTCGTTGGCGAGGCAATAGCCGGCGACGACGTCGAGGGCATTATCCTTGGAGAGGTAGCGTGCGCGGCTGCCGATGACGATGCCGAGCTCTACTTCCCAGTCGAGCTTGGTGGAATCCTTCGGGATCATGGTGTCGTCGTTGGGGCCGCAGATGCAGGTCGGCGCCTTGTTGAAGATGACCGGCTCTTTGGGGATCGCCATACCGGCCTCGGCGGCGTGATCGGAATAATTGAGCCCGATAGCGACGAAATTGCCGACCTTGCCGACGCAGGGGCCGGTGCGCGGAGTGCCGCGCACCAGCGGCAGCTTGTCGGCTTTGACTTTGCTCAGCTTGCTCAAGCTCTTCGGCGAAAGCACGTCGCCGGAAATATCGGGAACGATTTTCGACAGGTCGCGCAGCCGGCCTTCCTTGTCGATCATGCCGGGCTTTTCGCGGCCTGGTGCGCCGTAGCGAACGAGTTTCATGATTTCATCTCCTTGGTGCAGGTTTTTTCGGGATCGGTGCTTTGCAAGATCGTTTCAGAACGCGCCGGGGAAGGCGCCGCCGTCGATGAGGATATTCTGCCCGGTGATATAGCCCGATTGTGCTGAACAGAGAAACGCGCAAGTCGCGCCGAGTTCGTCGGGTTGCCCGACGCGCTTGGCCGGCACGGTGCCGACCCGCTCGGCGAAAGCCGCGTCGTAGCTGATGTTCTTCTTCTTTGCGGTGGCCTGGATGTTGGACGTGAAGCGATCGGTCTCGAAGGTGCCGGGCAGCACGAAATTGATGGTGACGTTGGAAGCTGCGACCGAGCGGGCGACGCCGGCGAGGAAAGCGGTGAGGCCGGCGCGCGCGCCGGACGAAAGATCGAGACCGGCGAGCGGCATTTTGACCGAGCCGGAGGTGATGTTGACGATGCGGCCGAATTTCTTGGCGAGCATCGGGTCGATCGCCTTTTGGATCAATTCCACCGCGACGACCATATTGGCGACGACGCCGTCGAGCATCTTTTGCCGATCAAGATCGCGGAAATCGCGAAACGGCGGGCCGGCATTGTTGTTGACCAGAATATCCGGCTCGGGGCAGGCGGCGAACAGCGCCGTCTGGCCGTCGGGCGTAGCGACGTCGGCTGCCACCGGGATAATTTTGGCGCCGGTCCCGTCTTTAAGTGCGGCGGCTGCCTTGGCGAGCTGTTCCGGGTTGCGGCCGTTGATCACCACCTCGCAATCGGCCTCGGCCAGAGCCTTGGCGCAGGCATAGCCGAGACCGCGGCTCGATGCGCAAACGATCGCCTTGCGGCCGGCAATTCCGAGATCCATGAGAGTTCCCTGCAGCTTCAATCGATAGCCAATTCGCGGCTTCGGGTCGGCAATGGCGGGGCTTGTCCTAACCGGTAATCGTCAATTGCGCCAGACCGGTTGTGCCGCAGGTGGC
>PLTE01000303.1 GCA_003164375.1 Hyphomicrobiales bacterium | reverse complement strand
CCATCGGACTCAATCGGGCGGTGACCCTGATTGCCGAGAAGATCGCTAAGGGGCCGCGCAAGGGCCGCTTCGGCGCCGATCCAGGCCGTGCGCTCGGCGAACACCCGAACAAGGGGGGGCCGATCGTGGCAAAGAAGGGCCGCTATGGTCCTTATGTCAGCCATGACGGTGTCAATGCCACACTGCCGGCCGACAAGACGCCGGAGACCGTCACCCTCGAAGAGGCGGTGGCGCTGATCGATGCGAGGGCCGAGCGCAACGGGCCTGCGCCGCACGCCCGCCCCCGCAAGGCCAAGCGGCCGTCGCCGGGCACGGCGCGGCACGTCAAAGCGTCTTCCAAGAGGCCGGCTCCGCGAGCCGCCAAGCCGCCCGTCTCCCAGAAACCTTCACGCAAGAAAAGCCAAGCTGCCGAATAATCGCTCTCTCACGGGCCACTGGCCAAGACGGCGGCCCCAAACGGGGCTGGTGTGTGGCCTATGAAACGNNACGCTCAACCGAATGCTGCGTGAACTGGCCGACGAAGGCCGCATCGATCGCCAGCACAAACGACTGCATCACGCCGGCACCCTGCCGCCCGTGGTCCTCGCCGACATCACCGGCCGCGACAGCGACGGCGAGCTTCTGGCGCGGCCGACCGAGTGGGACGAGCAGGCGCACGGCGCCCCTCCCGTCATCAGCGTCATTACCCCGCGTCGCGCCCGGCCCGGCGAAGTTCCCGGCGTCGGTGACCGCGCGCTGATCCGTATCGAGACGACGAGCGATGAGGAGACGACCGGCCGCGTCATCAAGCTCATCGATCGTGCCAAGCACCGCTCGCTCGGCATCTTCCGCAGCCTGCCTAACGGCGGCGGGCGGCTCGTTCCGATCGACAAAAAACAGCTTGGCCGCGAACTGAACATCGCTCCCGGCGCGACGGCAGGAGCAGTCGACGGCGATCTG
Source organism: Hyphomicrobiales bacterium (assembly GCA_003164375.1). Classification (GTDB taxonomy): domain Bacteria; phylum Pseudomonadota; class Alphaproteobacteria; order Rhizobiales; family Xanthobacteraceae; genus BOG-931. Next base: position 4,371 of record PLTE01000303.1, on the reverse strand, counting down.
GTTGCGGTCGAAGTGGCGCGCCACGGCCGGCTTGGCCTGACCGCCGGCACCGTGGTCGAGCGGCTCGGTTCGCTCAAGAACGAACGCGCCGTCAGTCTGATCGCGATCCATGCCCACGATATTCCGAACGTCTTTGCGCGCGCCGTGCTTGACGAGGCCGAAGCCGTGCGGCCGATCGCGGCGGCGGGCCGCGAAGAGTGGCGCGAAGACTGGCGCGACATTCCGTTTGTCACCATCGATCCGCCCGACGCCAAAGATCACGACGATGCCGTGCATGCGGTGCCCGACCCCGATCCGAACAACCGCGGCGGCCACCTGGTCAGCGTCGCCATTGCCGACGTAGCGCATTATGTGCGGCCCGGCTCGGCGCTCGACCGCGAGGCGATCCGCCGCGGCAACTCGGTGTATTTTCCCGATCGCGTGGTGCCGATGCTGCCGGAGCGTATTTCCAACGATTTGTGCTCGCTGCGGCCGCACGAGGTCCGCCCCGCGCTTGCCGTGCGCATGACGATCGGTGCCGACGGCCGCAAGCGTTCGCACACGTTTCACCGCGTACTGATCCGCTCCGCCGCGCGGCTGCATTACGAGCAGGCGCAGCTCGGCGTTACCGGCCGGACCGACGAAGTCACCGAGCCGATCGCCAAACCGATCCTCGAACCGCTCTACGCCGCCTATCGCACTATGCTGCGCGCGCGCGACGAGCGCGGACCGCTCGATCTCGACATCCCGGAACGCAAGATCGTGCTGAAATCCGACGGCACTGTCGATCGCGTGGTCATGCCGCTGCGGCTGGAGGCGCACCGGCTGATCNNGGCTGATCGAGGAATTCATGATCCTTGCCAACGTCGCCGCCGCCGAAAGCTGCGAGCGGGCGCACGTGCCGCTGATCTACCGCGTGCATGATGAGCCGTCGGCCGAAAAGCTCAATGCACTGCGGGAATTCTTGGCGACGCTCGACATTTCCCTGCCGAAAGGCGGTGTGCTGCGGCCGGACGGTTTCAACAAAATTTTGGCTCGGGTCAAAGGCCGCGACGTCGAGCGGCTGGTCAACGAGGTCGTGCTGCGCACTCAAGCGCAAGCCGAATATTCGGCGGAGAATTACGGTCACTTCGGCCTCAATCTGCGCCGTTATGCGCACTTCACCTCTCCGATCCGGCGCTATGCCGACCTTGTCGTCCATCGCGCCTTGATCCGCGCCGGAAAACTCGGGCCGGACGGGCTGCCCGACGGCACCGACGCGCCGACGCTCGGCGAGATCGCCGCCACCATTTCCGCCACCGAACGTCGCGCCATGAAGGCCGAGCGCGAGACCGCGGACCGGCTGATCGCGCATTTTCTGGCCGACCGCATCGGCGCCAAATTCGACGGCCATATTTCCGGCGTCACACGGGCCGGCTTGTTCGTCGAGCTCGACGAGACAGGCGCCGATGGTTTTATTCCGGCGCGCCTGATCGGCGACGAGTATTTCCGCTTCAACGAAGCCGGCCGGGCCTTTGTCGGCCGCTCGGTGACGCACCGGCTCGGCGACCCGGTCACCGTCGAATTGGTCGAAGCGGCACCGGTCGCCGGCGCCCTGCGTTTCAAGCTCGTCGGCCAATCCAGTACCAATGACGGTACCGCGCCGAAAGGCACGCAACCCCGACAGCACCCGAAATTTGCGCCAAAGCAAAAATCGCGCAAAGAACGACCGCGCAAACGACGCCGCTGATCAGCGCCACTGATCGAATAACGAGACTTAGAGTCACGAGACTTGGATTCATGAACGACGATATTTCGAGCGTGCGAGCGGGTGGCACGGCGGCCGATCGGGCCGACCGCTTGACGCGTACCATTCGCGACCAGAGTTTTCCCAACTTGAGGCCGCGCGATTCCGCAACGCTGATCTTGATCGATCGCGCCGAAACGGTGCCAAAGGTCCTGCTCGGCCGGCGTCACCAGAACTTGCGTTTCATGCCGGGCAAATTCGTGTTTCCCGGCGGCCGCATCGAGCCCGAGGACCGGCTGATGGCGGTATCGGCCGCGCTGCATCCGACCGACGCGGATCGTCTGATGCGACTGGTCAAACGGCCGAGCCTCGCCAAAGCCGCCGGTTACGCGCTTGCCGCGCTGCGCGAGACTTACGAGGAAACCGGGCTGATGCTCGGTGTTCCCGCCGCCGGCACTATGACCGTGCCGCCCGGCGCTTGGGACGCCTTCGCCAAAGCCGGCATCGTGCCGGATTTGAGCGCGGTCCATTTCGTCGCCCGCGCCATTACCCCGCCGAAACGGCCGCTGCGCTTCGACAGCCGCTTTTTTGCCGCCGATGTATCCGCGATCGCGCGGCGCGAGGACGGCTTCGTCGGCCCCGACAAGGAGCTGGTGGAACTCGTCTGGCTGCCGCTTGACGAGGCCCAAAAGCTCGATATGCCGGGCATTACCGCGGTGGTCCTCGAAGAGCTGCAGGACCGTATCGCGGCCGGCATGAGTCACGACCACCCGGTGCCGCTCTACCGCATGCTGCACAAGCGCTTCGTGCGCGAAATCCTGTGACAACGCCTCTCTTCCTTGACATTCGGGGGCCGGCGACTAGGTTGCGGCCAACTTCGAATGCCGCCCCTTAATACCGAGGTCCAATTATGGCCAAAAACACCACGATCAAGGTCAAACTGGTATCCAGCGCCGATACCGGATTTTACTACGTGACCTACAAGAATTCGCGCACCATGACCGACAAGCTGACCAAGAAGAAATACGATCCGGTGGCGAAAAAGCACGTCGAATTCCGCGAATCCAAGATCAAGTAAGGCTCCCGCCCAAGGCACGGAAGAACCGGGCGCCCGCGGGCGCCCTTTTTATTTGGCCAACGCGCGCTTGGCCGAACGCGTCTTACGCGGCGTCGGGCACCACGCGGTTGCGGCCGTCGCGCTTGGCGCGGTAGAGCGCCTGGTCGGCGCGCTTGAGCAGGCTCGCCGCGGTGTCGTCGGGGCCGCGCAAGGCCGCGATCCCGATCGAGATCGTCACCGGCACGTGGCGGGTGCCCTGCTGAATCGCAAACGGTTCCGCGGCAATGCGCCGGCGCAGCCGCTCCGCCACCATGGCGGCCACCGCCATGTCGGTCTCCGGCATGACGATGACGAATTCCTCGCCACCATAGCGGCAGGCGAGATCGATGCCGCGGATCGAGCGTTTGATGCGCAGCGCGAAGTCGCGCAACACGTCGTCGCCGGCGTCGTGGCCGTAGGTGTCGTTGATCGCTTTGAAAAAGTCGATGTCGATCAGGAGCGCGGACAGCGGCTTGCCGCGCGCGACCGCCTGTTCGAGCAGCGTGCCGAGATGGCTTTCCATATAACGGCGATTGAACAAATTGGTCAGCGCATCGGTGATCGCCATCTCGATCGACTGCTGGACGTTGTCGCGCAGCCGCTCGGTGTAACGGCGCTTGCGCACCTGGCTGCGCACCCGCGCCAACAGCTCGTTCTTGTCGATCGGACGGATCAGAAAATCGTTCACGCCGATTTCGAGCCCGCGCAGCATGCGCGCCGTGTTGTCGGGCTCGGTGATGGCGAGGATCGGCAGGTTGCGGGTGCGGTCGAGCGAGCGCACCTGGCTGCATAGCCGCAGCGCGTCGTAATGCTCCAAGCCGAGCGACACGATCAACAGATCGAAATTGCCGTCGGCGGCGTGGAACACCGCCTGGGTCGGATCGGGATTGACTTCGACCTCTTGCTCTTTGCCCAGCATCGCGGCGATGCGCTCGTAGGACGACGGGCGATCGTCGACGATCAGCACGCGGCCGTTCTTGCCGGTGTCGGCGACAGCCTCGCGCTCCGGCGCTTCGATGCCGATCTCGCGCGAAGTGAGAACCCGCATACGCAATTCGTCGGTGACCATCTTCAGCCGCGCCAGCGAGCGCACGCGCGCGATCAGCGCCAGTTCGCCGATCGGCTTGGTCAGAAAATCGTCGGCGCCGGCTTCCAGCCCCCGCACTTTGTCGGACGGCTGGTCGAGCGCCGTGACCATCACCACCGGAATGTGGTGGGTGGCCGGATTGCTCTTGAGCCGCCGGCACACTTCGAAGCCGTCCATGTCCGGCATCATGACGTCGAGCAGCACCAGGTCGCATTCGGCGCGATCGCAGATCTCCAGCGCCTCCTTGCCGCTCATGGCGGTGATGACGTCGAAATACTCCGCCGACAGCCGCGCATCGAGCAGCCTGACATTGGCTGCCACATCGTCGACGACGAGTACGCGGGCGGTCATTCGCTTAGTCCTTTAAGGATTGCCGAGGAAATGACGGATGGTCTCGATGAACTTGCCCACCGAGATCGGTTTGGAAAGATAGGCCTCGCAGCCGCCCTCGCGGATGCGCTCCTCGTCGCCCTTCATGGCGAA
>PLTE01000406.1 GCA_003164375.1 Hyphomicrobiales bacterium | reverse complement strand
CGCCGATCACGGCGATGACGTTGTTCTCCTTGTTCTCCAGATCGCGCGCGACCGCCATGCCGAGTCCGGCGGAAATCGAGGTCGACGAATGCGCGGCGCCAAACGGATCGTATTCGCTCTCGGCGCNNGGATGCGGTCGCGGCGGCCGGTGAGAATCTTGTGCGGATAGGCCTGGTGGCCGACGTCCCAGATGAGCCGGTCGGCCGGCGTGTCGAACACATAATGCAATGCGACCGTCAGTTCGATTACGCCGAGGCCGGCGCCGAGATGGCCGCCGGTGACGGCGACCGCATCGATGGTTTCGCGCCGCAATTCGTCGGCAACCTGCCGCAACTCGGAGGGTTGAAGGCGCCTGAGATCTTGGGGAGTCTTGATTTGGTCGAGCAATGGGGTCTTGGACGAAACCGTCACGCTACGCTCCTTTTTCAGACCAATAGGTTGTTTCGGCGGAACGCCGATTATTGGGGCTCGCTGCGGCCCAGCACGAGGTCATGCAAGATAAAGACCATGCGAGATACTCGGTCCTTACACCATTCCACGCCGAGAACGCAATTTAAACGGCCCTGCGGCCGCGGCACTGTTCCTAGGGAACTCCCAGGCTTTCCAGTGCCTTATATCGAGAACCCGGTAATACCCGTACAACCCCATACCGTCTGTAGAGTTCAACCTATGCAAGGTTCAAGGTTTTGCTAGAGGACGCGGGCCATTTTGGTCGGTTTATCGCATTTACCGTTAGTCGCGAAAGCGGCGAAACGAGGTAACATGGCGCTGGAAATCTACCGCCGGAAGCGCAAGTTCGATGTTACCGCGGAGCCGCGCGGCCGTAAGAGCCGGCGCGGCGGCGACCGCTTCGTCATCCAGAAACACGCCGCGCGCCGGCTGCATTACGATCTGCGGCTTGAGCTCGATGGCGTGATGAAGAGCTGGGCCGTCACCCGCGGGCCGAGCCTTGACCCCGGCGAGAAGCGCCTTGCCGTCCACGTCGAGGATCATCCCATCGAATACAACACGTTCGAGGGCACCATTCCGCAGGGCGAATACGGCGGCGGCACGGTGATGATCTGGGATCGCGGGACCTGGTTACCGCAAGGCGATCCGCACCAAGGCTATGCCAAGGGCCACCTCGATTTCGTGCTCGAAGGCGAAAAGCTGCATGGCCGCTGGCACCTGGTGCGGATGCGGAGGCGTGATCGCGACAGCCAAAAAGATCGACACGAGAATTGGCTGCTGATCAAAGGCAAGGACGACGAAGCCCGTTCCGGGCGCGACAAGGATATTTTGGCGGAACAGCCGCTCTCGGTCGTCTCCGGCCGCTCGATCGAGGAGATCGCCGCGGGCAAGGCTGAAAAACTCGTCTGGCACAGCGACCGCGGTACCAAAGATTCCGCGCGCGCGGCCAGGCCCCAATCGACCAAATCGGACAAGCCGGTACGTCGAACGGTGGTAAAATTGGCGGTGCGCGCCCAGGCGGCGGCGCGGAAATCGGCAAGGCCCTAATCCGCGATGCCCAAATCTGCGATGCCAATCACTGCGAAAACGAAAGCCAAGAAGGCTGGTCCAGCCGCTGCAAGCAAAAACAGCGCCGATATCGCCAACGTGCATCTGACGCATCCCGACCGGGTCTATTGGGTCGATGTCGGCGTCACCAAGGAGGATCTGGCGGAGTATTACGTCAGCGTGTGGGATTTCATGCGGCCGCATGTCGTCGACCGGCCGCTGGCGATCGTCCGCTGTCCGGGCGGCACCGCCGGCGAATGCTTCTTTCAGAAACACATCGCGCAAAACATCAAAGAGTCGCCGCTGCGGCATGCCGTGGATGCCAAGGAGCACGACGTCATCGCGGTGGAGAAGCTCGATGATGTCATCGCGCTGGTGCAATCCGGCGCCTTGGAGATCCACACCCGCGGCGCGCGGCTCGATGCGCTGGAAACCTGCGACCGCATCGTTTTCGATCTCGATCCGGGCGAGGGCTTAGGCTGGAAGGCGATCGTCGCTGCCGCGCAGGAAACCCGCGAACGGCTGAAAGCCGAAAAGCTCGAAAGCTTCGCCAAGCTGTCCGGCGGCAAGGGCATCCACGTCGTGGTGCCGATCGACGGCGCTGATTGGGACTTGGCGAAAGCTTTCAGCGCGCGGATCGCCGCGGCCATGGCGGCCGACAGCCCGGACCGCTACCTCGCCAAAATGACCTAGGCGCTGCGCCACGGCAAAATCTTCATCGATTATCTGCGCAACACACGCGAGGCGACCTCGGTCGCCGCTTATTCGACCCGCGCGCGGCCCGGCGCGCCGGTGTCGGTGCCGTTGTCATGGCAGGCGTTGGCGCGCTCGACCGGCGCCAACCAGTTCACCGTGCTCAATCTGAGAAAGTCGATCAAGCACGATGCCTGGGCGGAGATCGGCAAGGTCAGGCAAAAGCTGCCAAAATAACCCTCCCCTGCAGGGGGAGGGTCGNNCCTGCCGCGCTGCGCGCGGCGGCCTCCCCCTGCAGGGGAGGCGAAATCACCCCGCCAGCCGGAACCGGTCCGCCTTCGGCTCGAAGCGCGACCTGAAAATCTCCGCGTCGAGCGGGTCCTCGAAGCAATAGCGCACGAAGGCGGCGTAATCGTCTTCGACATACATGTCGAACTTGCCGACATATTTGATCAGGAAATCCAAAATCTCGCTGTCGTCGGCAAGTTGCCGCCGCGGCAGCACCACCTGAAAAGGGCATTCCGCATCGAGCTTGCGCAGCCAAGCGCTTCTTTTGTCCGGGTCCATGAGTCCGCCTCAGCCTTGATCCGAACCGTTAAGTGTTCACTATTTGTTCTAAGTTGTCAAGGGGGGCTCGGCGCTAACACAGCGCTTGTCGAGGACGCGTTCTAGGCAATGATAATCGCTCACGCGAATCAGCCTTTGAGCGGTTGTCATGCCAAGATCGTCCCAGGAAGTTCATGATGCACTTGCTACGCAGCGTCGTCACATGGCGGCGTCTTGCACGGCGTATGACATTGGCGATCATTCGGAGGCGTTGCGACTAGCAACCTGCGTTTACACGATTGTCCATGATGGCAGTAAAATTCGCTCGATCATGTCTCAACTGGGAATCAAAGAAACTCACATTTTCTTCGCGACTAACATTAAAGACGGTCGTACCGTCCTACATATCGCGGATCGGTACACCCCTCTGGTCGAACTTGAGCGGCTNNTATGTGCCCCCTCAATTCGTTCCATTGTGTACGTTCTTTCAAAATCGGAACGCTTACTTTGGAGTAAGGGGTCTCACCTTCGATGAATGGTGGAATAAGGACATTATATTTTTTGATGGCCCAAGCCGTCTAACAAGGCGGCAACTTGTTTTTACGTTGCGCAACCAAGAAGGCGGTGGCCATTTTGATGAAGAGGTGCGCAATCCAAATTTCCTGCCGCTCCAACAGAAGGTGATTATGTTCCATCCTGGGCGCGGCATCAGCCACCAGAAGCATTTAGAATTAGCTTCGATGCGTCAAATTGCAGAAGAACTAGATTTGTCCTTTGCGGTACACGAAAATCGCCCTGACTTAAAGTACTACTCCATTGAAGAGCTTGAGCGCAGATCAGCACAGCGATAAAGAGGCGCGCAAGCGCCTTTGAGGCGACTTTGTGAGGCCATCGATAGGTCAGGCGCTTGCCCTTGATGCCGGTTGCTGCGATCGCGATTTGAGCGCAAAAAACTCGCGTCGCATATTTTATCTGCGCCGCGGACGTCTTGTTGTTCGTTCCGCCGCAACGGACGTCGTCTCCCGCTATTTGGTCGCTTCTTCCATCGCCTTATCGACACTAGCCGTCCGGTTTTTGACGCAATAATCGTGGATTTTCTTGTCGAGGGCCGCGGAGTCCGCATCCGGTGGAGTGCCAGCCGTCGCCTGGTTCAGTTCCTTTTCGTTTTTCAGATAGTCGGCGCAGGTCAGGCTTTGCGCGGAGGCAAAAGTCGGCAGAAGCGCGGCAAGCGCGCCGGCGACGATCAGCGATTTCATGAAAACTCCCAAAGGTGTGAGCGCGGGCTATAGGCGTGCCGCGACGTTAAGTCGAGCAGATTGCCGTCTCGCGGCCGGAACTTGCCCAAGCCGACGCCACGCCGTTCGACCCGTCACTCTGAGGTGGCCGCGTAGCGGCCCTCG
>PLTE01000251.1 GCA_003164375.1 Hyphomicrobiales bacterium | reverse complement strand
GGATCGCGCGACCAGAACACCAGCACAAAGGGCTTGCTGCGGTCCTTGAACATCGGCAGGACGACGCGTGTCGCCACGGCGGCGAAATAATCCTGCTGCACCACATTGGCGCTCAACGTGCCGGCTTTGGCAACGTTACCTGGACTGCCATTGGCGCCACGGCTTGGCGCCGCGGGCGACAGATTTGCGCTCGAAAGCCGCGCGGTCACTTCCGCAGACAGCGGGATGCCCTTCGGCGTGCCCGTCGCATCGTCGACCAGCACAGTTTGTTCGCCGGAGCGTTCGGTCGGATCGAAAATCAAAGCAGGCCCGATCTTGCCGATCGAGGCGGTGCTATAGCCCTTGTCGCGCGCCAGTTTCAGGATCGTCGTTTCGTCGAGGTAATTTCCAGAAAAGTGCTCGTCCACGTCGCCCAGCACCACGTCGTTTTCCAGGAATGGCGTCAGCGTATTGCCGGCGCCTGGGACTTGGAAGCCGGCGTAGATCGTATTGGAGAAGTCGCCGGTGTCGCCCAGCATGTGTCCGGTGGCCATGCCCGACGCGTTGGCGGTCGTGAAGGTTGGAAACAACGCGTGGCTGTTACGCAGGCTCACGCCTTCGCGCGCGATCGACGCCAAAGTGGGAGCGGTACGGTCATCGACCATGCGAAAGCGCAAGCCATCGGCAACGAACAGCACCACATTGTGAGGTTGCGACGCCTGAGCTTGCGCGAAGGCGGAGGATCCCAACATCACTTGCAGGATCGCCGCACAGAAAAGCATTGACGGGCGCATCGGAGGCTCCGTGAAAAAAGTCGGGGGCTTAACTCGTATTGCCCAGTGCGCGTGACGTTTGTGTGACTGGCCCGAAGCCGCTGGTTATGGCCGCGATGAAGGAGCTCGGGGCCACCGCGAGGTCTATGGCAGACCGCAAATGCCAGCGGTCGTGGGTACAATACCTCAACACGCGCAAAAAAAGGCGGCCCCGGTTGGGGCCGCCGAGGGTCCGCACGACGGAAGTGGGGCGCGGATCCCAACTCGCGAGCGGCCATTGCGCTCGCAAGGAACCGTTGCAGAGGATTACTCGCCCTCGGTACCGATCGCGTAGGCCGTCTCGCCGTGCACCGCGTCGTCGCCGACTTTGAGCGTCGCCTCATCCATGCGCAAGCTGACAAAGATCGAGATCGCCTTGAGGATGATGAAGGTGGCGATCACGTTGAACACGATGATGAACACCGCGCCCTCGGCCTGAAGCAGAAGCTGCGTGGGGTTGCCGTAGAGCCAGCCCGTCACGTTGATGCCGGGCGCCTCTTTGTCGGTGCCGATATATTGCAGCATGTCGGGGTTGGCGAGGACGCCCGTCAAGAGGCCGCCGGTGATGGCCGCAACGCCGTGGGTGGAGAACACGCCGAGCACATCGTCGACTTTCTTCATGAAGCCCAGTTTTTGGAACTTGTTCATGCTGAGCCAGGGGATGATGCCGGCGCAGACGCCGATGATAATCGCGCCGATGCCGTCGACATAACCCGCCGCCGGCGTGATGGCGACCAGACCGGCGATCATGCCGTTGACCGCGCCGAGCACCGACGGCTTGCCGTAGGCTATCTTGTCCAGCACCGTCCAGACCAGAAGAGCGACCGCGGTAGCGGTGTTGGTGTTGAGCACGGCCGCGCCCGCATCGGCGTTGGCAAAATACGGATCGCCGCCGTTGAAGCCGTTCCAGCCAAGCCACAGGATCCCCGCGCCGACCAACGTCATCAACAAACTATTCGGCGGGAAGTTGTCCCGATCGGCCTGCAGCCGCGGGCCGATCAGCCAGGCAGCGGTGAAGCCGGAGCTCGCGGCGGCAAGATGGATCACATAGCCGCCCGAAAAGTCCGCCACGCCCAAGCCGGCAAGCCAGCCGCCGCCCCAGAGGCTGAAAGCCCCCACCGTGTAGACCAAGGTCATCCACACCGGGCAGAAGATCATCCACGCCGTGAAGTTCATCCGACCGAGCACGGAGCCGGCGAGGATGATCACGGTGATGGCGGCGAACACGAACTGGAAGAAGATCAGCGTCGCCATCGGAAAGGCGAGCGGCGGCATGCCTGCTGATGCCGCCGGAATGACCGCTTGGCCGGTGGTAAAGAGGGCCGACGTCGCCAAGCTTGGCGTGCCGAGGAAATAGTTGTCGGCGATCGAAAGCCATTGTGGTCCGAACGCCATGTTGTAGTCGAAGAGAACCCAGACGACGAGGACCGAAGCGAACGCATAGATCGACATGAAAGCGGAGTTGATCGCCCATTTTTTCTTGACGATGCCGCCGTACAGCACCGTCAGGCCGGGAATGCTTTGCAGGCCGACAAATGTCGCGGCAGCCAATTGCCAAGCATTGTCGCCGGTGTCTAGCCATTGTGGTGATGGAACGAGTGCCATGTGCCTTTCCCCCAGAATTGCCCTTGAATGCGCCAATGGCACAACGGGCTATGATTGAAGGGTCGCAAAACTTATGCCAATTAATCAAGCATTGGCGGCGCGTGCTTTCTCATAATGCACTGTGATGAAGTGGCGATCAGGCTGTCATTAAAAAGTGCAATCTGAGTACGAATAGGGCAGGAAATACGTGAGAGCAACGATCCGGACGAGGTCACTGGCCGCGGGGATTGGCGCATTGGCGGTCGGTCTTACGACGCCTGCGGTCTGCGATGACACCCAGCGCGGCGAGGTCGCGATCACGTGCACCAATCCCGTCAGCGGCGCGCATTGGCAGATACGGATCGACTACGATCACAGCACCGTGGACACCAATCCGGCCCGGATGACCCCCGCCGAGATTTCGTGGCGCGACGCGAAGGATGGCTGGAACTACTCGCTCGATCGTCGATCCGGAAATCNNCAAACTGGAGAATTGATGCCGCTGTCGCGGGATTGAATTCCGCGCCACCGCCGCGTCACTATGTCGGCTGCCCGCCCGCTGGCGGGCATCGGAGCAGGGCCGATGGCTGAGCGGATTTCCGGCGTGAGGGCCACCGTGGGGTTCGCCTCCGAGACCGGACCGCGCCAGCGCAACGAGGATTTCGGCGGCGCTGTTTTCGGCTGGGAATTGCCGCAACCGCGCCGGGACGTCGTTGCGGCGATCGCCGACGGCATCGGTGGCGCCAAGGGCGGCCGGGTCGCGGCCGAAACCGCGGTACGCGGCTTTCTCGATGGATTTTGCGATCTGCCCGAAACCATGGAAGTGCGCCGCGCGGCAGCCACCGTGCTCAACTCGCTCAATCGCTGGATTTATTCGCTCGGCAAGCGGGACGCCGAGGCAGCGGGGATGGGCTGCACTTTCACGGCGCTGGTGCTGCGCGGCCGCATCGCGCATGTCGTACATGTCGGGGACACGCGCGCCTACCGTTTGCGGGGCGACCGCCTCGCTTGCCTGACGACCGATCACGTGCGCCAGGAAGGCAACGGCCGGTCGAGCATTCTCAGTCGCGCGCTCGGCGTCGAAACTGAAGTGCGGCTCGACTATGCCACACAGCCGCTGGCGCGCCACGACCGCTTTCTTTTGTGCAGCGATGGCGTGCATGGCGTGCTCACGCCTGAGACCATCGCCGCCATCCTGCGTGAGCGCTCCGGGTCCGATGATTCCGCGCGCGCGCTGGTGGCGGCCGCGCTCGATGCCGGCAGCTCCGACAATTGCACGGCGCTTGTTCTCGACGTCGTCGAACTGCCGACAGTGGAATCGGCGGACATCGGCGCCGCCATCATGCAACTGCCGTTGATACCGGTGCCGGTCGAAGGCGAGACGATCGACGGCTTCGTGCTCAAAGTTCTGATGTCGGACGGCCGCTACACCCGCTTGTTCGGCGCGATCGATGAGGTCGAGGGCGGTGAGGTGGCGTTGAAATTCCCAAAACCCCAAGTCGCGGCCGTGGCCACCTACCACGCGGCATTCGTCCGCGAGGCGTGGGTGGGCGCGCGCGTACACAGTCCCTTAGTCGGCCGAGTCATCGAGCTGCCGCCGGGGCGGCAGACCTGCCTCTACACCGTCATGCCGCTCTATCAAGGCGAGCTTTTATCGACGCGGCTCGCGCGCCGGCCACTCGTGGGGCTCGAGGAAGGACGCAACATCGCCATTAAACTGGCGCGGGGCGCCGCGGCGCTGCATCGCGCCGGCATCATCCATCGCGATATCAAGCCGGACAACATCATTCTCGAGAGCGAGGGATCGCTCAAGCTCATCGATCTCGGGGTGGTGCGTGTTCCGGGACTGGAGGATTTTCCGCCCGCCGATATCCCGGGTACGCCGGGCTACATGGCGCCCGAAATGTTCGCCGGCGAGCCGGGCACCGAGGCGACCGACATTTACGCGCTCGGCGTCACCATGTTTCGCACCTTCGCCGGCGAATTCCCCTACGGCAATCTCGATGCCACGAGCCCGCCGCGCCGGACCCGGCCGGTGGTGCTCGCCGACCTGCGTCCGGATCTGCCGGCATGGCTGCAGTCCGCGCTCGGGCGCGCCATCGCGCTTGATCCGAACGACCGTTTTCGCGACATGCTCGAATTTGCGCTTGAGATGGAGACGGGGCCGGCGCGCGCCGCGCTGACGATGTCACGGCCGCTGACGCTCTATGAACGGGCGCCGGTGCGAGTCTGGCAGGGCATCGCCGCGCTGCTGACGCTTGCGCTTCTGCTGTCGCTGTGGCGGCGTTGAGCGGACTAAACGGAGAAAAATTCAGGGTGCTCGCATGATCTTCAAGGAGAGCGAGGGCAGTCAGCGCCCGATCGCGCCGATCACTTGCGGCAATAAGCTCGCCGCCAGCGCGCGGTGCGCCGCCGCCGTGAGATGCTCGCCGTCAGGCTGCCGTTCGAGATTGCGCAGGCCGGGGACGATGAGGGCTTTGATGCCGCGCGCCCGAAGCCGGCTCACGATGGCACTGACATTTGCCGCCTGTTCGCCGGCAATGCCATGTTTTGCATCGTTGGCGGACGGCGAGACCAGCACAAGCTGGGTGCCGTTCGGCACCGCGGAATCCAGGCGCGCCAGCATGCCCGCCGTCGTGTCGCCGTTGAGTCCGGCATTGGTGACGGTGGCATTATAGCCCTTGGCCCGCAGCATCGCTTCGAGTTGGGCGGGGTAAGCCTCCTGCGCCGCGACGCCCCGGCCAGCGGTGTTGCTCGCCCCCAACGCCACGATCCTGATCGCAGCAGCCTGCGCCACGGCGCCCGAGAATTGCAGGACCAGGCAGGCCAAAGCCGCGGCAAGCATTTTCGAGGGCAGTCGACGAGGATGGCGATAAAATCCCATTTCCTTCACCCGCTTGATCGGCGACCGGTTTGGGTCGATGGACGTGGCTGCACTGTCTTATTATCATTGACATTTTAGCGGCGGCACCGCAAAGGCAAAGGGCCGGTTCGCGGGATTCATGACCCTGTATGTTCAAGCGAATCCTGATTGCCAATCGCGGCGAGATCGCCTGCCGCATCATTAAATCGGCGCGCCGGATGGGGATTGCCACGGTCGCTGTCTATTCCGAGGCGGACCGCGACGCGCTCCATGTCGAGATGGCCGACGAGGCGGTCCTGATCGGGCCGCCGCCGGCGGCGCAAAGCTACCTGGTCATCGATAAGATCGTCGCGGCCTGCAAGGCGTCAGGCGCCGAGGCGGTGCATCCGGGCTACGGGTTTCTGTCCGAGCGCGAGGCCTTCGCCACCGCGCTCGCCGCAGCCGGCATCGTCTTCATCGGTCCGAACCCCAAAGCTATCGCCGCCATGGGCGACAAGATCGAAAGCAAAAAAGCCGCGGCCGCGGCCAAGGTCTCAACCGTGCCCGGCCACCTTGGCGTGATCGAGGACGAAAAAGAGGCCGCCCGGATCGCCGACGAGATCGGCTATCCGGTCATGATCAAGGCTTCCGCCGGCG
>PLTE01000190.1 GCA_003164375.1 Hyphomicrobiales bacterium | reverse complement strand
CGCGGGCACCGCACTCGCTCCACCGTCAGAAAGTACCCTCCCTGCCGGCGTCCGAAGCTTGGGCGAGATGGTGGGGTACGTAATTGGAGTGGGGACCCATGTCAAGGACATGGTCGCCATAATAATGACGGGCGCCTCGCAATCCGATCACACTCCGTACGATGCCCGTCCACCTTCCGCTTGCTCCGAGATCGAGGTCGGCTGGCGATCGGTCGACGTCCGCTTTAGCCCCGAAGGCTGCCGCGTCGGTCTGCCACAATCGCGGCAGCTAAGGGCAACAAACCGCTTCCCGCACTGCGGAAAAACGACCGCCTTTTTTTGTCAGCTCGGTCGTTGCAATGTCTCTGACTTCGCGCGGTCGAGCACATTGCGAGCCTACATCGGACGACGGATGCCCTTGGGCGCGGGCAAGCCGGCTCTACCGACGGCCAAAATCTGACCATCGAATATCGAGGGGCTGGCTATCATTACAATCGTTTGCCAACGCCGGCGGTCGAGCCGGTCAACCGTCAGATCGCGGCGATTTTTTGGATCTGCTAACATGATGTCGGCGATCGCGGCTAAGTCTGCGACCAGCATAATTCCGATCGTTTTCGCGAACGGGAGTGCTCCGGTTCGTTATCGACTGGTCGCCAACTTCAACCGGCCGGGCGGCAATATCACGGGCGGGGCCTTCTAAACGCAATCTTGTTTGGTCACGTCAACCGTAATCACCGGCTTGGAGTTCAGATCAAAATACACGTAGCGAAATGAAACGCCGAGGCCCAGAAGGCTTCGCGGGCCCGGCGCACTGCATGTGTTCGCGACGATGGAGCGGAGCAGTTCGCGTTTTCTGAGGTCACCAATTCTGGCGCCGTCCATCGCAATTTGATCTTTGTAAATTATCATGGTTCCCTGGTGTTCCACGCCAATCGCCGAAGTCACCGCATCTATTTTCTTCGGTAAGCTCGCTCGCATCTGAATGACGGCACTGGCAATTTGGTCTTGCAGACTAATGGCAGCTGGAGCAGGCGGCGCCTGGACGGCAACAGCCGGCGCTGCAGGAACCAGCGCTGGGGATTGTGGAATTGCAGTGGTTTGCACCGTCAACTTTGGACCAACGACGGCGGGCACCTCCGTCAGCTGGGCGGACAATTCGTTCTCGTGGCCTATTATGACATTGCCATAAGCTCCGGCACCCACGGCGGCGGCGATTAAGACAATGCCAAAAACGGCTTTGGCGATCGTGCTGTGGCCTAATCGTAACGGCTGCGGCTTGTTGAGGGCGATTGCCAAATACGCCAGCACTTCGTCGGCGTCTTCAGGCCGGTGCAACATGCAGAGCTGTGTCCGCGACAGCAGCATATCGCCGTGTCTTTCCACGGAAAATCGTTGGTGTAAGGCCACCCGATCTGACCCTATCCCCGTATTTTCCTGGGGCGGCGAACGGCCTCGCCGCTGCGGCACCGACGTGGAATCCCCGGGCTGCCAGTTATCAATAAGCTTGCCCTGCGAACTGTCTCTTGCCTCGGAGGGTTCTGCGTCTTGAAGGCCCGTCGTGCCGACTTCAATCAAGCTTTCGCCATGACAACGAGCAAATAAGCTTGGCATCGTCCCCTCGAAAGTAAAATGACACGCGCTAAACTCGCTTTACGGCGAAGCGCCATCGCGCTTACCAAGAGAGCTGAAGGCCGGCATGGCCGCCGACCACATTTTGGGTGTAGCCTTGCACCGACGCGGTGCCATAGCCGACTGCAGCCGAAGCGACGAGGTTATTCTTCATATTGAACAGGCCCGAGTAGACAAGGCCCGCTGCACTCATGCCTATCGCGTTGGCGTTGTCATAGGTGCCGTAGTTGAGCTTGACTCCGAACCTGTCTTTACCGCCGAGAGTGGGATCCGAGAGCGCCATCGCGACCGCGGCACCGGCCTTGATGGTCGCCACCTGCTCGTAAAGCGCGCCGCCATCGGATGCCAGATTGCCGGCACTGTCGCTGGTGACAACTCCAAGGAGACCCGACTGACGCCCCCTGCTCAGCGCGCTGTCGATGCCTGGAGCAGTGATGGTATTGCTTCCGGTTCCCAACACGACCTGATTGTTGGTCGATGCCGTCGCGCCGGCACCGATCGCCGTCGAATTGGCGAAAGTCGCTGTGGCGCCAGCGCCGAACGCCGCTGAATTAGCGATTGTCGCTGTGGCGCCGCCCCCGATCGCGATCGCGTTTGGCGCCGACGCAGTGGCCCCCTGTCCGACCGCCACGGCGCTGACCCCGGTAGCGGTATTTTGGTTGCCGATGGCGACCGCGCCCTGACCGTTAGCGGCATTATTGGCGCCGATGGCCACCGCGCCCGTGCCCGTCGCAACATTGGGATCGCCGATCGCAACGGCACCATTGCCCGATGCCATATTCAAATTGCCGATCGAGACTGCGCCGGTACCGCTCAGCACCATGGAGGTGCCGCCCGCGAACGAGCCCGCACCCACGCCAGCCGAGATCATAGCGCCATAACCGATCGCCACCGTTGAACCGGCGAGCGCCTGCGAAGCATTGCCCACGGCGACCGCGGACATGCCGGTGGCAAAAGCATTATCGCCGAGAGCCACCGACCCGAGCTGGGTCGCTTGCGCACCGTTGCCGAGAGCCATCGACCCGACCCCGGTCGCTTGTGAGTTATTGCCGAGAGCCACCGACCCGAGCTGGGTCGCTTGCGCATTCTCGCCCAGAGCCACCGACTCGACCCCGGTCGCTTGTGCGCTCTCGCCGAGAGCCACCGACCCGAGTTGGGTCGCTTGCGCATTATTGCCGATCGCGATCGCGGTGACATTGCCGGTAAAAGCCTGACCGTCGCCCGTGCCCGCTCCGGATAAGGCACCGCCACCGAGCGTGATGCCGCTTGAATAGGTCGTAAGGCTGGGGTCGCCGATCGTGATCGCGCCACCGAATGCGGAAATGCCCTGGCTCGCCGTTATCTGGCTCGCGGACAACGTGCCGGTGACGGAGGCGTTGCTAGCGAAGGCGACATTGTTGTTGAAAATGGAATTTCCCGAGACGTTGACGCCACCGGCGGTGACCGCAACAGTACCGGTAAAGGTTGCGTCGCAGTTTGGCAGGCCGTTTGGAACTTGAGTCTGGGCCGTCGTATAGGTCAGCGCGGCAATCTGCGAAGCAATACCGGCTGCTATCTGCGCATCGCCGGCGATCACCGCGGGCGGCAAGCCGGATATCGCCATAGTCGCAGTACCGGCGGCATTCAACGCAAGGCCCGTCGCGTTGGCCGTATTGATCGCGTTGGCAAGCTGCCCACCGCAAGTGGCAGAATTGACGTTAGAGGTTTGGTTCAAACTGGGCGTGACGGCTGTCGGTGTCGCCGGCGCCGGGAGTGGGTTGCTGGTATTCGATCCGCCCGACCAGGCCGGCTCGGCCGCAGCCACCGACAGAACGGCGATCAAGGCTATGCCGGCGCCATTAATCCGAGCGCGCCGACACGCAGCCGAACTCATTAAAGAATGTTTAGATGCGAATGGCGCCCTGGTTTCCATCCGGTGTAGGCACACGTTTATTGTGATGAGACTGGATGTCATCAGGTCACGTCCCCTGCGATGTCATTGATTAAGTCAACCGCACGCGCCACGACACGGCCGGTACGCGCCGACAAAACAAATGGCGGAGCAGATGAATGATGACCGAATCAACCCCCAAGAAAAAATGTATCCGATAGTCAGCTAAGAAGCAAACAAGTTTGTTGAAAAGTAGCTGTTTCTGCTGGCGTTATGCTTCTGGGCGGTTTTGATCCGGCTGATCTGGGACAGTTGTCAGGTTTTGCAGCCGCTTGATTGGCTGCGGCTTCGACATGGACGCCACTGAACTGTTCGTGTGCGTGGGTGGGTTGGTGGGTTAAGGCAGCAGTCTAACCGAGAGCGGACAGCAAATAGGGATTTATGTCGGTCAAAAACTTAAGGGCGCCAAGCCGGAAAATTTGCCAGTTGTTCCGTCGTCGCGCTTCGAGCTTGTGATCAACCTCAAAATAGCGAAGGCGCTCGGCATTGAATTTCCGCCGATACTGCTCGGCCGTGCCGACGCGGTGATCGAATGAACCTATCGCAGTGCGATTTTTAATAGCGGCGAAGCGCCGGTTTGGGTCATCAACTGCCTCGCGGACCGTAAGCCTTGGCGGCAGTTAGACCCCTGATAACGGACACGACGGCGGCGCTGCGCGGGGTTTCTCAAGGCGGCGGACGCGAGAGAAGGCATGATTCCGACGATTGCTTTCGTGGCCACGATGGCGCTCGCATGGTTCGGGATATCGATCTTTTCAGCATTACAAAAAATTCATTTGAAATCCCTTTTCTTGCCAACTTGTCGCCGCTCTATTTGCGTGGAGATGCGCGGTGTTCGAGCGCAGCTGGGGATCACTTCNNCACTTCGAGCGCAGCTGGGGATCACAATGAGCTGGGGTCACAATCAGAGTCGCGTGCACGCGTCGCCGCCCGGCCGTTCGCCACGGCGACTCTTTGGCCTTTCGAACGGAAGGTCCTTCTAAATCCTAAAACGTTTCGCAACTTCACCCTATCGGAGGCAAATAAAATATCAGCCATGAATAGACCTGCACGCTTTATGATCGTGGCTCCCTTACTGTCGGCGTTTATGGCGATGTCGCTGTCGGCGCAGGCGGAGGAGCCGAGAAGAGGAGACCCGCGGTTCGCGGGGGCGCGCCACGACCATGCCCGCCTCGACCCACGCCATTTCGACCATCATCTGTGGGCGCTCGGGCGGGCATACCCTTACGGCTGTCGCTGGGGACGCTGCGGCTATTGGTGGTGGGCCGATGGCTATTGGTATTCTTACGCGCAGCCTCTGAATGGCCCGCCGGAGCTTGTTTCCGACGTTGCTTACGATGAACAAGGCAATCTGGTGCCAGTGGAGGCAGCGGTCCCCGCGGTACCAGGGCCACCGCCAATGGGAGCGCCTCCGCCAGTAGCAGTCGAAGTGCCGCCGCCACCTCCACCGCCGGCGGCGCCGAATCCCGTGGCGGGTGCGATCGTCGGCGGCGCAGTCGGCGGCCTTATCGGCGGCGCGCTCGGTCGCGGACCGGGCGCGGTCGCGGGCGCCGCCATTGGAGCCACGACCGGCGCTGTGGTCGCAGCCGAAGCCCAGCCGCGGCCCGGAGGATATTTTTGGTGGCGCGGCGGCTGCTACTACCGCTATCCGAACGGCGCCTGGTCGGCGCAGATGGCCCCGAATTATTGCGGCTACTGAGCCGACTGGCTTTAGGGTCGAGCGAAGCAGGTGTCAGCCGGCGGGGCCATGGGGGGGGGAATTGGGGGCCATGGGCGCCGCCGGCTTTTTCGCGCTTATGCGGCAACCGGCCAAGCGAGAGCCGACCCGGCAAAACGACATTCCGCCAGTATGACCCGCAGGTCGGCGTCTGCCCAAAAACCGACGTTTGCGGATTGCTCAACCGCTTGCTGAAAGAGTTGTCAGCAGCGCCGAATGGTTGATCTCGGCGATCGCGAGGTAATCGGAGGCTTGCAGAACGGAGTGCTCCTCGCCCATTTTGTCGAGTATTTGCTTCAGGCGCGACAATAGCGCGATCGCTTCATCGGCGTTCGCGCGCCGACTTTCTATCGAAACGACTGAACTTAAGATTTGCAATTGATTGCCAATTCTGTGGTTTATCTCATGGATCAAAACGTCCTTCTCGCGCGTCCGCTGCCTGACCAGCCGCTCCAGCTCCGCTTGTTGTTTCTTCGGAGACGGCAATTCGTTGATCTGCGGCAGCGCGTAAGTGAATGCGATTGCCGTTACCACGGACGTCGCCGCGCACAAGAAATTAATGACCACCTGGCCACCGAGATTTTCGAGACCACGCAACGCGGACCAAACATGCATTAAGTGAGTTAACCCACAGGCCACGATAAATGCCACAAACAACATCCAGAGCCACGGATATGGAATGTCGTCTTTGCGATTGCGGAACACCACCGCCATTGTGAGGGGGATGGCAAAATACGAAGCAGCAATCGCCAGATCGGTCGCTATCAAGAACGAGAATAGACCAGATCTCGACGTGCAAAGCTGTATAAAGCCTTCAATCATCAAGCCCCTCACACGCTGTCCGAAGCCAAAAAATATCGCGGTCGCGGCTTACATGCAAGATTAGGCTGCGTCAGAGACCCCTAAGTAAAAAAACAGGCGTCCACAACAACAACCATCTCCACAATGTTGGCTCGGCAACGGACGAAAGTCCGGAGGTTGGCTTTTTTCGCATCATGCTATGGCGTGAAATAGAAAGAGCCGGCGCGATGCGCCGGCTCGTCTGACTTTGACGGCGGATAACGACTACGATTTGCCGCCGTTGTGTTTGCATTCCGACCTGAATTTCTTGCGTTCCTTGCCGTGCAAGCCCTTGGTATTGGCCTGATCGGAGCAGGCTTTGGAGACCGCCTTTTTGTCGGTCGAATCCGCTGCGGCCGGGGCCGCCGCGGGCGCCGGCGTTGGCGTGGCCGGCTTAGTCTGTGCGAACGCAGCGCCGACCCCAAGCGTGAGCGCAAGAACTACTGCAGCTATTCCAATTCTCATGACCTGTTCTCTCCTATTGCCGATCCGTTATTCTCACGCGCCCTTCAGATGCTTGTTGCATTCGCTGTAATAGCCACCGCCCTTCTGAATCCATTTCAGGCCGCCGTTGCCGTTATTGGCCTTGTTGGCCTTGTACTGATCGAGGCAGGTCTCCATGCGCGCCTTGCCTTCGGACAGCTTCGAATATTTGGCATCGACCGCGCTCGGGAAGACCGCATTGCCTACCGCGACGGGTGCCGCCGCCGGTGCGGGTTTCGGGGCGGGGGCAGCGGCCGGTGCCGCTGCGGTCGCCGGAGCGGGCGCCGCCGCTGGCGNNTCGTTCCACTTCTGGCCGTTGAGCGATCCATCGGCCTTGGCCGCTTTGTACTTGGCGCTGCACTCCGCCATCGTCAGCGCATGGGCCGATGTCCCTTGAAGAGCTATGGCCGCCAGCACTGCGGCGGCACATAAAGCGACGTAACGCGTGGTCATGGCTTGGTTTCCTTATGTTGTCCGATTGGCTGTGAAAGTGACAGACGTTGAAAGTGACGGGACGTTGAAAGTGACAGAACGCGCGGACGCTTAAAATCGACCGCGACAATTCCTCGGCGATCGGCGGACCAAGTCTGCCACGGGCGTCGGGTGAAGAAAAGCCGGGGTGTCCCCGACGCGCGACGTAGAACACTATTTCTTTGGCCCATGGTCATGAGCCGCGCCGGTTTGGGGCTCGGCGATCATGGCGGCACAGCCGGCGCGGGTCGCCCAATATTCCCAGGCCCGCCAAGTCTCCGGCGCGTGCGGCTTATAGCCGGCGGCGCGCGCGGCGATTTCGCCCTTGGAGAGCGGCTTCGGCTTGCCGCCCATGCGGATCGCGTTCATCTGCACCCGCGCATTACGCGGCAGATAGACCGACAGCCGCACCACCTCGATGATCGAGCGCGCCGCGGACGCAAAGCCGTGGCCGCGCATCAGCGCGACATTACCGGCACTGAGACATTTCGCGAGATCCCGGCCCTGCGCCATGTTGGTGACCAGCAGGTTGGTATCGCCGAATCTCTTGCGGATGTCCCAGACCGGCACCTTGCCGCCGATGAAGCTGCCGGAGTGGATCACCGGCTCGAGCGGCACGGCAATCAAGCCGAACGGCAGCGTGTCCTCGGCGTGGGCATGGACCACCGCCATGACGTCAGGCCGCGCCTCGAAGATCGCCGCGTGAATGAAACGCTCGAGATAAGGCTGGCGCTTGTCCTTGACCGGCTCACCCTCGCGATCGAACTCGATCAAATCGTTGCGCTCGACAAGTTCCGGCGCCCGCGAGCGCGACATAAAGAAGCGTTTCGGATTGTCGGGATGCCGCACGCTGATATGGCCGTAAGCATCGACCACGTCTTCGTGGGAGAGAATACGGTTGGCGACCACGAGGTCGCGCAGGAGATCGTCGAGTTGGCTCATGGCGGTGCTTCCATCTTCACTGTCATAGGGCGGCCGCGCGGCGTAGTCGCAAACATTCTCCTTACTGTAATGCGGCGGTAGGGTTAACCCACCGCATCGGGAACCGGATGGCCGACATGTGAGCTTAAGCTATTATGACGCTCCTTTTTGATTCACCTGGATTATGGCGCTCGCAATTGTCGCTATCTGAGCACCGAGTTTTCACGAATTGTCTGAATAAAGGAATTAGGGAGAGCTGTCTCGGTCAGGCGGCCGGTCGCAATGGGACGCCACCAGGAAATATCGCAGCATGACTCTCGATCTGCCGACGCTGATGGTCATGCAGAGCTTCGCCTTAGCATGCGCCGGCGGCGTCTTGCTCGTTGCGTGGCTGCAAAACCGAATCGTATCCGCTTTGGCATTGTGGGGGGTCGCCGACGTCATGGCCGGCGCCGGCATTCTTTTGCTGTTGCTGGGAGCTACGTCGGGCGAGCCGGCTTGGTCTGCTCTTGGCGGCAGCCTGTTGTCACTGCAATCAGGATTGATATGGAAGGCGGCACGGACCATCGACGCAAAGCCCGCGCCGTTCATACTGGCGCTCCTCGGGCCGATTTTCGTCAGCGTCGCAGACTATATACCGGGCATTCGAGAAATTGCCGGGACGCTCGCGCTCACGATGGGCGCCGCCTATATCCTAGCGGCCGCGACGACGATATGGCTCGGTCGCAGCGAGCGGTTGGCTGCGCGCTCGCCGCTGATCATCTTTTCGGCGGTGCACGGCGCGGCCTTGTTGGTCGGCACCTACAGCACGCTTTCCGGATCGACCGGTCAAGACTCGGTACCGTCTTTCACGGTTTTGTTCGGCGCTATTTACTTTGAAAGCATCGCTTTTGCGCTTGGTACCGCGGTGTTCGTCCTGGCGTTGGTCAAGGAGCGCAATGAAGCCGCCGGCAGGATGGCTGCGCGGAGCGATCCACTTACGGGCATCGCCAATCGCGCCGGCTTCATGGAAAGCGCCGAGCGGGTTGTCGCGCGTTGCCGACACGACGGCACGCCGGTTTCGGCCATGATGATCGACCTCGATCGATTCAAGCTGGTCAACGACAAATACGGCCATGCGGTCGGTGACGACGTCATCCGCAAGTTCTGCGAGATCACCACGGCCGCGCTTAGACCGACCGACGTGTTTGGCCGCCTCGGCGGCGAGGAATTCGCCGTCGTGCTACCGGGTTCGAGCATCGAGACGGCCTATGTCCGCGCCGAGCGCGTCCGCACCGCCTTCGCGGCGAATTGCCGCGTCCTCGGAAATCATCAGGTCGACGCGACCGTGAGCTGCGGTGTATCGGTGAATTTGGAAGCCAATGAGACGCTTGGCACGCTGCTCGAAGAGGCTGACACAGCGCTCTATCGCGCCAAGGCCGAGGGGCGCAATCGTGTGAAGTGCGCCGAGCGGCCCAACCTGAAAAGCCGCATGGCCTCAGCCATGATTCGCATCGCGTGAGCTTTCGGCCCGGGTCCGCGGGGCTCCCTCGGAACGATCTTTCCTTAATGCAATTCCTTGCGCAATATCTTGCCTACATTGCTCTTCGGCAACTGGTCGACAAATTCGATGACGCTCGGACGCTTATACGCGGTGAGAGCGTCGTGCAGGTATTTGACGAGCTCCGTCTTAACGAGCGCCGGATCGCGCCTGACGATAAAGAGCTTCACGCCCTGCCCGGTGCGCGGGTCCGGCGTGCCGATGGCCGCGGCCTCCAGTACGCCGGGATGCGTCATAGCGACGTCTTCCACCTCGTTCGGGAACACCTTGAAGCCGGAGACGTTGATCATGTCCTTCTTGCGGTCGAGCAGTTTCAGAAAACCTGCCGCGTCGAATACGCCGATATCGCCGGTGCGCAGCCAGCCGTCGGCGGTGAGAACGACCGCGGTCTCGTCGGGGCGCCCCCAATAGCCCAGCATGACTTGCGGACCGCGCACCCACACCTCGCCTGCTTCGCCCACGGAGACCGCCTTGCCGCCGTCGTCGCGGATCGACACTTCGGTCGAGGGCAACGGCAGACCGACGGCGCCGATCTTCGGCGCGAAAACCGGATTGATGCACACGACCGGCGAGGCTTCGGTCAGGCCATAGCCTTCGATCAAAGCGCAGCCGGTGATCTCGCGCCAGCGCCGCGCCACCTCGCTCTGGATCGCGGCACCGCCGCCGATGGCGATACGCAACGCGCTGAAATCGAGGCTTGCGAATTCGGGCGCGTTGATGAGCGCGTTGAACAGCGTGTTGACTCCCGTCATCGCCGTAATCTTGGCGCCGCGCATGACGCGGATGAGATGGCGTATATCGCGCGGATCTGGAATGAGCAGGTTGAGTCCGCCGAACAGCGCAAAGCTCAAGAGGTTCGCCGTGAGCGACAAGATATGATAGAGCGGCAGCGGGGTCAGCACTTCTTGGCCGTCCGATTTAATCCCCATCGAGGTCCAGGCGCAGCACTGCAGCGTGTTGGCGACCAGATTGCGGTGGGTCAGCATCGCGCCCTTCGGCACACCGGTGGTTCCGCCAGTGTATTGCAGCAGAGCGATATCGCCGGGATGCGGCGCGGCGTCCTTATAGCTAACGTTCGGCGACCGGCTGCAGGCGTCCTGCAGCATCGTGAACGTGTCGAAGCGCCAGGACGGTACCGAACGTCGGATATAGGAATTGGCGAAATTGAACGCCCAGCGCTTGAGCATCGGCACGAAATCGCCGAGCCGCGCCACCACGACATGGCGGATATTCGTATCCGCTATGACGGATTGAAGTTTGTGGGCAAAGTTCTCCATGATCACGATGACCACGGCGCCAGAGTCGGCGAGCTGTTGCTGCAGTTCGCGCGGCGTATAAAGCGGATTGACATTGACGACGATAAGACCTGCGCGCAGCGCGCCGAGGAATGTGACCGGATAGGCGAGCATGTTCGGCAGCATGATCGCCACGCGGTCGCCCGCACGGCAATGCGCCTCCTCGACGAGGAACGCCGCGAATTCGCGGCTGTCGCGATCCCACTCCGCGTAGCTCATCCGCGCGCTCAAGCATTCGAACGCGGGCCGCCCGGCGTGCTGGCGGCAGGTCTCGAGCAGCATGGCCGGCAGCGAGGGATAGCTATCGGGGTCGATGCTTTTCGGCACGCCGGCGGGATAGGAGGCGTACCAAATCGGCTCCCCGGTCTGGGTCTTGGTCGGCTCCGGTTGCTGCGTGAGGAGCGTCATGGCGGGAACATCATGGCAGGAACGTCATGGCAGGAACATCATGGCATGAGCGTCATTGCAGCGTGTCCCGCGATGCGGCCCAACCCGTCGGCAAGGCCGCTTTTCGCCATCATCGGTGATTCTAGCACCGGACCGCTACCGCAAGACAGCTCGCTGTCCCGTAACATCTCGGGCGGGGATACGTTTCCGTTCCGGGAGAACGCATCGCTATTTCGCGCCGACATATATGAACAGCCGCGAGTAGCGAATGGTCGACCCCACCGCTCGATATCGACAGACTTATTCTTGATTCTCGGCAAACAATTGGCGGCCCAGGCCGTTGAACCTCGCGTTCCGGTCGTCGCTGAGCGAGCTGTATATATCGGCGAAGCGGCGCGGAAGTTCCGCGCTTCCGTCCACTCCAGAGCGTGAAGCGACACGCCAGACGTAGAACCCCGGCGGAAGGCCGCGAAGCCGCGCGACGAGCCAAGCATAGGGCCATTTATCGCCTTACCGTTTGGCTTGGCCCCTTCTCGATGGAACTTTTTCGTCATTCAGCAGTTCGACTTGCGCGAAATTTGTGCCCTCCGGCCGAGGGGCGTTGGCCGGAGTTCAGGGCGAAGGGCTGACAACCATGCGTGCAGGATACCTGCTCCTCGTACTAGCGTTGGGTGCGAGCCTGGCCGGCTGCGGTCAAGGCGCCAAAGGCGATCCGGGGCCGGCCGGCCCACCTGGTGTGAAGGGCGATCCCGGACCGCCTGGCCAAACCGGTCCGGAAGGCCCGGCTGGGCCGCCCGGCCCGCAAGGCGAACAAGGGCCGCCCAGTCCGACCGTACGGGTCATTCGCTCGAGCTGTCTGACATCGGGAGATTGCCCGATCGGCTGCCGTCAGAACGAAGTGCTGGTTACGGCTTATTGCGGACCGACGCGAAATCCCGCGACGTTTATCGGCGAGCGACAAGCGTCGTGCGGAGTGGAGGCTACGACCGCCAACGCCCCGGCGGTTGGAGTGTGCGTTCAGGCCCCGCCATAATGCGCAAAACTTTTCAACCCGAACGGTGGTGCAGGACGATTCCGCTTTTCTGGAACGCACATGGGGCGCCGACTATCTCATGAAAATCGGCCAAAAAACGTTTTCGCTACGCCTGATTTATTCGGTCGGTGCCGTGGCCGTGCTTGCGATTGCCGCAGCCGGCGTATGGCATTTCCGCAATACGCAGGCTCCCGTCACTGCGCCACCGCCCGTCCCGGTCACGGCTGCGGTCGCGCCTCGCCAGAATGTCCCCGAGATTGTCAGCGAACTCGGCACCGTTCAGGCGATCGACAGCGTCGCCGTCCAGGCCCAGGTCAATGGGCCGATCATCAAGGTCGAGTTCGCCCCGGGCCAGGACGTCAAGAAGGGTCAGGAATTATTCCTCATCGACCCCCGGCCGTATCAAGCGGCGCTTGACGAACAACAAGCCCAATTGGAACACGATGAAGGCGTGCTCGCGGAGGCGCAGGTCGATCTCACGCGCTATCAGCTCCTGGCGCAGCAGAACTCGATCGCCAAACAGCAGGCGGAAGATCAAGTCTATGTGGTCCAGCAGGATAAGGGCACGGTGCAACTCGATCAGGCGAATATCGAAACCGCACAGATCAATCTTCAATACTGCCACGTCCTGGCGCCCGTCTCCGGGCGGGTCGGCGTATTGCTGGTTACGTTGGGCAATCTGGTCGGTCCGGGTCAGTCGTCGACGAGTGCGAGCACCTCGACGACGACGGGCAGCACAAGCGGTCAAGCGCCGGCCGGCGCCATGGTCATGATCGAGCAAACTCGGCCGATCTATGTCAGTTTCAACATCCCCCAAAACCTGCTCGACCAAGTCAAGCGTGGCCAAGCCGCAAGCCCCCTCGAAGTCGACGCTTATTCGCAAGCGGGCGAGCTCTTGGAAAAAGGCAAACTCACGGTGATCGACAATCAAGTCAACACTTCGACCGGCACCGTGCTGCTGCAGGCCACGTTCGCGAACGCCGATGAGACGCTGTGGCCCGGAGAGTTCGTCCGCGCCAAGCTTATCTTGGCGATCCGGAACAACGTCGTAACGGTGCCATCGCAAGCAGTCTCGGCCGGGCCAAACGGCTCCTATGTTTACCTGATCGATTCCGACAACACGGTTCATCGGGTCAATGTTGAGGTAACGAATCGCCAGGGTGCGATAGCGGTCATCGGAAAAGGTCTTTCCGGCGGAGAAAAGATCGTCGTCGACGGCCAGTATCGCCTGGATGACGGCGTCAAAGTCGAAGTTCAGCGGATGGTCGAGAGCTCCGTCGAATGAACCTATCCGAGATCTTCATTCGCCGACCCATTGCCACGACGCTGCTGATGGCGGCGATCCTCATGTTCGGCATGGTCTCTTACGAGTTGCTGCCGGTTGCGGCGCTGCCCAATGTCGACTTCCCGACCATCGTCGTGACCGCACAATTGAACGGTGCAAGTCCCGACACCATGGCGGCCACGGTCGCGACGCCGCTCGAAGACGAGTTCACCGCGATCCCCGGCCTGTCGCAGATGACGTCGACCAGCGGGCTTGGCCAAACGACGGTCACGCTGCAGTTCGATCTCAGCCGCCAAATCGATGGCGCCGCGACCGACGTGCAGACCGCGATCAATGCGGCGAGCGGACTATTGAACAAAAATCTGCCGAATCCGCCGACCTACCGCAAGACCAACCCGGCTGACCGGCCGATTCTCATCTACGCCGTCCATTCCGACGCCATACCGATCTACCAAATCGACCAATATGCCAACACGATCCTGGGCCAGTCGCTCTCGACGGTACCGGGTGTAGGCCAAGTATCGATCGGCGGCGAGCAGCAGCCTGCCGTCGCCGTTCAAGTTGATCCACTGGCGCTAGCCTCGCGCGGTCTTAGTCTCGCCCAAATCGACGCCGCGCTCACCGCCACGACGCTCGACAACCCCAAAGGCAACCTGGAAGGCCCCCACCAGCAATACACACTCGATACCAACGATCAATTGTTCACCGCGCGCGACTACCGCAATGTCATCGTGGCCTATCAAAAAGGCGCCCCAGTCACCGTTAAAGACATCGCCACTGTCGTCGACACGTCGATCAATCCGCGGTCCGGCGCGTGGTTTGACGGCAAGATTTCCGAACTGCTGCTGGTCTACCGCGAGGCCGGCGCCAATACCGTACAGGTGGTGAACGCAGTCGAGTCGATGATGCCGCAATTGCTCAAATCGATTCCACGCTCGGTGCACGTCGATCTGCTCAGTGACCGTTCGCAGACCATCCGCGGCTCGGTGGCCGACGTAGAGCGGACCTTGATTCTTACGATTGTTCTGGTCGTCCTCATCATTTTCGCATTCCTGCGCAAAGTGTGGGCGACCGCCATCCCGAGCGTAACGGTGCCGCTATCGCTCGTCGCCACTTTCGGCGTTATGTATCTGTTCGGATACAGCATCGACAATCTCTCGCTGATGGGCTTGACGATCGCCGTCGGCTTCGTGGTCGACGATGCGATC
>PLTE01000350.1 GCA_003164375.1 Hyphomicrobiales bacterium | reverse complement strand
CATCGGCGAACGCGCCGGCAATGCGTCGCTGGAAGAAGTCGTGATGGCGATGAAGGTGCGCAACGACGTCTTGCCGTACTGGACCGGCGTCGATTCGACCATGCTGACGCGCGCGTCCAAACTCGTCTCGGCGGCGACCTCGTTCCCGGTGCAGTACAACAAGGCGATCGTCGGCCGTAACGCGTTTGCGCACGAGAGCGGCATCCACCAGGACGGCGTNNCACGAGAGCGGCATCCACCAGGACGGTATGCTCAAGCACACCCAGACCTACGAGATCATGGTGCCGGAGACCGTCGGCGTGAAGCAGACCTCCCTGGTCATGGGCAAGCATTCCGGACGTCATGCGTTCGTGCATAAGCTCGAAGAGCTCGGCTACCATCTCGCCGGCAATCAGCTCGAAGATGCCTTCGTGCGCTTCAAGACGCTCGCCGACCGCAAAAAGCACGTCTACGACGAGGACATCGAGGCGCTGGTCGACGAGGAAATCGCCACCGCCCAGGACCATATCAAGCTCGTTTCGCTGTCGGTGATTGCCGGCACGCGCGGGCCGCAGCGCGCCACCATGAAGCTCGACATCGACGGCAAGCCGGCGATCGAGGAGCGCGAGGGCAACGGCCCGGTCGACGCCGTATTCAATTGCATCAAGGCGATGGTGCCCCACGACGCGGTGCTGGAGCTCTACCAAGTGCACGCCGTGACCGAGGGCACCGATGCGCAAGCGGAAGTCTCGGTGCGGCTGTCGGAGCACGGCCGTTCGGTGACGGCGAAGGGCGCCGACCCCGACACCCTGGTCGCCTCGGCGCGGGCTTATCTCGCGGCGCTCAACAAGCTCGTGGCCCGGCGGCTCCGCGGCCAGCCCGAAGAGCGCCGGCTGCATTCGACGGATGTGGGGTGAGACGCGCTTCGTCATTCCGGGGCGCAGGCCCCGGAATGACGGGCAATATGCCCGGACTTAATCCTCGCACTTGGCATCCCGCCCGCAATGCCCTAGATACGGCCCTCGCGCGGCCCGCTGCCAAAGCGGCCGCGCAACGAATGGTGGAAGTGCCTAACCCTCGTGTAATTCCTCGGTTAGGGCGCATAGCTCAGTTGGTAGAGCAGCTGACTCTTAATCAGCGGGTCCAAGGTTCGAGTCCTTGTGCGCCCACCAATCCTTTCAAAGGCTTAGGGCACGCCAGACTTTTCATCCCGACAAAGCGCTCGGCTGTCATTCCGACAAAATTGCTGCATTTGACCCCCGTCATCGCTGGATCGCTCGCGATTGCGTCAAGCCGCGAGAGCGTGCACCCGGCGTGAAAGGCGTTTGGCGTCGCACTCATACCTAAAGCCCGTCATGTACCTAANNCGTCATGTACCTAAAGCCCGTCATGGGTCTCCGGTACTCCGCCGTCGGAATTAGCGAGTGAGGCGGATGCACTTTGGCAAAATCGGGGGCAGTCGCAACTCAGGCAGGCGTCCACCAAATCGTTCGGAATATTGTTGGTGCGGGTTCGCTTTTCCAACACGATAAGGGTTGCTGAATATGGTGTCCAAATCCGACGCGGCAATTGGACCTCAGATAACGGATCCGAACGAGGCCACCAAGGCACTCACCCATTGCAAAGTCCTGGTCGTCGTCCATCGTTGAATGATGTAGGGCTTCGAGGCAGTCCCGCCACTGGGGACGCAAAATAGGCGGAGTCAGGCGCAATGGTCATCACGACGCACGACGCCGATAAGGCGGAGGCAGCGGATGCAATTGAACCATCACCATCTGGTAGCAGCCTGCGCGGTCTCGACGCCGTCAACCTGTTTCTCGCCGGGGTATTGTCGGGCTTCGGTCCCTACGTCGCCGTATTTCTGGCCGAACAAAAATGGACCCAAGAGAAAATCGGCCTTGTGCTTACGGTAGCTGGGTTCGCCGGATTGCTGAGTCAACTGCCCGGTGGTGAATTACTCGACGCCATCCGATCGAAGCGTTTCGCGGTCGCGCTGGGTGCCAGTATGGTCGGGATCGGCGCGTTGATCATTGCGCTTTGGCCGAGTTTTCCACTCGTGTTGACCGCTCTGGTGCTCCAAGGGATCACCGGTGGCTTCCTGGGGCTGGGGATTACTGCCATCAGCCTTGGTCTGGTCGGCCACGCGGCGCTTGGCGAGCGGCTCGGACGCAATCAGCGCTTCGCCTCGACGGGAGGGGTGGTCGCGGCCGGTCTCATGGGTCTCGTCGCCTATTTCCTGTCATATCGCGCGATATTCTTCGTCGCCGCCGCGCTGGTCGTGCCGTTGCTCGGCGCGCTCCGCCGCATCAACACTTCGGAGATTTATTACGGCCGCGCCTCGTGCCTGCCGGATCACGATGAGCCGAGCGCACCAACGCGAGCGCAGCGCCGTAGCCTTTGGAAAAACCACGGCTTGCTCACGTTTGCTGGCGGTGTGTTCCTGTTCCAGATCGCCAATGCATCGATGCTGCCACTCGCCGGCGAGGCGCTCGGGTACAGCAAAGAGGCGCTTTCTTCGCTGATCGTCGCAGCGCTGATCATGGTCCCCCAGGTGATCGTGGCGATCATGGCGCCGTGGGCGGGGCGGCGGGCGAACACGTGGGGCCGCCGGCCGCTACTGCTCGCCGGCTTCGCAGCCTTGCCGATCCGTGCGCTGGTGTTCGCCTCGACCACCAATCCAATGATTCTCATCGCCGCTCAGGTCCTCGACGGTGTCAGCGGGACGATGCTGGGCGTGCTCACGGCGCTGATCATAGCCGACCTCACGGCGGGTACTGGTCGGTTCAATCTAGCGCAGGGGTTCGTCGGGACGATGTCCGGGGTCGGCGCTTCGCTAAGCACAACACTTTCAGGCCTCTTGGCCGGGAGCCTTGGCCGCACGGCAGGTTTTCTGGGGATCGCAGCAGTGGCCCTGGTCGCTGCGCTTCTCCTGTCATTGCTGATGCCTGAAACCAATCCATCGAACAAAAATGCGATCCGATAGTCGCTCTGGCACAGCTCGAACGAATTTCGGAGGCCGGTGCTGCGCCTTGGGGCTTAGCTCGTCGCACGATGTTTCATCGATTCGTGGACGGGCCATATCGTCGATTGTTACCAAACTGGAAGCATAGATCCAAAACCGTTTCAGGTGAGCGATTTTATACAGACCGCCCCGGACAATCGGACCTAACGTCCGCTTTCTCGTGCCCTGAGTGCATCGGCTCATGACCATTCTCGAACGAGCGAGACCCCGGTCCGACCGAATCGGGGGGCTGACCGCGGGAATTTTCGACGTTGACGGCGTGCTGCTCGCGTCCCCTCACGAGCAGGCTTGGCGTGAAGCTCTCAAAGGTTTCGCTGACCCGGGCCGCTTCACGACCGCTATCTACGAAGCTCATGTCGCGGGCAAACCGCGCGTCAGCGGTGCGCGTGCGGCGCTTGAGGCATTGGGTGTGCCGGACGCCGAACGGCAGGCCGTCATCTATGCCGAGCACAAGCAGAGGCGATTCTTGGAACTGGTACATGCCGGAAGCTTCGCTGCCTTCCCCGACGCGCTCCGCTTCGTGCAGGCGGTCGCCGCGCTGGGCTGGCCTCTGGCGGTCGCATCCTCCTCGAAAAACGCGAACCAAATGATGAAACAGATCCACCTCGCCTCAGGTCAGAGTCTGCTCGACGTTTTCAGCGCCAATGTCTGCGGTCGCGATTTGCAGTATGGCAAGCCAAACCCGGAGATTTTCCTGCTCGCCGCCGCGGAAATTCGTTCAAAGCCGGCAAACTGTTTTGTGGTCGAGGACGCGCCGGCCGGCATCGAGGCCGCCCGCGCAGGCGGCATGGCGGCGCTCGGTGTCGCCCGACTTGAGGACGCTTCCGAGCTACGCGCCGCAGGAGCGGATCTGGTGGTGACGAGCCTGGACGACGTCGCCATCGACGCATTGGTCAACGGGCGGCTCAGCCGCCGCTCGACATGATAGAGCCAAGCGTGATGGATCACGCCCTTAAACCGACCGCAGATGCGGCTTGGGTCCTTGAAGCGGCGGGCTACGATCCGCTTCGCGAAGGCAGCCTTGAGTCACGCTTTGCGATCAGCAATGGTTTCTTGGGGATAAGGGGGGCGCGGGCCATTACGCGTGGTGAGCGTTGGGTCGTTCCGCCCCACACGTATGTCGCCGGACTATTCGACAGGCCCGGGACCGAGCCCGCCATACCGGAGCTTATCCCAGCCGCTGGCTGGCTGACGGTCCGCATTTCGTTGTCCGGCATGCCTCTGGTGCATCACCCAGGGGATGCATCGTCCCATCACATGACGCTCGACCTGAGGCGCGGCACTTTGCTCGCCGAATCTGGTCTCCTGGAGGCCCCTGGCGTGGGCCTCCGCCTCCGCACGTTACGGCTTGTGTCCTTGAGCGAACGCGCCCTTGGGTTACAGCTACTTCAATTGGAGATCGTGGACGGAGAGGTCGACGTCACACTCGAAGCGTCGTTCGCGGGGGTCGATCTCGGGCTAATCTCAGAACGGCTCGGCCAGGATCTCGGCGTATGGCGCACTCAACGTTCGGGCAAGAGCCTCGCTATGGCTACAGCATCGTCGCTGCAGGTTGACGGCCACGATCTACCGGCAACCGCCATCGACCAACTAAAATGGTCCTGGAGCTGGAAATCTCGCGCCGGGCAGATTGCGTGTTTCGAGCGCACCGTCGCGGTGGTGCGGAGCGACACCGAGGCTCTCGACCCTGGCGCAACGGCGCAGGGCAAGCTTTTTGTTGCACGGCACCTCGGCTGGCGCGGCGTGTTGGCAAAGCACGAGAGGGCCTGGGTAGACCGTTGGCAGTGTAGCGACGTCGAGGTCGACGGCGACGCTCCCGCACAGCAGGCATTGCGATTCGCCATCTACCATCTGAACAGCGCCGCCAACCCGGCGGACGAGCGCGTGTCGATCGGCGCCCGAGGGCTGACCGGGGACGATTATCACGGGCACGTGTTCTGGGATACTGAGATATACCTGCTACCCTTTTATATCCTGACGTGGCCGAAAGCCGCCCGCGCACTCCTCATGTACCGCTTCCGCACCCTCGATGCCGCGCGGGCAAAATCGGCTCGGATGGGCTGGCGTGGCGCCCTTTACGCCTGGGAGTCCGCCGATACCGGAGCAGAGACCACGCCGGAGTACGCGATCGGTTCGGATCGTCAGATTATTGATATCCTTTCCGGCAAGGAGGAGCAGCATATTAGCGCGGACGTAGCCTATGCGGTCTGGCAATACTGGCAGGCCACCGGGGATGAAGAGTTTCTACGTAACGCCGGTGCCGAGATCCTGCTCGAGACGGGTCGATTCTGGGCCAGCCGCGTCCGTTTGGAAGCGGATGGATGCGGTCATATTCGCGACGTCATCGGACCGGACGAGTATCACGAACATGTCGACGACGGCGCGTACACCAATGTCATGGCACGCTGGAACATCCGGCGCGCGATCGAAGTCACGGCATTGTTACGCGAGCGCTGGCCCGACTGCTGGGCCCGACTCTCAAGCCGCCTCGGCCTGGACGACGCAGAGCTGAAGCAGTGGCTGAGCGCCGCTGACACGATGGCTACGGGACTCGAACCCGAAACCGGACTGTACGAGCAGTTCGCGGGCTATTTCGCTCTCGAAGAGATTAACCTGGCAGACTACGCGGGCCGCTCCGTGCCAATGGACGTGGTGCTTGGGCGGGAGCGGACGCAGCGATCCCAGGTGATAAAGCAAGCCGATGTCGTCGCGCTACTCGGGCTGTTGCCAGCGGAGTTTGTTGGCGGCACAGGGCCAGCGAACTTCAACTACTACGAGCCTCGCTGCAGTCACGGCAGCTCGCTAAGCCGCGCCATGCATGGCCTTGTCGCTGCTCGATTAGGATACTCCGAGATGGCACTGCGCTACTTTCGGCAGACCGCGGCAATTGATCTCACGGACACTTATGTGTCCATGGGCGGTGGCGTGCATATCGCCGCACTTGGCGGAGTCTGGCTGACGGCGGTGTTCGGTTTCGCTGGGTTGTCCTTGCGAGACGACGGCGTTGCCATCGACCCGCAACTGCCGGCGGGTTGGACCAGTCTTGGCTTCGGGTTTCAGTGGCGTGGCCGACGCCTCAGGATCAGGATTGACCAGCTCAAGGGGCACCTCGAAGCAACTTTGGAAGAAGGAGACCCGATGACGCTGGTCGTAAGCGGCACGTCGCACGAGCTGCGCCGTACACAGATGCTCCTAGTTTCCGCCGGAAGGTCCGATAAATCGAAGGTCAGTCAACCGCCGAGCGCTGCGATCGAAACTGCTTTGACGGTCTTGCCCGGCGGCGATCCGGAAAGACTCGACGGGACCATTCTCCGGGTATGACGGGCGATCTGCTCATCTTCCTGCGAAGGTAGAACGCACACCGCACCGCGCGACACCGGGTCGCTCACGGGATTTCGCCCCGTGCAATTCCGAACTTCGTCCAGACTGATGCCAGCCCGCGACAGGCCGCCACAGATCGCGGCTCGCGTTTCGACGTCGAGGAGCAATGCGTCTCCGCGGGAGTCTTTTGCCGGGAGTCTTTTGCATGGAATCTGCCGCTTCTGTCCCCGATCGACTCCGCCTCGCCCGCGAGCAGTCTTTCGATTCGCGACGATTCAGCGCGATACAAACCGAATTTTAGCGACGAAGAGCCGCTATTCAGCGCGAGCACATTCAACCGTGGTTCGGCGTCCGTCATGCGCATCCCAGCGGAGCATGGTGCTTACAGGGTCCAGCGCCAGTCACGGACCTCCGGCATGTCGTCGCCGTGCTCGCAGATATAGAGCTTGTGGCGCTCCATCGCCGCCCAGTAACGCGCGGTCGCCTTGTCGAGCTGATCGCTAAAGCGCGGAATTCGCTGGACGGCGTCTAACGCGAGTTGATAGCGGTCGAGGTTATTGAGCACGACCATATCGAACGGCGTTGTGGTGGTACCTTCCTCTTTGTAGCCGCGTACATGAATATTGTCATGATTGTGCCGCCGGTAGGTCAGCTTATGGACCATAGCGGGATAGCCGTGAAAGGCGAAGATCACCGGCCTGTCAGTCGTGAACAGCTCGTCGAAATCCTGGTGTTCCATTCCATGAGGATGCTCGGACTGAGTCTCCAGCACCATCAGATCCACGACGTTGACGACACGAATGCGGATGTCGGGAAACTCCACCCGCAAGTGCGACACCGCGGCGAGCGTCTCGAGAGTCGGCACGTCTCCGGCGCAGGCCATCACCACGTCGGGATCGCCGGCATCGTTGCTGGCCCACTGCCAGACACCCGCACCCGCCGTGCAATGTCGAACGGCCGAATCGATGTCGAGCCACTGCCACTCCGGCTGCTTTCCGGCAATGATCAGGTTGACGTAGTTGCGGCTGCGCA
>PLTE01000005.1:414-2970 GCA_003164375.1 Hyphomicrobiales bacterium | reverse complement strand
GCGGTGGTAATTTTCGATCCCGCCCGCGCCGCATTTTTTGGCGAACGGCGCAAGCGCGCCGGGCATTTGCTGTCGAAGCATCGCTACGTCGCTGCGCAATTTCTAGCCTATTTGGAGGACGATTGTTGGCTAGACTTGGCGCGCCACGCCAATGCCATGGCCGACCGGCTGGCCGGAAAACTGAGCGCGGTAGGACTGCAGCCAGTGTTTCCCGTCGAAGCCAATTTGACCTTTGTGGTGTTGCCGCGCGCGCTCGACGCCAAGCTCAAGGCTGCCGGCGCGAACTATTATGTGCGCTCAACGGACGGCCTCGATGTCGGCGTCGACAGTGTCCTGGTGCGTCTTGTCACCTCGTTCGCGACTGAGGACGCGGATATCGAGGATTTCGTCGATCTATGCATAAATTCCTGATTGCGCCCAAGCGCCGCCCCATTTTCGGTTAACTTGGTGGGGCTGTTTGGGCATAATGGACGCAAGCGGGGGGGTGTAGATCGTGCGTGTTAGGCTGCCGGGAACCGCCGCGTTCGCGCTGATCGTCGTGATGCTCTCGGTTGCAGCACCCGGCTATGCGCAGGCACCGGCTCCGCTACCCCAGGTGCAAGCCGCGCCGCAGCCGCCCGGCTTCGTCTCATCTTACGAAATCATGCATATCGCGCGTGCGGCAGGCTTCCAACCGCTGGCGCCGCCGTTGCGCGAGGGCACGACTTATGTGCTTCGCGCCAACGATTTCCGCGGCATCCTGATGCGCGTCGTGCTCGATGCGCGCACCGGTGCCATCCGCGATGCCAATCGGATCGTGCCGGGGCCGGGGTCCGACACGCAGCTCGGTATGCTGCCGCCCTACGAAGCGTCGCCCGACGACATACCGCCGCCCCATGGGATGCCGCCGCAATTCGAACCCAGCGCAACGGCACTGGGCGATCAGGAGGCGATGCCGGCCGCTTCCCGGCCGCTTCCTCCCCACACTGCCGCGCGGGCAACCGGTGCGACCGTACCGCTGCCGCGACCGCGACCGGCGGAGTTCGCCGCGCGCACGCCCGCGGCCGACGTTAATGCCAGCGACAAGGCGCTAACGCGGCCAGCTGCGATGCCTAATTCCAGTATTGACGTGAAGCCAGAAGCGCCGCCCGCCACAACTTCCGCCGCGCCTGTCGCGACGCGCAAAATATCGCCCGCCATTCCGCCGTTGAATGACTGAGTGCTATCGGCCGGCTCCAATGTCGACCCGAACGTCGCAATTGGCGAATCGCAAGTGCACGTGGCACCACTAGTCCGTGCGGAACGTGAATTACAACTAAAGCGCGAGAAACAGGGCGATGCGTCTGCAAACTGTTCAATTCGACGCCGGCAACCTCGCGGAACAAATCGAACAGCTCAGCCAATACGAGCTCGATCGTCTGCCTTTTGGCGTCATCCTACTCGACCGCGACGGTACCGTGATGTTCTACAGCGAGACCGAAGCGCAAATGTCCGGCTACGGTGAAATTCCAATTGGAAAAAATTTGTTCGCAATATCCCCATGCATGGCGGCCAAGGATTTCCGCGGACGCATCGAGCGCGCGATGGACGACGGTCCGGTCGACCTTGAATTCGGCTGGGCCGGCGACTTCGCGGATCCCAGCCGTGGCATCCGGTTGCGCGTAATGTCGGCGCATAACAGGGGAATTTGGATCTTCATCGAGCGTGACGGCACGAGCGGCAATGCTCGGCAATGCGCGGACTGATCGTGCTTCCGCGATGCCGTCTCATGACGCCTACGAATCAGAAGCGCCCCGGAAAACCGGGGCGCTCCATAATCTGTGCCGATCGGCTGCTCAAGCGGCCTTTTGGCTCTCAATCACGGTCGAACCATTGCTCTTGCCATTGATCGGGATCGAGCGCGGCTTTTTCGCCTCGGGGATCTCGCGCACAAGGTCGACGTGCAGGAGACCGTTCTCAAGGTTTGCACCCTTCACCTGAACGTAGTCGGCAAGCTGAAACGCACGCTCGAAGGTACGCGCGGCAATGCCCTGATAGAGCACTTCACCGCGCTTCTCTTCCTCTTTGGCGTTTTTCTCGCCGCGGATGGTCAGCGTGTTCTCTTTGGCTACGATCGAAAGTTCAGACTCATTGAAGCCGGCGACCGCAACCGAGACGCGATACGCATTGTCTCCGGTCCGCTCGATGTTATAGGGCGGGTAACCGGGGGTGGCGCCATCGAGGCCCTGATCGAGCAACGAGAACAGCCGGTCGAAGCCGACGGTGGAACGATAGAGGGGAGCAAAATCAAATGCACGCATAGCATGACCTCATTGTTTGAGCGACATGCGAACGATCCGCCCTTAGGGCCGGATCTTCCGTAACGCAGCCTCATGGCCTACGCGAACTGTATTTGGATATTTGACTGCCCGATTACAAGATCTCGCGAGTCCGGGGTTCTGCCGGAATTCCGGCTCAGGACGCGAGCCGGAAGGCGTCCATTTTCTCGCTGTCCTGCCGTTCGATGACGAATTTCGCGAAGCTGTTGCCTGAGGCGGAATTCAGGAGAAATTCCGGCATGCTCTGGCGTAGGGCATT
>PLTE01000005.1:0-379 GCA_003164375.1 Hyphomicrobiales bacterium | reverse complement strand
GCTTGCGCCTGACGGCGTCGCGGTATTCGGGCGACGCGCGGTGGAGGTGCTGGTTGCCGCCGCGCCGCCGCACGGGCTTCATGTCGGACATCCAGAAGTGGTAGCTGAACGCGCCGATCAGCCGCACCGCCTGCTTGAACGTATGCTCGATCTTGAAGCGCAGGCCGTAGAGGCGAATGATCTCGATAGCCGCCAAGGAAGTGTCCGTGCACATCAGGAGGCACGAGCCTCTGGTGGGATGGATCACGGCCACGAAGCGCACGAGGCGGCCGGCCGGGCGCCACAGCAGGTCGCGTACCGTATATTGGATGACCACCTGGTGCTCGCCGTAGACGGGACTGTTGGCCTGTTGGCGGCCCGTGGGGTCTTGCAGCAGGGA
>PLTE01000137.1 GCA_003164375.1 Hyphomicrobiales bacterium | reverse complement strand
CGACGTGCTGATCGCGACGCCCGGCCGTCTGCTCGATCATAACGAGCGCGGGCGGTTACTCCTCAACGGCGTCGAACTCCTCGTCATCGACGAGGCCGATCGCATGCTCGACATGGGTTTCATCCCCGACATCGAGCGTATCTGCAAGCTCGTTCCATTCACCCGCCAGACGCTGTTCTTCACTGCCACCATGCCGACGGAAATCCGGCGCATCACCGAACAATTCCTGCACAATCCGGTCCGCGTCGAGGTGTCTCGTCCGGCCTCGACCGTCACCGCCACGACGCAGCTGTTGGCCAAATCCGGGCGCGAACCGCACGATAAGCGCGACACGCTACGCCGCCTGATCCGCGCCGCGGTCGGGATGAAGAACGCCATCATCTTCTGCAACCGCAAGCGCGACGTTGCGACACTTCATCGCTCCTTGTTACGCCACGGCTTTTCGGTGCAAGCCTTGCACGGCGACATGGACCAATCGTCCCGCACGGCAGCGCTTGAGCAATTCCGCAAGGGCGACGTGACGCTGCTCGTCGCCTCCGACGTCGCCGCCCGCGGCCTCGATATCCCGGACGTGAGCCACGTCTATAATTTCGATGTGCCGGTGCATGCCGACGATTACGTGCACCGCATCGGCCGCACCGGCCGCGCCGGCCGCAGCGGCGTCGCGATCACCATCGTGGCGGGCTCGAACGACGCCAAGGCGGTCGCGGCGATCGAGAAGCTGATCGGGCAGCCGATCCCTTACATGGACAAGCTTGCCGACACGGCCACCGTGCCCGGGCAAACTTCATCGCCTCTCGCACCCTCCGATCCAACAACAGCCCATCAAAACCCGGCCGCGCGCGGACGGCGCGACGACCGGCGCCCGCATCATCGGCCGCCACCGGTTGCGCAACTCGATCCCGCGCGATCCCGCCGTACCGCACAACCCGCGCGGCCGCGACTCGATGATTCCGACACTCACCTACCCGCTTTCCTGTTGCGCCCGGTGCCGGTTAAAGCTTAGAAAATCACACTGCTAGAGCTGCGGCCGCCGCGTAAGGGTTTTCCTTACAACTCTTTATTTACCCGTCCTTCACCGCCGTCTCCTACATTCGCCTGCGAATTTCAGATGTGAATGAGCGACGGTGTTACGCTGGCGCCGCCATTTACACTTCCCAGGATGATTGGAGAAGCTCGATGGCCGTGCCGAGCGAAGAGCACGAAAGAACCCTCGCATTCGCCGAGATTGCGCTGGGACAGATTCGCGCTCTGGGTCAGTCGGCATCGCCGCGGAATTTCGAAATCTGGTATCACTACGCAACCGGCTACAATCAACCGTTGAACCAATCGATCAACGAGGCGCTGGCGAAAAAAAGCCGGCTGAGCGAAGCCGACCTGCAACAGATCTACGACAACTATATCGCCGTCGGCCGGATCGGCGAGCGCATCGACTCGGTGGGTACCCGAGTGCTCGACGAAATCAAGCAGGTTATCGCCACCATCGACGCCGCCGCCGGTTCAGCGACGAGCTATTCCGAACGGCTCAATCTGGCCACCGAGTCGCTAGCGCAGGCCAATGACGGCGAAACGCTGCGCACCGTCATCGAACATCTCGTGCAGGGCGCCAAGGAGATGGAGCGCGACAACAAAAAACTCGAAACCAGTCTCGCATCATCGCGACAGGAAATCGAACAGCTCCAGCACAACCTCGAAACCGTGCGAATTGAGAGCCTGACCGATCCGCTCACCACGCTGGCGAACCGCAAGTATTTCGATTCCTCGCTTGCCAAGAACTTAGAAGACGCCAAGGAGAAGAATGAGCCGCTGTCGCTGTTGATGTGCGACATCGACCACTTCAAGAGTTTCAACGACAAATACGGCCACCTTACCGGCGACCAGGTGCTGCGTCTCGTCGCATTGTCGGTGAAGCAGAATGTCAAAGGCCAGGACATCGCCGCGCGCTATGGCGGCGAGGAATTCGTCGTCGCGCTGCCGAAGACCTCATTGCAATCGGCGATCACGGTCGCCGACCACATCCGGCGCGCGGTCATGACCAAGGAACTGATGAAGCGATCAACCGGCGAGCGGCTGGGCCGGGTGACGGTTTCGATCGGCGTTGCCGTCCTGCACAGCAGCGAGACGTCGCAGCAATTGATCGAACGCGCCGACAAGTGCCTTTACGCGGCGAAGCGGCAGGGCCGCAATCGCGTGATCTGCGAAACCGATCCCGAGGCCGACGATACCGGCCAGGTGACCGCCCGCGTCGCTTAAAATCATTCCGGGGTGCGCCGAAGGCGCAACCGAATGGCGGATTATTGCGCCTCGGCGCCGGCCACGCCGGTAGCCGGCTCGATCTGCACCGATTCGCCGCAGCCGCAGGCGGAGGTCTGGTTCGGATTGTTGAATACGAATTGTGCCGACAGCTTGTCGACTTTGTAGTCCATCTCTGTGCCGAGCAAAAACAGCACCGCCTTGGGGTCGATCAGGATGCGCACGCCCCGGTCCTCGATCACTTCGTCAAGCGGATTGATGGCTTCGGCATATTCCATCGTATAGGCCATGCCGGCGCAGCCGCCGTTCTTGACGCCGACGCGCACCGCGGCGATCGGGCGGTCGGCTTTCGCCATGACCGTCTTGATGCGTTCCGCGGCGGCTTCGGTAAGCCGCATCACCTGAGGTCTCGGCCGGGCAATGCCCATCTTCACATCCTTGCCGCCTTCAAGACGCGGCGGTTCCGATTCGTTGTAACGCAAGAATACTAACGCCGTCGCATGATTTCATGTAGTGCGCGCACCCATGATCCGCAACTCACCACATATTGAGCACGGTGCGCGCCTCGTCCGACATGCGGCTCGGATCCCACGGCGGATCCCAGACGATATTGACTTTGGCCTCGCGTACGCCGGCGACCCCTGCCACCGCATTTTCGACTTGCATCGGCAATTCCGCAGCCGACGGACAGTTCGGCGTCGTCAGCGTCATGTCGATATTGACCATACGGCCGTCGTCGATATCGACTTTGTAGATCAGGCCCAGC
>PLTE01000141.1 GCA_003164375.1 Hyphomicrobiales bacterium | reverse complement strand
GCAATTTGGCTTCGGTGGTCGGCGGCTTGCCTTCGGGAAGCCGCGGCTTTTCCTCGGTGTTTAACGGCCGCGCTTCGCTGTTCGGCGGCTTGGCTTCCGTGTTCAAGGGGTGCGCTTCATTGAGAGGCTTGGCCTCGTTTAAAGGCTTGCCCTCGTTTAAGGGCTTGGCTTCATTCAGCGGCTTGATTGCGCCGTTGGGCTCTTTCGGCGGCGTTGAACTGTTGATGGTCGCTTGACCTGGACTAGGCCGTTCCTCCAGACGCTTTTCCCCGGTCGGATTTGGGCCGACCACCGCCGCGCCGGTGGGTTTGGTCTCCGGCATCGATTTCGGTTCCGTTTCCCGCGCCGCCACCACGCCCTTGCCGGTGAAAGCGCCCGGTGTCGCTGTCGCTGCGATCGCCGGCCGGCCATGGTTCTCCGACGCCAGAAGCGATTTTTCGGTGCTTGCCGTGCGCTCGTGTTGCAGCTGCGCCGGAATGGCCGCGACATGCGGCTCATGCGCCGCTGCCTCCTGTTCCGGCGTCGGGCGCGTTCCGATGCCGCCCGAGCCGCCGTTGTAGCTTACGCGCGCCGCATTCGGATCGACCACGACGGCCTTCTCGTAGACATTGGTGATGCTCACGCCGCCAAAATTATTGACGGTCCGATTGTAGGCGAACACGCCATTGTCCCAACGGCCGCCCTCGTAGCCTTCGCCGACATAGCCGAAGCCGTAATCGATGCCGCCGTAGAAACCGACATGCGGTCCCCAATAACCGGCGCTCCAGGTGTAGATTCCATCGCGCCAGGCCCAATAGCCGGGCGTCCATAACAGCCCGACTTCCGGCGGCTCGACCCAGGTGCCCGGAACCCAGAAATAACCGTTCGGGCCGCCGGCCCAATAACCCGGTGTCCAGATATAACCGGGAGCCGGAATGTCGGGTTGTGCGTAGACCGGAAGTTCCGGCGGCGGAATATTATTGCTGATGCAAATGACTTGCGCGGTGGCGACCGCGGGAAGCATCATCGTGCCGAGCGCCAATGAAATTCCAATGACTAAACCATGGCGCCGCATGGACGTTCTCCTCAAGGATCGCGTTTGCCGTTCCGACGCACGGTCGGCCCGGAATGCCGCAGCAATAAGGCGCGCTGCGTTTTCACTGGGCCGATCGTCATGCGACTCGAGCGGACGAATCCTGGTCACGGAGACGCG
Organism: Hyphomicrobiales bacterium; assembly: GCA_003164375.1. Taxonomy (GTDB): domain Bacteria; phylum Pseudomonadota; class Alphaproteobacteria; order Rhizobiales; family Xanthobacteraceae; genus BOG-931. The sequence continues at coordinate 3,255 of PLTE01000141.1, read as the reverse complement.
ATGTGGCGCACTGAGACAGTGGTCCCCAGTCATGTCAGATAGCTAAAATCCCACGCACCAAGGACGCCTTCGCGAGGGTGCTCCTGAAAGCGGGGCCGGGTACTTGCCTCAGGCCAAACTCGGACGCCAATGCATCGCGGGAAACGGGAAGAACGTCGCTTATGGGTAAGGCCCGCTGACCTAAGATTAAGGATCGTGTTGCCGTTTCTTGATCCAAATCAATGCCGGACTCGATAAAACGGCAGGCGATTGGTTTGTTGTCGTTTCGCGCTCGACGAGCACGAAAAAACGGAGGCTACGGCAAGGGAGGTTACCATGACGACGATTACACTTGCGTCCGATTACGGTACGCCCTGCGTGCAATGCGGCGAGCTCCTGCTTTCGCCGGAATGGTCGGAATTCGAAGACGACGAGCACGTCGTCAATCTTTGGTCTTGCGACAAATGCGGCTGTCAGTTTGAAACCAAGGCAGCGGTGCCGCCGATCGGCGAGGCCGTGATCCGGGCGTTCTTTTCGTCGCTGTTGGTCGCCTAAGCAGCTTTTAGCCGTCTCGGGACAACAACGTGGGCTAAGCCCGCAACCGCGTGTGCCGACCGGACGTCCGCTCGATCGCGCTTGCCAGGTATTCCGGCGACTGCGCGCCTGTGACAATGACGCTCGAGCCGAAGATGAAACATGGCACGCCGTCGATGCCGGCTTCCTTGGCGGAGGTTGCTTCGCCTTCGATGCGATCGACATCGGCGTCGCTCGCGAGAAGTCGCCGCACCAGATCGCCGTCCATGCCGCAATCGACCGCGGCCTGGATCAGCACTTTGGCGTCGCTCAAGTCGGCGCCTTCGGCGAAATAAAGATCCATCAGCCGCTGTTTCATGCGGCCGGGATCGGTGGCGCTGCGCGACCACAAAATCAGGCGGTGGCAGTCGAGTGTATTGGGCTGGCGGCTGACCTTGTCGGGAGCGTAGACCAGTCCTTCCATCGCCGCCGCCGCGACAACGCGCTCGGCGATCACCGCGTAGCGGTCGGCGGAACCGAACTTGGTTTCGAGATAAGTTTGCCGGTCGATGCCCTCGCGCGGGATCCAGGGATTGAGAAAATACGGCCGCCAATTGATGACGACGTCAACGTCGGGCGTGAGTGCAATGGCGGCTTCCAGCCGGCGCTTGCCGATATAGCACCATGGGCACACGACGTCGGAAACCACGTCGATATTGATGGAAGCCCGCGTCTCGGATGAATCGTCCATCGGAATGCCTCCATTGGGTTCGCGTTCAGCCTCGCCGGTGGCCGCTACCCCGGAATTAGTCTTCCGACAATAGATGGCGAGCGCCTCACTTGACCGCAACCTCGCCCACGATCCGCGAGATCAAGGAATCGACGCTGTCAGTCGGCTTCAAGGTCGCGAGCGTCACCGCGGCATCGACGCCCTTTTTGTTGCGGTCCGGCGCCAGCATGGTGTGCTTGAGCACGCTGGCGATGCGGCGGGCAACGACATGAGCGGCGCGCAAATCGGTCTCGGTGAATACCGCGAAGATGGAGTCGTCGGCTTCGCGGCAGGCGAAATCGACCTGGCGCATCAACCGGCCGACCAGACGCGCCGCGTCGAGACTGGTGCGCCGGTCGGAGCGATCGAACGAGAAACGCGCGATCGAAAGGCCCGTGCCGCGCTTCTCGGCGTCGTCGACGGCGCGGTTGAGATCGCGCCAGAAGGCGTCGTGGGCGAGCAGTCCGGTGTCGGGGTCGAGCATGCCCTTGGCGTCGAGCGATTTGAGCATGCGTTTGAGCCTTTGGCTAAAGGCGTGCAGCCGCACATAGGGTAGGAACCGCTCGACCAGACGCTGTGGCCCTTCGGAGATGCGCTCGAGATTGGCTAGCTCCATGGCGTAGGGCTCGATTGCGCCGGGATGACCGCCGAGCACCGTTACCGGCAGATCGCGGAAGCGCATATCGTCGGCAAGCACCGTCAACAAGGCATCGACAATGCGCGGGCTAAAGCCGTCGCCGATCACCATGCCGTCGATATCGCGCCCATTGAGCGCGCGCGCCGCGCTTTCGACGCTGAGCGCGCCGACTACGCCGACTTGTTCGCCGACCGCAACCGACAGCGCCGGATAATTGCGGCCGCGTCCGGTGACAAGCACGCTCGCCTCGCCGAGCGGATCGGCCGCCGGCAGATCCGGCACGGTTTCGCCGCGCGCGGAGAGCGTGCGCATGCGGCGCAATACCGTGCCGTGCAGCGTGCGCACGCGCAGCGCCGTGGTCAGCCGACGCACCAGACGCGCGGGCGGGGTGCTTGCGGACATCGCAAGCGCATCGGGCAGGGGCGATGCGCTGTCGTCGCGCATGCGGGCGAGCAGCGGCATGTAGAGACCGCCGGCCCTCTCGCGGAGGTCGCCGATGAGCGCTGCGATCGCGTCGGCCCGTGCCCGGTCCGGGCATGGCTCGGCGAGCACCAGCGCTTCCGGCTCGACCGCGGCGAGCGCGCTCGGCGCGTCGGCCCAGGTGGCTTCGATGATCGGAAAACCGCCGGCTGCACGCAGAGCCTCGACGACATCCGGCGCCGGAGTGTCGGCAATAACGGCGAACGGACCTTGCAATGCCATGGGGCTACGCGATGTGACTACGCAACGGGATACGGGCATTTCTCAGCGACGGCCCGCAACCATGCCAAAGTGCTGTTAATGGGCCGTCAACAAAGTCGCGGCGGCTCAAGCCACTGCGGACATGTCTGCCGACATCGCCTCGCGTAGGACCCGCTCGCCCTGCGAGATGAATGCCGTGGCAACAAGCGGATTGACGCCAAGCGCGTTGAGCGCCGTCGTCATGGCGGTGCAATCGGCGGTATTGCCGAGCAAGCGCTGGCCTACCAATGGATCCGGCACGGCGGTGAGCGTTGCCGCGCCGTCGATGCGCCGGATCTTCGCCAAGAGATCGGGTAGCGGCAGGCGATAGCCGCCGATCGTGACAATGCCTGAGGGCGGGCCGGTCACCGTCACGGTTTTGGCCGTGGCGTCGACCCGGCACGGATAACCGGTGTCGACCCAGCCGTCGCTGCCGATAGCGAAATGCGGCTGATCGGAGCGCTCGATGCCGGGCGGAAAGGCGTGGCGCGGCACCATCGGACCGCGCAACGCCACTGTCGCGGTTTTTGTCATTCCGAGCTCGGCGACCGTCAGCGCGCCGGCGGCCTTGTACGGCGCAGCGATCCGACCCAATGGCAGCGGCACCGGTCGGCCATTTGCTCCGCGTCGCGTGGCG
>PLTE01000349.1 GCA_003164375.1 Hyphomicrobiales bacterium | reverse complement strand
CCGCCATGGTCTCGCCGAGCGCCCGGCCGAGGCCGAGCATGATACCGCCGATGACGCCGACCCGGGCATAGGGCAGCACGACGTTGCGCACCACCTCCCAAGTGGTGCAGCCGACGCCGTAAGCCGCCTCCTTGAGCACGGTGGGCACCGCTTCGAACACGTCGCGCGAGATCGAGGTCACGAAGGGCAGCACCATAATCGCGAGTATGAGGCCCGCCGTCAGCATGCCGATGCCGTAGGGCGGCCCGGCAAACATTGAACCGATTCCCGGCACGTTGCCGAGCGTATTGATCAGGAAGGGTTGCAGCGTTCCTTGCAGGAATGGGGCGAACACGAACAGGCCCCAGATGCCGTAGATGATGCTCGGGATGCCGGCGAGCAGCTCGATCGCGATGCCGATCGGCCGCCGCAGCCATGGCGGGCATAGCTCGGTGAGGAAGAAGGCGATCAACAAGCCAACCGGAACCGCAATCAACATGGCGATGAACGAGGTCACGACCGTGCCGTAAATCGCCGGTAGTGCGCCGAAATTGTCCGTGACCGGATTCCACCGCTCGCTAACCAGGAAGCCGAAGCCGAACGTTCTGATCGCTGGGAGCGAACCGGCAATAAGCGAGAAGATGACGCCGCCGAGAAGCAATAAGACGCCGATCGCCGCCGCACGCGTCAGATAACGGAAGGCGGCATCGCCGAGGCGCAGCCGATTAAGAACCCTGGCGCGCGTGACCGCCTCGGCCGAAACGAGCATTCTGCTCTGCAACGCAACATCAGCCACAGATCGTCTCCCCGCCGGCTCCATCAAGGCACTCCTCCAACGAACGACGGAAGCGCCTACTCAAACGATGTACCGGCTGCAGCACAAGATGCCCGTGCGGCAGCCGGTGAAATAACCGCAAGGCACTGAGGTGGGGTGCCTTGCCGTGAGTCATCTGTAATCAGTTCGAGGTGACGTGGAGCGGCTTGCCGCTACCGTCCTTGATCTCTTTGGACCACATCGCCTCGATTTCACTGACAACCTTGCTGGGCATAGGCACGTAGTCGAGTTCCTCGGCCATCTTGGCGCCCTTGGAATAGGCCCAAGCGAAGAACTTCAGCGCCTCGGTCGCGGCGGCCGGGTCCTGCGGCTGCTTGGGGATGAGGATGAAGGTCGCAGCCGTCATCGGCCATGACGTGGCGCCGGGCTGATTGGCCAGAATCACGCCGTAACCCGGGACCGAATTCCAATCTGCATTCGCAGCGGCCGCCTGGAAAGCGTCGCTGGTCGGGCCGACGGTCTTGCCGTCCTTGTTGATCATTTTCGTGTACGTCATCTTGTTCTGCAGCGCATAGGCGTATTCCACGTAACCGATCGAGCCATTGGTTTGGGCGACATTGTTGGAAACGCCCTCATTGCCCTTGGCGCCGATGCCGACCGGCCATTCGACCGACGTGTTAAATCCGACCTTCGAACTCCAGTCGGGGCTGACCTGCGCCAGGTAGTAGGCGAAATTGAAGGTCGTGCCGGAACCGTCCGAGCGGTGGACGACGGCGATCGCTTGTGAAGGCAGCTTGGCTCCGGGGTTGAGTTTCTGGATCGCCGGATCGTCCCAGGTCTTGATATCGCCCAGGAAAATCTTGGCGAGTGTGGGCCCGTCGATGACGAGATCGCCGGCCTTAATTCCCGCGAGGTTCACGACCGGCACGATGCCGCCCATGACCATGGGAAATTGCACGAGGCCGTTCTTTTCGAGTTCATCGCCCTTGAGCGGCGCATCCGACGCGCCGAAGGTGACGGTCTTCGCCTCGATCTGCTTGATGCCGCCGCCCGAGCCGATCGATTGGTAATTCAGCCCGACGTTCGTCTCTTTCTTATAGGCGTCAGCCCATTTGGCGTAGATCGGATAGGGAAACGTGGCGCCGGCGCCGGAAATGTCCATGGCGGCGGCGGGAAGTACCATCGCGGCTAAGAAGCCAGCGACAGCCATTGTCTTGAGATGTTTCACTTGATCGCTCCTGTTACTTGAGTTCGGGCGACGCGGATCGCTGACCCACGCCGATTTAACGTCCGCGTTGGGACGCCATCGCTCAGTTCACCGTCTGTCAGAAACGCGCTGCAATGGGAGACGCGTGTCGAGGCTGACCCGCAGCGGCGACATCGTTAGGTTCGGCACGCAACCGTTCTATGAGGCCTGCATGACAGTTAGATGACAACGCAAGGTATTGAAGCAGCGACAATTTATCGCGGAATTGCAGGAACCGCGGTGGGCAAGTGGATGGTAAACGTGGCCCCCGCGCCAGGCGCGCTGTCGATCGTCAGCCGGCCGCGGTGGCGGTTGAGGATGTGCTTGACCAGCGCCAAGCCGAGTCCCGTCCCGCCCTGCGCGCGACTTTCAGTCACGTCAACGCGATAGAAGCGCTCGGTCAGCCGCGGCAGATGTTCAGGCGCAATGCCGGGGCCATAATCGCGCACGCTGACTTGCGCCTCGGGCTGGGCGTCAGCGGACATCGCGAGCTTCAGCGTGATATCGACGCGCTTGCCGGCGGCGCCGTATTTGAGCGCGTTCTCGATCAAGTTCTCGAAGATGCGAAGAAGCTCGTCGTGATCGCCGAGCACGGTCAGCGCGTTCGCCGCTTCGATATTGACGGTTACGCCGCGGTCGCGCGCCAGCGTTTCAAGACCATCGACCACTTGCCGGACGATCGGGACGAGATCGACCGCCGTGTCCGGCCGGCGGTGGGCATTAAGCTCGATGCGCGACAGCGACAACAGATCGTCGATCAGGCGCGCCATGCGCCGCGCCTGCTCCTGCATGATGGTGAGAAAGCGCGCCCGCGCCTTGGCGTCCTCGCGAGCGGAACCCTGCAGGGTCTCGATGAAACCGAGCAAAGCGGCGAGCGGCGTGCGCAGCTCGTGGCTGGCGTTGGCGACGAAGTCGGCGCGCATTTCCTCGACCCGGCGCAGCGGCGTGAGGTCGTGAAAGGTCATCAGCACGAGATCGGGCTGCGTTGCGCTCGGCTCGCGCTTGACCGGCATGACGATGGTCTCGAACCAGCGGTCGAGCGGCACGCGCTCGAAATAAACGACACGCTGCTCTTCGCCCTCCGCCGCCGCGCGGCCGATCGCTTCGATCAATTCGGGCATCCGCAGCGCGAAAGCCACCGGCTCACCTTGCCGCAGCGCCGGCGCGAGCGCGCGGGCGCGCTCGTTGAGCGCCAGCACCCGGCCGTCGCGGTCGAGCGCGACCACGGGATCCGGCAGGCCGGCGACGAGGGCGCGGAGCAGATCGTCACCGCGCCCGGAAATTGTAATCGGCTCCACTTGGCGATCCTGTTCCTGGCCGGAGCGCACAGTAAGTATGGCGGCAGCCGCCACGATGACAAAGCCAGCGACCGCGTAGGCGGCCGGCAGAGCGCCGACGATCGTAAACGCCGCAAAAACCGCCGCCGCCGCGACGATCACGAGCCGCCCCCCGCGCCAGCGCTGCGCGGCGACGCCTGCCCGATCTCCAGCCAAGCTCATAACAGCCCCCGTGCCCGCGCAGTCCCCGGCGGATTATGATGGGTCGGATTTTGGCCTGACCCGGCCGGTCGTCCGATGCTGCGGCGCATGTGCGTGAGACCCTCGCCGATGAGATATGCGGCGCGCAGCGCGGCTGAGCAAGGCTTCGCGAATGCCCAGCACCCCGAGCGAGAGCGCGAATGGGATAATGTAATAGAGCAATCGGAACAGCAGCAGTCCGGCCAACAGGTCTTCCTTGTCGAACTGCCACAGCGCCACCATCATGGCGGCATCGAACACACCGAGACCGCCGGGGGCGTGGCTGGCAAAACCGAGCAGCGTCGCGGCAACAAAGATCACCGCCACGGTAACAAAGCCGAGATTGGGCTCGTCCGGCACCAGCATGTACATGGCGGCGGCGCAGCAGCCGAGATCGACGATGCCGATCGCGATCTGCAAGAGCGTCAGCGAGCCGCCGGGCAGCGTGACCTGCCAGCCATCGCGGCCGATCACGCGCGGCTTGACCCAGACCCAAGCGACATAGCCGCCGAGCATGGCAAGTATCACCAGCGCCAATGCGCGGTTCGACCACAGCGGCAATTGATCGAGCGCGCGAGCGGCTTGCGGCGCATCGAGAATACCTAAGCCGAGCACGGTGGCGTTACCAAGCCAGAACGTCAGCCCGGCGACGAAACAGATTTTGGTGACTTCGATGACGCTCAGGCCCCAGCTGGAATAGATGCGGTAGCGCACCGCTCCGCCGGAGAACACGCTGGCGCCGACATTGTGCCCCACCGCATAGCTGGTGAAACCGGCCAGCGCCGCGACGCGATACGGCACCTCGAGGCGGCCGATCGCCCGCAGCGCGAACAGATCGTAAAAGGTCAGCGTCAGATAGCCCGCCGCGACGAACAAGCCGGCAATGATCAGCGTGCGCCAGTCGGTTGCCTCGAGTGCATCGATCAATTCGTCGGGGTCGATGTCGCGAAGGATGTGATAAAGCACCACCACGGCGACCACGATCATGATCAGGCTGAGTACAAGACCGATCCGGCTGAAACCGACCTTGCGAATAAAGTAGAGCCCGGTCCCGCGCAGTCGCGTCAACATACCGCGCTCCGGACCGGCTGCTTGCGCATCCATCGACAGTCTCGTTCCGCCACCTCGTGCGGTGGATCTGAAGGCCCTACAATCAAACGGTACACTCGCCGAGAAACTTCACATCTAGCGCATTGGCAATGTATATTTTCTGGCCCCCAGTAGCAGATGCAGCGCGCCGGGGCGAGTGCGACAAGGGCTTTCCACTGGCCCTGACCCACTGCGCGGTGTTTGGCCACACCCCATCTGCCAGACGATCGCACGGGCTGCTATCCTCACGTCGCCGGGACGGTGCCGCCGAGGGAAACGTCAAGGAACGTCGCCTAGAACACTTCGTCGAACGCATTGAGAGGACACAATGAAAGAGCATGGCATCGCACGACGCACCCTGATCAAAAGCGCCGGCCTCGGCCTTGGGACCGGATTGGGTGCAGGCTTGGTATCGGGGTTTGGCCCCGCGCAGGCCGAGCCGGCCGCTGCGGCAACAGCGCCGACCGCGATCTGGAGCCACGACTATTGGGCCCAGAAGGGCGACGTGAAGCTTTACATGTTCCGCAAGCGGATCGGAGAGCCTACGGCCGGCGCTACGCCGCTCCCCGTATTGTTCCTGGTGCATGGTTCCTCGCTGTCGGGGCTTTCCACCTACGACCTTGCCGTTCCGGGCGGCGGCGAATACTCGCTGATGGACGTGTTCGCCCGCCACGGCTTCGATGTATGGACCATGGACCATGAGGGCTATGGCCGCTCGACGGTGACGTCGGGTAATTCCGACATCGCCAGCGGCGTCGCGGACCTCAAGGCGGCGATGGCCGTATTGCAGCGCGAGACCGGCCGCAGCAAGTTTCACATCTTCGGCGAATCCTCGGGCGCCATTCGCGCCGGCGCATTCGCCCAGAGCGAGCCCGAACGGGTGGATCGCCTCATCCTCGCGGCTTTCACCTATAAGGGCGAAGGCGCGGCCGAGATCGCACGACGGCGCGATAACCTCGACACGCTGCGCGCCGCGCCGCGGCGTAAGCGCGACGCCGCCGCGATCCGCTCGATCTTCAGCCGCGACGGACATCCGACCATCTACGATCCGGCGATGGTGGAGGCGCTGGTCGCCAAGGAAATGCAGTTCGGCGACACGATCCCGGCCGGAACCTATGTCGACATGGCGGCCAACCTGCCGCTGGTCGATCCGACCAAAGTGAAGTCGCCGGTCTTGATGACGCGCGGCGAATGGGACGGCAATTCGACCGATGTCGATCTGCTCGATTTTTTCCGCCAATTGCCGAACGGCGACCGTCAATACGTGATCCTGCCGAATACCGCGCACAGCCAGGGTTTTAGCAAAAATCGCGCGCTCGCTTGGTACGCGATGAAGAACTTCCTGACCGAACCGACGCCGGCGGCGAGCTGAGACGCGGCATTCCGGGACGCGGGCGTAGCCCGCGAGCCCGGAATGATGATTTAGGCGAGTTCCCCACCTACGAAAAATTCCCGCAGTTCCCGACAAGTCTCCTCCGGCGCTTCGTCCATAAGGTAGTGGCCGGACGACACCGACCTCGCGCCGCGGATGTCGGCGGCATAACGCTGCCAGATCTCACCAGGATCCGGCTTGCGATTGCGGCCGACGCTGCCGGTCGCGCCCCAAAGGATCAGCGCCGGACATGTGATCTTGCGTCCCGCGTCGAAATCTAATGTGTCCATGTCGAGATCGATGCCGGCAGTGGCGCGGTAATCCTCGCACATGGCGTGCACGGTCGCCGGATTACGCATGTAGCGTTTATATTCTTCCAACGCCCGCGGATCGAAGAAGCTTAAACCTTGCTTGGTCTTGGCGAGCTTCTTCGAAATGAAGAAATCCGGATCGGCGCTCATCAGATGTTCGGGGAAATCGTAGGGCTGGATCATGAAGAACCAGTGCCACGAAAACGTGGCCCAGGATTTGGTCACATTATTGAAGAGATGATGCTGCGGAATGATGTCGAGGATGGCCGCGCGAGCAACCGCTTGCTCATGATCGAGGCACATGCGGTGAAGTACGCGCGCGCCGCGGTCGTGGCCGGCGGCATAGAAGCGATTGTGGCCGAGCGCCGCCATGACCTCGATCTGATCCTGCGCCATGGCGCGGAACGAATAGCCGGAGTGATCGTCGCCGCCGGGCGGCTTTTCGGAATCGCCATAACCGCGCAGATCGGTGGCGACCACGGTGAATTCTTGCGCGAGCCGCGGCGCGATCCTGTGCCAGTTCAGATGGCTGAACGGATTGCCGTGCATCAACAGCAGCGGCGGTCCCTTGCCGCCATACACGGTCACGATGCGCGCGCCGGAGGTTTTGATTTCGGTCCGGGTGAAATTTTCGAACATGCGCTTACCCACGTTTCGGTTTGTCGAGGCCGAGTTCGCTCCAACGCGCTTTGACGGCATCGAGGTCGTCTTTTGCCGGCCACACCGTCGGCGGAAAGCGCGCGCCGCCGAGATCGGGGTCGGGGTCGTAATCGAGATTGATGGTGGCGTCGATCAACACCCGGTTCCACTTGCCGGTGCCGAATTGCGTGACATTGCGGTCGCGGCGGCGCGTTGACGGATCGAGCCCGGCGCCGAACGTCCCCGGCATGATGACGATGTCATCCTCGCCGGCATTGACGCGATAGGCAATGGCCCAATCGACCGCAGCGTAATCGTGAATGTCGATGTCGTCGTCGACCACGGTCACGTGCTTATAGCGCACATGCGCAGCCGAACTGCCCCACAGCGCATTTGCGACCTGCTTGGCCTGGCCGCGATAGCTCTGCTTGATCTGCACGAGCGTATTGACGCCGGCCTGCACTGGCGGACACCACACATCGGTCACGCCGGGCACGCCGGCGCGGTCCAGCACATTCCACGCAGTCGCGGCACGCATGATCGACGAGCACACGCCGTTCTCGGAAAAACTGCCGGGCATCGATCCTTCGATGGTGCCGCGCAGAATCGGATCGGTGCGATGCGTGATGCAGGTGACGTTGATGGTCGGCTTGGGCGAGCGGTCGCCGGCAACATAGCCGGTGAACTCGGCGAACGGGCCTTCCATCGTGTAGCTCTCGGGATCGATGCCGAGATAGCCTTCGATGACGATCTCGGCGCTCGCGGGCACGTGCAGGTCGACGGTTTCGCATTTGACCAGATCGACCGGCGCACCGCGGATGGCGCCGACCACGTCATATTCGCAGACGCCTTTGGGGACCGGCGAACCGCCGACAAAATCGAGCGACGGCTCCCAGCCGATCGCGACCGCAATCGGCATTTCCTTGTGGCCTTTCTGCTGCCACGCGGTGACGTGATGGCCGACATGCTGGGCGCGCCACATCAGGATCGGAATCTGATTCTTGCTCGCCACCATGCCGCGATAGACGCCGACATTCATCACGCCGGTGTCGGGATCCTTGGTAACCACGCCGCCATAAGTGAGAATGTAGCGACCGCCGTCGATGCGATTCCATTGCGGCACCGGGAACTCATAAAGATCGACCTCGTCGCCTTTGACGATATTTTCCTTGACCGGACCGGTCTTGACGATCTTGGGCGGAATGCCGGTCGAGAGCACGGTGCGGCCGAGCTTGACCAATTCGCGCGGGTGGGTGTCGGGCGGCAGGCCGAGCAACAGTGCGAGACGGCGATAACTGGCCAAGCCCCCGGTGAACACCTGCCGGCAACGGCTGTTGGCGCCATAGTCCCGGATATTATTGAACAGCAGCGCCGGGCCGTCGGCCGCGCCTTGCGCCAGCCGCGCGATAGTGCCGAGCTCGATATTCCAATCGACCTCGGCATCGATGCGCCGCAGCTCGCCCGCCGAATCGAGCGCTTTCAACCAGCCGCGCAGGTCGCCGAACGCAGCCGGCTTTCGTTCGCTACTCATTCACTTGTCCCGCTGTCGGAGCGGGTCGTTTTGCGCTGTCACGGCGGGTCCTGTCAATTCGGACATGCCGGCAATCAGTCCAAGCGCGCCACAACGACCAGGCGCTTGATCTGATGATTCATATAGGCCCGAAGGAATGCATCATAATCCTTGAAAGACACGCAGCCATTCGAATCGCCGTTCGGACCGAGCATGTAGCTGTGGGCGAGGAGACCGCTGCGGCCAAAGACTTTTGTCTCGTCGACGGGGATCAGGCGCAGCGCCTGCACGCCGTGGAAAAGCGCTTCCCGCGGTTCGAGGTCATAGACATCGGGCGGGGTAACGCCGCGATCTCTTGCGTCGGCGTGGCGAGGATCGTCGAGCATGCTGCCGTAACCCGAATGCGCTTCGAGCGCGGTGCCATCCGGCATGTAGACCCGATGCGCGGAGATATCGTAAACGGCGGTCCACCGATCGTAACGGCCCGATGCGATGCTTGCCCCATCGCCCAAAGCGCCGTCTTCCGGCGCGGCATAGGCGAGCGTCAGTGGCGAAGGCCTGCCGAAAAGCCTCTCGAACAATGACGGCGTGTCGGCTGGCTTGTTTGCAGCAGCCCGAACTTCATGCGCGGCGGCGCTGAGCGCCGCCATCCGCGGCAATCGAAGCTGCAGCGGGGGCGCTACGCTCTGCGCGACTTGATCGCCTCGCGGCGACGTCGACGTCATTTGCTGTGTTTGCGGGCTGGTGGATTGGCTCGACGCCGATGCTACTGCCGTTGCTGGTGGCGCGCTCTGCGCAAACGTCCGGGGCGAAAGCCCTAAGGAATAGTGCGCATCGAACAGACGCGTATCGAACAGGGCCACGCGGTTGTTCGCAGGGGCCGGCGCCTTCGGCTTGACGACGACGAGCTTGTCGCCACGCGTGCCGGCAAGATCGATCTGAGAAGTCGCGGTTCCGGCGAGATTGCTGCAAATGGTCCAGGCGCATAGCAGCGCGACGCACGCGAGACCCGCGCCCGCCACAACCCGTTGCGGCCGCGAATTGCGTGAACGTCCATGATCGTAGTTTCCGGCATCATAACGCCACTCGGTGCCGAACGTCATTCCCCTCGCGTCCAGAATTGATACCGCTCCGCCAGGCAGCGTCCGAAGGCCACGTCAGTGGCCCATTGCAGCGGCGAAGCGAGTAAGACCGCACCCCGATCGACCGTAGATCGCTTGAAACATCCCTGAGGAATAATTGAGGCGGTTTTAGTTAAATGCAGGTTAAGCGCGGCTCGATACGGGGCTCACCGAACCGCGCGCAGAAGCGGCAAGCGCAAGGCAAAATTGCAGCAATCCGGAGGCGATTTTAGCGCTGGACGATCGCAAACACCCGGAAGCCGCTAAACCGTCTTGTCGACGAGACCGCCCGTGCCGGGCGGAAGCGGCGCTGGCGACGTATCGTGGGGCTCGGTTAGGGGCTCGGTCCGGGGATTATCGGTGTCGCGATCATCCTGGGGCTCACCCTTGGAAGACCGCCGCGACGATCCCATCGTCGGCATAATGCTTTGAATGCCGATGCCTGAAACGCCTATTGGGTTGCGCGTGTCCGACATAATCGCGCACGGTAGTCTGGTAGGTCTGAAGACCGCGCAACCGAATTGCATGCAATCCGCGGCAACGGCGAGAGGCTTTGTTCACGAACAAGTTGCCTCCCGCCGTTCCATGCGCTGTACTGTTTCCCCCAAACTTCCAGGATCGAGTGGCAGGACGCCGTGAGGCACTTGGAGTTTGCCCGGAGGAGAACACGATGAGCACCGGCAGTCCCCTTTCCCTCCCTGAGCTTGAAGACCGCATCGCCATAGCTCGCGACAATATCCGGCAGCTGATCGAACAGGGCGCCGGTTCCTCGGGCGCCGAGGATGAAGCGCGGAACGCAGACCGGATTGCACAACAAACCGAAGAGCTGGAAAAGCTGACCAAGCAACGCGATGCGCTGCTGAAGAAGTGACAGCGAGACATTTTCGCGCCAGGCCGTGCTGTCATGCTGCCCAGCAAGCCGCGGATCATACTCACTCCGCTTTCAGTCCCGCGTCCTTTATGACTTTCCCCCATTTCGCCATTTCGGCCTTGAAGAAGTCGGCGCACTGCTCGGGAGAATTGCCGATCGGGACGTAGGCCATCGCCGCGAGTTTGTCCTTGACGTCCGGTTGCGCGAGGCTGGCGACGATCAGCCGATGAAGCTCGGCAATGATGTCCTTGGGCGTGCCGGCAGGCGCCGCTACTGCGGTCCAGGTCGAGCCCTCGACTTCGGGGAAGCCGGCCTCTGCCATGGTGGAAACGTCGGGCAGCGTCGGCGCGCGCGTCTTACCAGTCACCGCCAGCGCGCGCAGACCGCCGCTCTGAATCAGCGGCACCGCCGGAGCCAGCGCGCCGAACGACATCGGTGTATGGCCGGCAACGGTCGCTTCGACTGCGGTGCCGCCGCCGCTGAACGGCACGTGCACGAGGTCGAGGTTGAGTGAATGCTGGAACAGCGCGCCGACGAGTTGCGGTGGCGTGCCGGTGCCGGGCGATGCATAGCTGAATTTGCCGGGTGTCGCCCGAATCAGCGCAACCAATTCCTTGACGGTGTGCGCCGGCACCGATGGGTTGATGGCGAGCACCACCGGTGTGGCGGCGCCGACCGTAACAGCGTCAAAGTCCTTCAGCGGATCGAAGCCCGCGTTGCTGAAGAGATACGGGTTGTTGGTAAGGTTGCCGCCGGTCACCAGAAATGTGTAGCCGTCCGGCGCCGACTGCGCGGCGCGGACGGCACCGACATTCCCGCCGGCGCCAGGAACGTTCTCGATGTAGAAATTTTTCCGGTCTGTTCGGTGAGTTTTTGCGCAATCAAACGCGCGAACAGATCGGTGGGGCCGCCGGGCGCGAAACCAACGACGAACTTTACCGGCCTTGCCGGCCAGGTTTCCGCCGCGGCGGTCGGCGCGGCGGCCCCGGCGAGGCTCGCCGCAATCAAACAAAACGCCAAAGCCGAATGTTTCTTCATGCCACATCGACTCCCACGCATTGAAGCTAACGCAGCGCCGCTGACGGAGCGTCACTTCGGCAGCGGCTTGCCATTGGTCTCCGGCAGGAACGGCGCCACGCAGAAGCCCAGCACATAGATGCAGGCAATGGTCATCGCGGCGCGGCTGAAGCCGCCGAATTGCACGATCAAGACGCCGGCGAACAGCGGACCCAAGAAGGCGATGAAGCGCGGCGCGTTGAAGGTGAAGGCAAGCCCGGTGGCGCGTGAGCGCGTCGGGAACAATTCCGGCAGCCACACCGGCATCCAGGAATATTGCCCGAGCGTGAAGAAGGCATTGACCGCCGCCGCCACCAACAGCAGCGTCAGATCCTGCGTCCACAGAAACAACACCGGCGTCATCACGAAAGCCAAGGCGAAATAGAGCATCGTGATCGGCTTGCGGCCAAAGCGGTCGGCGAGGAAGCCGAGGCTGCCGTAACCGAGAATGGCACCGAAATTATACGCCATGCCGGCGTAGCTCGCCCATTGTGCAGCCGGCAGACCGGACTTGGCGGCGACGGAAGCGATATAGGGCGGAACCCAGGACGAGATGCCCCACCAGGCGAGCGTCGTCGTGAGCGACATCAGGAACACCAGCATGGTCCGCCGCCGTGTTTCCGGCTCGGCAAACAGGTCGGCGACCGTGAAGCGGGTCAGTGCGTGTTCGTTCGCCGTCAGCACGGCGCCTGCATCCTTGCGCGCATTGGCGGCGCGGCGCTCCGCGTTGACCTCTTGCCAGGCCGCCGATTCGTCGATCGAATTTCGGATCCACACCGTCAGCAAGGCCGGCAGGATACCGAGGAGAAACATATAGCGCCAAGCCCCCGGACCGAAGCCGGAGACGAACAACCACACGAACGAGGCGAGAAAAAAGCCCATACCCAGGCCGCATTGCATCAGGCCCGCGCCTTTACCCCGCGCATTCTCCGGCCACAGCTCGGCCATCATCGAGGAGCCGGTTGCCCATTCCGACCCGATCGCGATGCCGACCAGGAAACGAAGCAGTGCGAACGATATCCAATTGAACGAAAAAGCGGTGAGCCCGGTCAGCAGCGAATAAGCCAGAATGGCGTAGATCATTGTCCGCTTGCGACCGATGTAATCGGCAATAACGCCACCGCAAAGACCGCCGATGCCCCAGCCGAGCAGCGTGATCGCCACCACCGTGCCGGCATAAGCGGGGATTTGCGAATATTGCGAGGCATCGAGCAGCGCATGCATCGCCGGGCCGATGGTGAGGAACAACGCATAAGTCTCGTAGCCGTCGAACAGCCAGCCGAGATTGGCGGCAATCAGCGTGCGCCACTGGCTGGGCGTCAGCGAGCGATACCAAGGCACAGTGCTGGCGGTGATGTCCGTCATGTCGTCCTCCCCCTTATTCTTCCCGGTGAGCGGCAGGTTGGCCCTGCTTCAGCGCAGCGTTGGCTGCACCGTAGTCGCTTCGTCCTTATTTGAGAGCTTAGCCTAAGGATTGCGCGCGGTCACGGCGCGTTGACCGCCGGGCTCGCGAAAGCCGCGGCCAGCCGCGCGGCAAATTGTCGTTCCATGTCCTTGGCCTTGGAGCGCAGGACCGGCTGGCCGAGGCTGCCGAGTTTACCGGTCAGACCCGTCTCGACTTCATAGTCTATTTTGGTGCCGGGGCTGCCGTCGATGTCGGCGTCGCTCAGCCTGGTCAGCGAGGTCCCGGTCAGCCGACCGACGATACCGAGCGGCGTACCCTCAACCTTGGCCGCAATCTCGCTCGGCTCTTGCGCTCGGGTCACCTCGACCGTGACCTTGAATTTGAATTTCATGTAGGCAACTTTGGTCTCGAATACCGCCGCATAAGCATCGGGCGCGGTCTCGGTCAACTCACTGACGCCGTCGACGCAAGAGGCAAAAAAGCGCGCATCGCGCACCGCCTTGTACACCTCGGCGCGCGGCGCCTTGACCGTCAGTTGTCCGGAAAATTTCATCGCAACTCCACTTGTCGCGGGCTTTAAGCCCGTAATGCCGTCAGCATGTCTTTGATATACTCGTCGGCGCTCGAAATCACGAGCATCGTGGCGTAGGGACGCAATTGCGCGAGCATCTTGGACAACGCTTCGTCGCTCGCCCCCACCCTACCCTCCCCCGCAAGCGGGGGAGGGTAGGGTGGGGGCGCCAAGATGAGGGCTGTCGTCATCACATGCTTGAGGTTGCAGGCTTCCCCGATGATGGCCGCGGCCGCGGCATTCTCGCCGGCGTTCGCCACCATGACGACGAGATCGGCGGAATCAACTTCGGCGACCAGATCCTTGGTGCGGCCGGCGAGATCGTTGAGCCAGCCGCCCATCGAAAAACGCTCGCCGTGACGCGGCGCCGAGGAAAACGCCGACGCCGTCAGGAAAGTCGCAGATTGCCATGGCGCTTGCGCCAGCTCCTTGACGGCGCGCTCGCTCGGGTTGTCGAGCGCAATCACCTTGACGGCGCGCGGCTTCGAATTTGGCGCGGCGATGCGGAATCTGGCTTGCGCCGCCGAACTCATGCGGGCCGATTCACTGTCCATATCCGCTCTCCCGACGCCTTGTGCCTATTATAGCGGACTGCGAAGCATATTTCATTATGCGCCGCGCCTTGTATAACGGCGCGTTGCCATCGTTCATGCCGGAAAGACCATGTCCGCCGCGCCGCACAACGCCGACACCAAGCGCATCGAGCTCTGCGGCACAACCGACGTCACCCCCGGCGCGGCGCTCAAGGTCGAGATCGCGGATTTGACACTTGCGGTATTCAACGTCGGCGGCGCCTTCTTCGTTACCGACGACCCGTGCACCCACGGGCCGGGTTCGCTGTCGGAAGGCACGATCGAGGACGACATCGTCGAATGCAATTTCCACAACGGCCAGTTCAATATCCGCACCGGCGAAGTGGTGTCGCCACCCTGCATGGTGCCGATCCGGACCTACCCGGCGCTGGTCGTGGACGACAAAGTCACGATCGAGGTGTGAGGAATCAAAAAAATCGGGAGAATGGGATACTGCCCATCTTGAGAGAAAGCGTCGCGAATTTCAGTTGACGAAGCGCATGGCCCCGGCTTGTTAGACGCCGACAAAATTGCTCGCCAACAGGACTCCTGGAGGATCGCCCCGATGTCGAGAAGCAAGCCGCCGTTCCGCGCCGACGTGGTCGGCAGCCTGTTGCGCACCGCGCCGTTGAAGGAGGCGCGCGCCAAGCGAGAGAGGAGCGAAATCAGCGCGGCGCAACTCACGGAAGTCGAAGACCGCGAGATCGAGAACATCATCAAGAAGCAGGAAGAGATCGGGCTGAAGCTCGCCACCGATGGCGAATTCCGTCGCTCGTGGTGGCATTTCGATTTCTACGGCGCGCTCGATGGCGTCGAAATCTACGAGCTCGATCATGGCATCCAGTTTCAAGGCGTGCAGACCAAGCCGCGCAGCATCCGCATCAAGGGCAAGCTCGGCTTCTCCAATCACCCGATGCTGGAGCACTTCAAGTTTCTAAAAGCTCACACCCGCGCTGTGCCGAAAATGTGCATTCCGAGCCCGGCCACGCTGCATTTCCGCCTCGAGCCCGACGCGGTCGATCCCAGAATCTATAGCGATCGCAACGCCATCTTCGACGCTCTGGCCAACACCTATCGCCAGGCCATCCGCGGCTTCTACGACGCCGGCTGCCGCTATCTGCAATTCGACGATACCGCCTGGGCCTATTTGTGCTCGCAGGCCGAGCTGAAGAAAGCGCGCGACCGCGGTCTCGATGCCGACCGCCTGCAGCAAGACTATGCTCGCGCCATCAATGCGGCGCTGGAAGGCAAGCCAGCCGACATGGTGATTACCACCCATGTCTGTCGCGGCAATTTCCGTTCGACCTGGATTTCCGAAGGCGGCTATGAGCCGGTCGCGGAAGTCATGCTCGGAAAGTTAAACTACGACGGCTATTTCCTCGAATACGACACCGCCCGCGCCGGCGGCTTCGAGCCGCTGCGCTTCCTGCCGAAAGGCAACAAGATCGTCGTGCTCGGCCTCATCACCACCAAATCCGGCACGTTGGAGAAAAAGGACGACATCAAGCGGCGGATCGATGAAGCGACCAAATTCGCAAGCCTCGATCAGCTGTGCCTCTCGCCGCAATGCGGCTTCGCCTCGACTGAGGAAGGCAATGTGCTGGCCGAAGACGAACAATGGGCGAAGCTGCGGACGGTCGTCGAGCTGGCGGACGAGGTCTGGGGCTGAATTCAGCTGTTCCGCGCCAAGCCGCGACCGCGCCGCTGGCTAGCGTCGACTTTGCCAATCCGCACAGGTTCATGGTATTTTCGAGCGGTCGGGCCGGGTGCGATCCGCAACGGACGCGCCAAACAGGGGAACCAGAGTGTCGCTGATCCCAAGACTATCGCTGATTCAATGTCACTGATCCACGACGCCGAGCTTTGGGAAAGCAGGTTTGCCGCTCTTCCACTCGCGAGCTACGGCCCCGACGAGACCGTGTTCGCCGAAGGCACCAGCACCGGACGGCTTCTGATTCTTAAAAGTGGGGCGGTGAGCATCGTCAAGGGCGGCACCGAGATCGCCAAAATAGCGCGACCTGGTGCGGTGTTTGGCGAGCTGTCCGCGCTGCTCGATCAGCCGCACACTGCCGATGTGCGCACCTTGGAAGCGTCGGAGTTCCATGTCGCCGACGCCGCCGCACTCCTCGTGCAAGACCCGGCCGCGCTGCTCTACGTGGCGATGAGCCTGGCGCAGCGTCTCGACGGCGCCAATCACCTTCTCCTTGAGCTCAAGAGCGAGCTGCAGGCCGGAGAATCACCGAGCCTGATCGGCAAAACAGTCGAGAGGATCGAAGGCATGCTGAGCGCCATCGGCTCCGGCTACATTCGTGCCGGAGCCGGTTATTCCATGTATCCGTTTGCGTAACGTCGTCGGTCAGCTTTGCGCAATCACACTCTGACGGCTCAGCCGCTTATGCACATGCACCATCAGCGCCATGGCGAATAGCGGCGTCGCCAGATTGACGATCGGGA
>PLTE01000163.1 GCA_003164375.1 Hyphomicrobiales bacterium | reverse complement strand
GCGACGACGAGGCACCACCCCTCGATTTTCCTTTTCCACTCCGGGTTTCGCGCTTCACGTGGCGGGGTTTTGCAAAGCTCGGGCGCGGACGCGTCGCGAGAACGATTGCTGTTGCGCGGAGCTAAAGCGCCGCGGTGTGACCGGCGGCTTTAGCCGGCGGCGGCGGCGCGGCTGGGCGGGTGTCGGGCTGAGCGGAGGCCGCGGGCCCGGCGGGCGACGATGTCGCGGACGGCGCAGATTCATTGCTGGGCGAAGTCGCGCCGGCATCTGGATAGCGGACCCTGATGTCGCGCAAGAACGCTTCGAGCGTGTCGACGGAGGTGGCGGCGTGCGCAATGGCGGCGAATTCAGCCCCGCTCGAACCCAGCGGCGCCGAAACGATTTCGAAGGCGCGCGCGTCGGGAGTTTGCGCCATTTTGGCCGCGTATTTCCCGCGGAAGCGGCCGAGCCCAAGCGCGTCGTCGGCCAGCGCATAGCCGATTTCGCCGCGCAAGATGTCCTGCCGCTCGATGTCGGTCAGCGGCTGAAAGTCCTTGTAGCGGTCGCCATACATCAGCTCGATCTGTTCGGCAGCCTCCCCCCAGCGCCGTGCCGCCCACAGGATATCCGAACGCAGGCGGATCGTCTCGCGGCCGCTGAGATTGGCAATGACCTCGAGCGCCAGATCGTGGCGGCCGAGGTCCGACAACGCGCGGCCTTCGAGCAGAAGCCGCTGGTTGCGCAAATCATTGGACAGGTCGGCAACGCGCGTCGCCCGCAGCACAGCCAGCGCCCGATCGGCCTTCTGGTTCATCAGATAAATGACCGCAAGCCGCGTCGCCACTTGCGCGCGCGCGGCGCCTTGCAGGCGGTGATCGACCTGGTACTGCAACAGATCGGCAGCCTGATCGAGCAGATCGACGGAGACGAGACGATCGGCCAGCCGCCGGATCATCTCATCGCCGCGGTTACCGACCGGCGTCAACTCGCGGAAGTCGTAGAACAGCGCCAACGCATCGATCGCCGGCATGGCGTCGCCCTTGCCGGCGAGAAACAGCGAATCGAATGTCACCGCCGCTTCGTCCTGGATTTGCCGCGTCATCGCCGAGTCCGGCCGCGCCGCCATGGCGCTGCGCATGACGTAGAACGCGTCGCGATAGCGGCCATCTTCGGTGTAAAGGTGGGCGAGGATCTTCAGCGCTTCGATCTCAGTCTCGTCGCCGCGCCAGACGGTGGTGAGCGATTCGAGCTGGGAAATGACATCGTCGCGCTTGAGATCGCCGGTCGAATAGCGCAGCACGATCTCGCGCAGCAGGCCCTGCGCCGCGGCCGGACGATCCCACGAATCCGCCGCGGTGCGATAAGCGGCGAGCGCATCCTCGGAGCGGCCCATGCCCTCGGCGAGCCGCCCCATGAGCACGGCGATCACCGGCTCCATATCGTGCGGCACGCCGATGGTCTCGAAGTCGTTGAGGTCGGTCGAAGCCCCGTCGAAATCGCCGACTTCGATCGCGGAGCGCATCTCGTCCTTCAGCGCCGCCCGCTGCAACTCGATCGGCAGCGTGGCGATCGTCGCCTCAACCGCCTTGAAGCCGTCGCGCGCCTGCCCCCATTTGCCTTGCCGCGCATAGGCCAAGGCGCGCCACAGCGGCGCGTCGTGCTGGTCGCCCACTCCCGGATCGGCAAGATCCTTCAGCGCGGCGTCGGGCCGGTTCATCATCACCTCGGCGACCGCGCGCAGCACGACGGCCGAAACCGTCTCAACCGCTTTGTGGTCGTCCGTCAGCGCCACGTCGAGCACGCCCTTGGCCTCCGGATACATGTCGCGGGCGAGATAGAAGCGCGCCAGTTCGATCCGCGGCGCCAGCCGCTTGTTTTCCGGCGCCACCGCGGCGGCAGCGATGAGGTGCGACTGCCGCTCGACGTAAGACGCCTGGCGATCGTAACCCCAGATCTGGGAATCAAACATCACCGGCCGCAGACCGCTGCCGTGCAGCAAGGTCTGCAGCGAGGTCGACAGCGTCAAACCGTTAGGGCGCCCGACCAGGATTTTGTCGGCGGCGAGATCGACGCTGATGTCGTCGGCGAGCGGTTCGATCACCACGCCCTGGGTCGAGGCCAGCGCGCGGAATTCGATAAAATCCTGTTCGTTGATGAAGCCACGCGCCGGCGCCAAAGCGGTGACGACAAGGAGATTGTCGCCGGCTTCGGGATCGGCGACGCGATGCAGGTGTTGGGGCGTGTCGAAGGGGATCGTCACGCTCGAGCGATTGGGTCCGATGACGTTGCGGGCGATTTCGAGCGCTCGCGTCGGCTCGCGGACGGTATCGCCGATCTGTACGGTCCATACCGAGCCATCGCCGGAAACGCTGGACAGATGTGGGCGATCGAGCTTCAGCCGCACAATATCGGCGTCGGACGTGTGGACAAAGTCGTAGCTGCGTATCGTGCGGGTCGGGTCGCCGTCGAGCGCGCTGAGGTCGAAATCGGCCTTCGAATCGAAGACCAGCCACAGCGTATCGGCGCGATTAAAGACGGCTGCGCCTGTGGCTGCCGCAAACGGGAACGACAGTTTCAGCGTGGCGCCGTCGCGGACGACCTCGATCCCGATCACGCTTGCGGTCTCGCCGACGCCTTTGGTTTCGCTGGGCCCATGGGGCTTGATCAGCTGTGCCGCCGGGGGCGGTGCAGCAGCGGCAACTGGCGCGGCCGGCGTGACCACTGCCACCGCGGGTGCGGGTGGTTCGGTCTTCGTCGCGTTGGATGCGTCTACCTTGTTTTCGTTCTTATCTTTGCTGCTCGTTTTCGCCGTCACCGGCGCTTGCGCCGTCGGCGGCGGTGCAGGATCAGGCGCGGCTCTGGACTGAATTTCGGGCGGTGTTGGCGGTATCGGCCGCGCGATCGGTGGCGCAGCGGGTGCCACGCTAGCCGCGGCGGAAGGCGACGGCGATTGCGCGACGATCGTCGCCGGCGCCTCGACATTCGGTGGCGCGAGTTTTGCGGCGGCGGTTGGTGCACTGGCGACATCTTGGGCCAGTTTTTTTGCCAGCGCCATTTCCGGCCCCGCACCGAGCTGAATGCTCGTGGGCGCCTGGCCGGCCTGATCCGCAGTGCCGCCGGAATTGAGCACGTCGACGACGTAGCCGTTCTCGTTCCGGAAAGTGCGCAGATCGACCTTAGTGTTGAAGATGAAACGCACCAGCGCCGAATCCTCGTCCAACTCGCTGCTGATGTTTTCAATCGCGTTCGGCATTGCCGCCTGGGCGTCGGCAAGATCGAATGCGAGCGGCGTATCGAAATTCAGAATCAGCCTATCCTTGGCACGATCGGCGGACACCGCAATCTTGTCCGATATACCGAAGACATAGCGCGTGAAGGTCGGTTGGGTTGCGACGTGGACGCGCACCGGCTCGATCTTGGTCTGCTGCGCTTTCTGACGTTCGCGCTGCAAGACTTCGTCCGCCGCGCGGGCACGCCGCGTCAGTTCGTCGACGACGTCCTGCGGCAGACCGGGCGGCGCGCCGCTCCAGGTATCCGGCAGCAAATCGACAAAGAACTTCTCGCCGGCGTCTATGGTCTTGACGGTCACGGCGCGTGCCAGCGCGATGCGTACGGCGCCGCCGTCAGGGTCGCGCCGTGCGGCGCCGATATATTCGGGGGCTTTCTCCGCAACCTGATCGACCGAAACGTCGATCGGTTTCTTAAAGCTGATGATCAGAACATTGCCGGCGACACGCGCGGTCGCATCGAGATATTCGCTCGCCGCGAAAACCAGTCTGGCGTAGCCGCCGTTGACCGTGGCGGTAACGGACGTCTTGAGCGGCGCGGCCCGCGATGGCGCCGCCGACGCAATGATCAGAACAACGAGACCGGCAATAGCTGCCGCGCAGCGCCCAACGCAGGAGAAGCGACCGGCAGTGTTCCGGATGGTGCGACCGCACGCCATGAAGGACTCAAAACTCACTCAACGCGACCGGACCGCCAGTCAGACACACCTTCGCGGCCGCTACGCCATCCCCCGACGCCGGCCAGATTGGCACCGTAAACTGCTGTGCTTAATGTCAGCTTAATTCAACAATTCCAAAAGGTTAGGTAAAAAGCCCGGAGGCCGAAAACAATGCCGCAGAGCCCTTGCCAGATGCCGATGCTATTGGGCGGTCGGCTGCCCTTGGATCTTGGGCAGATCGGAGGTGCTTTCCGCTTTGGCCTGCTGCGCCTTGCTGGCAAGCTCGACAGTCAGGTGCTGAGCCACTTCCGGCGACATCTGCGCCAGAATTTCGGACATTTGCCGCGGATTGATCCGCGCGACCACCTCCAGCAAGACGTCGCCATCGAGGCCGTTGAAGATCTTCGCGGCGTCGCGCGGCTTCATGTTTTCGTACATGGTGATGAGCCCTTTCAGCCGCGAGACTTCGGCATCGTCCTTCTGCTGCGTCTCAACTTTGATCCGCGCCTCGACTTCCTTGAGCTCGTTGAGCCGCCCTTCCATGCGTTTTTCCGCGCTCTGGATCAGGCTCTCGCGGATGTCGAGCTCACGAGCGCGGCTATCGAGCTCCTGGCGGCGGTCCTGCAGCCGCTCAAGAATGGCACGCTCGGCACCGCTCGGCAGCGCCGCGCCATCGGTAGGAATCACCACGCCGTCGGGCGGCAATATTGGCTTGCCGTCTTTACCGGGCGCCGCGGGCGCGCTCTTGGCGTCCGGCGCGCTCTTCGTATCCGCGGCAGTCTTGGCGGCGCCGCTTGCGGGTTCGGTCGTGACCGAGCCGGTAATGTCGGGATTGTCCTTGTCAGCAAGCCGCGGCGGGACAATCCGAGATTTGGATGGCACCGGCGCCTTCCCGCTGCCGTCAGGAAAGTTGAACATCTGCTGCGCCCACGACAATACCGATCCGGGCGGCTCGGTCGCTTCAGGCCTTGGACGGATCACCGAAATATCCGCGTCGCCGGCCGGAGCATTATCGCTGGCGAGGAAACCGGGACTGTTCAATACGAGGTCGGCGGTCTTCAGCGTGAGCAGGCACGCACTCGCGATCAGGGCGATCGGGATGAGCCGCAACTCGCGGAGGAAGCGGATCATGCCGCGAGACCATGCACCTTGGTGCGCAACTTCTCAGCGAAGGCCTCCGCCGCCGCGGCGACCGCCTTGGCACCACTCCTGGCGCCGTTCCTGGCGCTATTCTTGGTGTCGTTTCTGGCGCCGTTCGCGACAGTGTTCTTGGCCTCGCTCTTGACGTCGTCGCGCCGCGCTTCGTCGACCGACGCGACCGGCTCGTCGCTACGCCGCCCGGCGCTGACGATCTGCGACAACCGGCTCAGCAGATCCTTGCCAGCCACGACGGCGCGATCCATCTCGATGCTGACGCGTTCGGCCTTGCGCAGCCGCTCGCCCAAACCCATGTCGCATTCGTGCACCGTGAGTTTGAGTCCGCCGATCGCGCGCTCGGCGATTTCGGTCGCGGTGACCAGTTCCGAGATCGTCGCTCGCAGCGACTGCTCGTCGGCTTTAAGCAGTTTGAGCCGACGATTGAGCAGCATGCAGTAACCGATGGTAAGAACCAGCAGGATCGCGACCACACCGTCGACGAAGACTCCAATGCCGTTTGTCATGGTGAATCCATCCTGTTGCCGGAGCCGCCGGCCGTTTCAAACATGACGAATGTCATGTTCGGCTTGCGCAACGGCTTGGCGACCCGCACCGCGACGCGGTCGCCGACGCGGCCCATGCGCCCTTCCGTCAAGGTGACGTCGCCGCAGCGCACGATCACCGGCGCGTCCGATTTCAATTCGAGCATCAGCGTATCGCCGACGTCGAGCTTCATGATCTGCTTGAGCGGCAGCCGCGCCTCGTAGAGCACGGCGTCGACGGCAATCTCCGCCTGGCCAAGTTCGGTCGCCAGATGGCCTTCCCAGGTCGGATCGCGGCCGAACTTTTCGCCCATGAACATCTGCAACAACACGTCGCGGATCGGCTCGATGGTCGCGTAAGGCAACAACAGTTCGATAGTGCCGCCGCGATCCTCCATATCGATACGCAGCCGCACCAGGATCGCCGCATTGGCCGGCCGCGAAATCGCGGCGAAGCGCGGATTGGTTTCCAGCCGATCGATATTGAACTTCACCGGCGACAGCGGCCGAAACGCAAGCTCGGCGTCAGCCAGCACGACTTCGATCATGCGTTTGACCAGGTTGGTCTCGATCGTGGTGTAGGGCCGACCTTCGATACGGATCGCGGTCTGGCCGCGCCGGCCGCCGAGCAGCACGTCGATGATCGAATAGATCAGGCCCGAATTGACGGTGACGAGCCCGAAATTGTCCCACTCTTCGGCCCGAAACACGCCGAGAATTGCCGGCAGCGGGATCGAATTGAGATAGTCGCCGAACCGCACCGAAGTGATGCGGTCGAGCGACACTTCGACGTTATCGGAGGTGAAGTTGCGCAAACTGGTCGTCATCAACCGCACTAAACGGTCGAAGATGATTTCCAGCATTGGCAAGCGCTCGTAGGAGACCATCGCCGAGTCGATGATCGCGCGGATGCCGGAATTGTCGTTAAGCGAAACATCGGTCAGGCTGAAGCCGAGTAGCGAATCGATCTCGTCCTGCGTCAGAACGCGCTCGGCACCGCCTTTGGCGGCTTGAACGAAATGGCCGTCATCAGCGGCCATCGTCGCCCATTGCGACGCCATCGCCTCGCTCGGATTGGCGGCGTCCGCGGGTTGGGCATCGGCCGCGGCCGGCTCCGCATTCTGCTCGGCCTCCAGCGCCACGCCCCATTCGGCGGCGAGCGCATCGTTATCGATCTGATCCTTCGACGCCATGTTGGCAAAATCTCAAAATTGCGATCGTCACTGGATGACGATTTCCTTAAACAGCACGGCGTTGATCCGGCTCGGCGCGATCGCTGAGTTGACCCGCCGGGTCAGTTCTTCTTTGAGCCGATAGAGTCCAGCGGAACCGTCGAGATCGGTCGGCCGCAATTCCCGCAAGTAGGTCTGAAACGTGTCCATCAGCCGCGGCATGACCGGCTGGATCTGCCCCGTCATCTCCTGATCCGGCAGTTCAAGCACGACCTTGACCTTGAGGTATTGGGTGCGCTCGCTGGTGCCGTTATTCGACAGATTGACCAGAACTTCCGGCATATCCATGAAGACGGGCGGCTTGATCTGGTTGGCGGCGGTGGCTGCCGGGACGCTCTTGCTGCCGGAAAAGAAATAATAAGCGCCGCCGCCAATACCTCCGAGCACGACAAGCCCGCCCACCGCCATCAGGATGAGCTTGAGCGGAAGCTTACGCTTAGCTGGCGCGCCTCCTTCGCCTTCGGCTTCGGCGTTTTCGGCTTCGGTCTGCGTTTCGTTCGTCGTTGCCATTACCGTTCCCGCTTGCGTGAGAGCGCACGCAGCCGGCAGGAGAAAACGCAGAACTAAGTTGCGAGCGCTAGGCGGCACCGGCGGACGCCGCACCGTCTCAAGCGAAGCTAGGCAGCAATGGTTAACGGATACTTGCCGACGCCATCGCAGCAGGAAATTTTTGCCGGGTCGGGCAGCCGGAACGGTGTTTTCTGCCCGCTCTTCGGCCTGGGACAAAACATCTATATCATTGTTTTATAATGAGTAATTCCATTGGCACGGCTTCTGCAATTCAGCATCCGTTGATCGGCGCCAGAACGGCTTGGGAGAGCCTCTGGCGCGCAGACTGAGGGTGCCGGAGGGCCGGCGTCTTCTTCGCTTAAGGGGAGAACACCGATGGAGAACGCCCTTCTCGTCGGCTTGTCGCGGCAGATGGCGCTCATGCACGAGCTCGACGTCGTTGCCAACAACATCGCCAACATGAACACCA
>PLTE01000268.1 GCA_003164375.1 Hyphomicrobiales bacterium | reverse complement strand
GATATTTGGTTTCGCCGGCGGCGCGCTCGAGGCGATGGAACGTCACTTCGGTCTGGCGGAAGCCGAGCCAGGCCACCATGCCGCGCACAAAACGATCCTGCTCCGGCATCTGGCGCAGCGCGTCGAGCACCTTGCGATCGATCAGACGGAAATCGCCGACATCGGCCCGAATGCCGACCGAGGATATGCTGCCGAGCATCCGATAGAACAGATGGGCGGTGGCGCGCTTGAAGGGGCTTTCGCCCGCGCGCGACAGCCGGCGCGCATGGACGACGTCGTAGCCTTCCTTCCATTTCGCGATCAACTGCTCGACGATTTCGGGCGGGTCCTGCAGGTCGGCGTCCATCACGATGATCGCATTGCCTTGCGCCGCATCCATGCCGGCGGTGATCGCGACCTGATGGCCGAAATTGCGCGACAGGCCGATATAGCGGTAGCGTAGGTCGTCTTTGGCCTTTGCTTCGAGAATGATGCCGCTGCAATCGGAACTGCCGTCGTCGACCAGAATAGTCTCGGCGGGCCCGTCGAGCGCAGACATGAGCAGATCGAGCCGGCGCAGAAGAACCGGCAGGACGGCCTGCTCATTGAAAATCGGCACGACGATGCTGTAGCGAATGCTGTCGCCGGAATGTGAGATCATGAGCCGCCACCAAACTGCGGCGAAGGCTACAGCTTTGGCCTTAACGCCGCCTTTCGGCGGAACCTCGAAGTGAACAAAGAATGAAGCCGACGCAGGTCCCGAACCGGACGAATTATGCCAGTAAATCCGGCCTTTTGCTGTATCCCGGCTATTTCGATCTCAGGCGGCAGCAGGCGCTTATGGCGACCCTGCGCGAGGTGTTCCATCGTGCGCCGCCCTACACGCCGCGGATGCCTAAATCCGGCCGGCCGATGTCGGTGCGCATGTCGAATTGCGGGCGGCTTGGCTGGTTTTCCGACGAGGACGGCTATCGCTATGAACCGGCGCATCCTGAGACCGGTCGGCCATGGCCGGCGCTCCCCGATGCGCTCCTCGAACTTTGGAACGATGTGGCCGACTATCCGCACCCGCCGGAGGCCTGTCTGATCAATCTCTACGCCGCTTCGGCCAAAATGGGCCTGCATCAGGACCGCGACGAGGCGGATTTCACCGCGCCCGTGGTTTCGGTTTCGCTCGGCGATACCTGTCTGTTCCGTATCGGCGGCCTCAAGCGCGGTGACCCTACCCGCTCCTTCCGCCTCAATTCCGGCGACGTGCTCGTTCTTGGTGGTAACGCCCGGCTCGCCTTCCATGGCGTTGATCGCATCTATTCGGGCAGCTCGACCTTGCTCGCAGGGGGCGGACGGATCAATCTGACCATGCGGCGGGTGACTCGCCCCGAGACAACGCCAGAAAAATTGCCAGAAACCTTACAATGAATCGCGCGATCAAAATCCCGTCGAACAGTGGCTGCGCCGGCTTGGGTACCATTCTCGCACTCGTGCTGTTGGCGATGCCGGCATGGGCGGCGGAGCCGATCTTCCCCACCGGCTCACGGCTCGGCCTGGTGCCGCCGCCCGGCATGGTGCAAAGCCGGACGTTCGAGGGCTTTGAGGACGTGGATAAGAAGGCCGCCATTCTTCTCGCCGCCCTGCCGGCCGCGGCTTACGATCAACTGGACAAATCCCTGGTTCCGGAGGCGCTGCAGAAGCAAGGCTTCGAGATCAACAAGCGCGAGCCGATCGAGCTTGGCGCCGGCAAGGGTTTCATTCTCAGTGGCGGTCAAGCGGACGACAAAGCACGCTATCGCAAATGGCTCTTGATCGCGGCGACGGGCGATATCACCGCCGTCGTCACCGTGCAGACCACCGTCACGGACCCCCCGGACCAAACCTATTCAGACAGCGTCGTGCACGATGCGCTGGCAACGCTCGCGGTGCGCGCGAGCGTGCCGGACGCGGAGCGACTGAGCCTGTTGCCGTTCACGGTCGGCGACATGGCCGGCTTCCGCATCGACGACATCATACCGGGCGGCGCCCTGATGCTGGTCGATGCACCGCCCGACCAGAGTAAGGACGCATCCGACCCTACCCATGTGACGCATTTCCTGATCGCCGTTATGTCGGGCGGCCCCACGGAAGCGGCGGATCGGGACAACTTTGCGCGAGTGACATTCGGCCAGATCGGCGGCATCAAGGATGTCCACATCCAAGATGCGGAGCGGCTGCGCATCGGTAGCCAAGCCGGTTATGAGACCTTGGCGAAGGCCAAGGAAGCGCGGACTGACGCCGATATCATGGTCGTGCAATGGTTGCGCTTCGGCTCGGGCGGTTTCATACAAATGATCGGCATCGCGCCCGTTGACATGTGGCCGGCCGCCTTCACACGCCTGCGCGCTGTGCGCGACAGTGTCGATTCGAAATAAGTTCTTGGAGCGTGACTCCAAAAAGGCCTGCGCCCGAACTTGATCGGGGGGTAGCCGGTTTTCGGATCAGATCATGCAAAACAAAAAGTCTAGAAACTGCTGATCCGAACCTAATCGAATTGGATCAGGGACTAGGATTCTTTGGCCGCCGGCTCTTTCGCCGCTTTGGCATTGTCGTTGGTGACCGAAACCGGCGCCGCTTTCGGTCCGCCCTTCGACACCCCAACCAGCGCCGGCCGCAGCACGCGCTCGCCGATCATGTAACCGGGCTGCACCACTTGAACGACGCTGCCGGCGGGCACTGTGGCATCGGGCACTTCATACATCGCCTGATGCAGATTGGGATCGAATTTCTCGCCTTGCGGCGTGAACTGGCGCACGCCGTTTTTTTCTAACGCTTTGAGGAGCTCGCGCTCGGTCAGTTCGACGCCGTCGATGAGGGCCTTCACACCGGCTTGGGCGCCGGCACGCAATTCCGGCGCGACCGCATCCAGCGCGCGACGCATATTGTCGGCGACGACGAGAACGTCACGGGCAAAAGACGAGACACCATAAAGCCGCGACTCGGCCACTTCACGGTCGGTGCGCTTGCGCACGTTCTCCATCTCGGCAAGCGTCCGTAACAGCCGGTCGCGGAGCTCGACCGCGACGGCCACCGGATCGGGCTGCGGCGAATCCCCCGCGGCAGCCGCAGCCTGTTGCGGCTGGGCCGCTTCGTCGTCTGCGCGAGCGGTCTGTTCCGTCATATCTCATCCTACTAGCTGACTGCCCCGCATATCAGGGTTCCACCGGCAAAAATCAAGCGCCTGGAAAGGGCTGAGCCGATTGCGGCGGGGCACCGTCAACCGCCGAGCAGCTTGCTCACGACCTTGGCGGTATAATCGACCATGGGGACGATGCGCGCGTAATTCAGCCGCGTCGGGCCGATCACGCCGAGCACGCCGACAATCTGGCCGGAGGCATCGTGATAGGGCGCCACGATGGTCGACGAGCCGGATAGCGAGAACAGCTTGTTCTCCGAGCCGATGAAGACCCGCACCCCCTCGGCCCGCTCGGCGCGGCCTAGCAAATCGATCACCTCGCGCCGGGTCTCCAGATCGTCGAACAAAAGCCGCACCCGTTCGAGGTCGGCGATCGCCTTGAGGTCGTCGAGCAGATGCGCTTGGCCGCGAACGATCAGCTTGCGCTCGTCGCTCTCACCGCCCGACCAACTCGCCAGCCCTTCGGCGATGATTTTTTGCGTCAGCTGGTCGAGCTCGGCCTGGCTCTCCTTGAGGGTCCGTTGGATCTCGATTTTGACCTCGTCGAGGGTGTGGCCGCGGATGCGCGAATTGAGAAAATTCGCGGCTTCGACCAACGCCGAGGTCGGCAAGCCAACCGGGACATTGAGGACGCGGTTTTCGACCTGACCGTCCTCGCCGACGAGGATGCCGAGCGCCCGTTCTGGCTCGAGACGGACGAACTCGATGTGCTTGAGCCGCGGATTGGATTTGGCGGTGAGCACCACGCCGGCGGCGCGACTTAAGCCCGAGAGCAAACCCGAGGCTTCGGTCAGCACCGCTTCGACCGATTTGCCCTGGCCCGAAGCCGCTACCTGGGCCTCGATCGCCATGCGGTCGCGTTCGCCGATGTCGCCGATCTGCATCAGCGCATCGACGAAGAACCGCAGCCCCATTTCTGTCGGCAAGCGGCCGGCCGAGGTATGCGGCGCATAGACCAATCCCAGCTGTTCGAGATCGGACATGACGTTGCGCACCGACGCCGGAGACAACGTCATCGGCAGGATGCGCGACAGGTTGCGCGAGCCGACCGGCTCACCGGTGGCGAGATAGCTCTCGACGATCAGGCGAAAAATCTCGCGCGAACGCTCGTTGAGCTGGGCCAAGCCCAGCTGGTTCATGCCAAGAGAAAAATCATGGCTGGACAAAAAATGACTCCCAACGCCCGGCGCCGGCCGCCCGCAGGTTATTTATCACTCCGCTGCCGCCATCGCACGTGTTGCGGCGCTCTCTGCAGCGCCAAGGAGCGTCATCAGCTTGCGCACCGAGCCGAACTCCTCCAGGCGATCGACCGCACCAATGATATCGGCGACATGCGCGCCGGGCAAAACGCCGTCGGCATAGCTACGGAATTTTTGCTCGATCTGCGCGCGCGACAGCGGATTCTCGGCGCCACCGAGCGGATGCTCGCAACGCGCGGTGAATATACTGCCGTCGTCCATCGCGATCTCGACCACGGCCTGCGATCCGGCGACCGCCGCGTCGGCGCGGACTTCGACCTTTTCGGCGGCGAAGGCGCGCAGTTTCGGATCGTCGTAACGTTTCGGCTCGAATTGCGCCAAAGTCAGCGCCCGATCGTGCAGGATTACGGCGGCGGTGTAATGCGTCGACAACAGCGCCTCGAACTTGGCTTTGTAGGTGCTAAAACCGCCGTGCATGTCGAATGCGGTCTTGCTCAGCGCGACGCGGACCTTGCGCACATGCGCGGGATCGATCGCGTGCTTCTCCACGAGCTCGAACAAAGCCGTATTGAGACCTTGAATCAGCGTCGCCGACGGCCAGAGCCGGAGCGCGATCTGCATGAGTTCGAAGCGCTGCCCGAGATCGGCAATCGCCGCGTCCGGCTTGCCGCCGCTGGCATAGGCGTTGTAGAGCCCGCCGTCCTTGGCGGTGAGGAACTCATGCGTCGCAACGAAGCTCTGTTGCGCCAAGAGCGCCGCCATCAGTCCCGACAGTGCGCCGCGGCATTGATGGAATTTCACCGTTGGCGTCCCCCAGGCGGCAAAGGTGCCGGCGGCCTGACTGCCGGCAAGCCCGAATGCCCGCGCCATGGTCTCGGCATCGAATTCGAGGAGCGAGCCGACGGCTGCCGCCGCGCCGAACGGACCGAGGATGCCCGGCCCGTGCCAGCCGCGCGCGCGAAACACCGGATAATCGAGGCCGATGCCGATCCGCGTCGTCACTTCACAGCCCGCGGCGATGGCAACCAGAAGGTCGCGGCCGGACAGGTCATCGCGTTCCGCGATCGCGAGTGCCGGTGGCACGATTTCCGGGGTGACATGCGTCATGGTCGCGCGATGCACATCGCACATAGTGACCGCGGTGATGAGATAGCCGTTCAAGAGCGTGGCGCCGGCAAGCGACAAATGCCCGCCGCCGATCACGCGCGATTCACGGCCTTGCGCCAGGGCCGAGGCGAGTGCTGCGACCTGGCCGGTCTCCTCGCCCCGATGGCCGGCGACCGCACAAGCCAGCGCGTCGAGAATGAGGTTTTTACAATGCTCGCGGACGCGCGCCGGCACGTCTTCGTAACTGAGCGTGGCGGCGAATTCGGCCAATACGTGTGTGGCTTCTTGGGTTACGTCCTTCACGGTCGCTCTCTCCCTGATGGCTTCTCGCGAGCGGAGCGTAGCGGTTAGCCGCCGTCACTGGCAATCGCCTCTCGGGCAAATGGCCCTACGGTCTTGTGGCGGCCATAGTGGAGCGCCTAAAAGGCAGTCGCAGCGGACGCTTTGCGTTCGGCAACCAGGAGATCCGCATGCGGCCGAGCCGCCGACAACCCGACGAATTGCGTCCCGTCTCGCTCGAGCGCGGCGTTGTGAAATATGCGGAAGGCTCCTGTTTCGTAAAATTCGGCGACACCCACGTGCTGGTGACTGCAACATTGGAGGACCGTCTGCCGCCGTGGCTGAAAGGCCAGGCGCGGGGCTGGATCACGGCCGAATACGGCATGCTGCCGCGCGCCACGCTCGAACGCACGCGGCGCGAAGCCTCGGCCGGCAAACAGAACGGCCGCACCATGGAAATCCAGCGTCTGATCGGCCGCAGCCTGCGTTCGGTGGTCGATCTCAAAGCGCTCGGCGAGCGGCAAATCACCATCGACTGCGACGTGATTCAGGCCGA
>PLTE01000058.1:8238-10841 GCA_003164375.1 Hyphomicrobiales bacterium | reverse complement strand
TCGGCGTCGATCCAGATCGGCGGCAGCGTACGGTCGAGATCCATGGTAACCCCGATATCGCGCAAGTGAGCGGGTCGTTGGACGATGCGCACGGTATCCTCGATAATCTGGTTGATGTCGTTGAATTTCTTCTCCGGCTGCTTTTCACGAGCAAAGTCGAGCAGCCGCTTGATAATCGCCGCGCATCGCTTGGTCTCACGAATCACCAAATCCATGTCTTCCGCATCGGGGCTCTGGTCGAGCATTTTCCGACGCAGAAGATGCGAGAAGGTCAGGATTCCGGTGAGTGGATTGTTCAACTCGTGGGCGACGCCCGAGGCCAACAGTCCGACTGAAGCCAGCTTTTCCCCGCGCATCGTTTGCGCCTGGGCACGCTGTAATTCCTGCGTTCGTAATTCCACCTTTTGTTCGAGCGTATGAGCCAGTTCGCGCAACTCTTCCCGCGAGTTGCGCACTGCGTCGGTCATGCTGTTAAACGAGCCAGCGAGCTTGCCAAATTCGTCGCCGCTGCGCACCGGAATTGGCTGGTCGAGGTTTCCGGCAGACACCCGTTGCGCCACGCCTTCGAGGTCACGTAGCGGCAGATAGATCAGATGGTGCACGAAGTAGCCGATTGCCAACGCCGCCAGCGCTATGAAACCTAAGGAGAATCCGGCGATTTCGAATGTGCTGGTACGCAGTTTGCTGTCGATCTCGTCAAGCGAATAATTGATGTCGAGAACCCCCAGAACGGAGGTCTCTTTCTTATGCTGATGGCAGGGGGCGTTGTAGCAGGATGGCTCGTTGCGGATGACTTCCATGCTGCCGAGCAGGGGTTTGCCGTCGGCGCCTTGGAACGTCCAGGTTTTTTCGTTCGGCGGAACCTGGTCGAGCGGCTGTTCGTTGACATGGCAGCGCGAGCAGGCTTCGGCGTTGCGATCTACCGTTCGGCCGATCTCGGGCGCGTAGGTTGAATGGGTGATTCGACCGTCCTGGCTAAGAATTCTGACGCGCTCGATTTTTTCCTGATCGGCCACGTCGTGAATGATCCGGTCGACATAAGTGGGCTCGTTTTGCAGCATGGCAAAACGGGTGCTTTTACTGATCACTTCGGAGAGTTGGATGACGTGATCGGACACTTTGTCGACAATTTGATTGTACAAATAAAAGGCGACCGCTCCGGTGAACAGCAGCATGGCCACCGTAAGCGCTATCGTCAGGTAAAGTACAAGCTTGAACTTCAGGGTTTGCGGCTGCATGCGTGCCGTCATTCCTCTTTCAGCGTCGGAGCAGGCCGCACCCCCTTCAGCAGCTCCAATCGGCGCCGGAAGTTCCCTCGCGCCCAGAACAGCCAATCGAACAATCACCCTAGCAGCCAACGGCGGATCGAGTCTTGATACGTATCAAAGGGCGCCCGTGCTTCAAATAGGCTTCATGGAGCCACCAAGGCGGCGATGTAGACCGCGCCGGCGATTGCCCGAGAATCTGACGCGCTTCGATGTCGCCGGCCGACGGGCTGCGCCGGCATCATCATGCTCCTGCAAGAATCGAGGCGTCAATATTCGACGTTTCAACGGTAATCGCTTACTCGTTGAAGCGGTTTGTTCCGCAGTTTTTGTTGCTTGGCGCCGCTATCCCGTTATGATCGCGCCGTCAGGACACGCCTTGCGCGAATGTCCGTATGAATCGTT
Source organism: Hyphomicrobiales bacterium (assembly GCA_003164375.1). Taxonomy (GTDB): domain Bacteria; phylum Pseudomonadota; class Alphaproteobacteria; order Rhizobiales; family Xanthobacteraceae; genus BOG-931. Next base: position 9,171 of record PLTE01000058.1, on the reverse strand, counting down.
TGACGCAGAGGTCGACAATGCAAAATGTGAAAAAGATCAAATCCCTGGTGGTGTGTGGGACCGTCGCGACGGCGGCAGTGACATTGCTTGCGTTCGCGATGCTTACATTCGCGACACCGAATGCGATGGCAAATCCAACGATTGCGAAGGCGACGATNNGCACGAAGTGCCACACGGCGCCGCCCGTGCTCAATGACTACGGCAAGCAATACAAAGACAGCATAAAGAAGTAAGTCGCGGCGAGACGTGAGCGCCCGTTAGTCTTGCAAGCTCAAAGTACCGAAGTGCTTGCGGCGGGGTCGGTCGCGCGTGCCGACCCTGCATTTCCGCGGTTCGTTTGATTCAGGACGCTTAATGTCGACGGTGGAGTGCCACGCGAGTGTTGCACTTTATTATGCGACGCGGGACGGGCAATCGCGGCGTATCGCAGAATATATAGCGTCTCGCCTCGCTGAGGCCGGAACGGCTGCCGCGGCGCAGGACAGTGCGCTGGCGCAGATCGCGCCTATGGACATGGCGAAGGACTTGGCTACGGACTTGGCTACGGAATTGGCTGGGGCCTCGGTCGTGGTGCTTGTCGCCGCAGTCCGCTACGGCCGGCATTTGCCTNNTCGTCTCTTGGCGGTCTACCAGTCACTTGATACGCCGCCGCCGTTGGCGCTCGCCTCGGTCAATCTGACCGCCCGCAAGCCGCTCAAGACCACAGTCGCGGGCAACGCCTATCTGCGCAAGCTCATTGCGCGCCATTGTCTCGCTCCGGCCGTTGCCACAGCCTTTGCGGGCCGCCTCGACTATCGCCGCTATCGCTTCACGGATCGCCAGATCATCCGATTCATCATGCTGCTGACGCGGGGACCGACCGACCCGAACACGTGTATCGAATATACGTCATGGCAGGCGGTCGACGAATTCGTCGCGCGTATCATAGAACTG
>PLTE01000058.1:0-8198 GCA_003164375.1 Hyphomicrobiales bacterium | reverse complement strand
AAGGGAACGCTCTCCCGCTGAGCTAAGCGCCCATCTAACCCAGATGTGCCGATCGGGCCGGGATTTAAGGTGCGACCCTTGCGAGTGTCAAGCCAAGGACATTTGCCTGAGCATGATCGTTTCCGAAAACCGGCATCCACTTTTCGGGATCAAGCTCTAATTCGTGGAAGCAACCCGCGAAGCGGTCGACTGCAATGCGCGGATGCGATCGGCGAGCGTGTTCTTGCTTTCTGGCGCGCTGTCGCCATTCTCGGCGGCCGCGTCGTTGCGGGTGCTTTTGACGTCGGACGTGCCGCGGCCGGCGGTGGACGCTTCGACCGCGAGCATGGATTCGATCGGCGAGCCAGGACCTTCCAGCGTCGCGGTCAGGCGGGCGACTTCGGCTGCCACATCATTGATACGCTCCCGGAGCAGTGCATTCTCCACCCGCTCGGCCGCCCAAGTCGTTTCCGTGTCGCGCTTCATCGTGCCGATCTCGCGTTGCAGTTTGGTGCGCTCCTCGATGGCGGCGGCAAGCTGGGCCTCGAGTTGGGTGATGTCGGAACGGAAACGGTCCACCGCGCTGCTGCTGCGGCTGCCGGACGTCGCAATCTCATTGCGCAGGTCGGCCTCGATCTTGCGGGCGGCCTCGAGTTCGCTCCTCATGCGGTCGAGCTGGTAATCGCGTTCGGCTAGCATGCGGCCCTGATCGCCGAGCCGGGCTTCGAGGTCCAGGGCGCGGCGGTTGAGCAATTCCGCTTCGGTCGTCTGCACGAACAGCTGCCGTTCAAGTTCGGTGGTGCGCGTGCCGAGATCGCCGAGCTTGCCGCGTGCCGCGCTCAACTCGTTGGCGGCGGTCTCGGCGTCGGCGCGCTCGCGCGCCAAACGCTGTTGGGTCTCGGCCACCGCGCGTTCATAGTCGGCGACGCTGACTTTCATCGCTTCGACTTGGGTGCGGAAGGCCGCGATCTCGGTGCGTTGGCTGTCGGCGACAAGCGATCGCTCGCCGAGCTCGGCCAACAGCTTCGACAGCTCGGCTTCCTTGTCGGCGAGATGACGCTCGGCTTCGCGTAGCGAGCCCGATTTGATCTGGAACTCTTCCTCGGTGGCGCGCAATTGATCGCGCAGCGTCCGGTCGCGCGCTTCGAGCGCGAAAATGGTCGCGGTCTTCTCGCCAAGTTCTTTCTTGAGCTGATTGATCGCGTCGGTCTTCTTGCCGAGCTCGGCAAGTTGCGAGGTGGTCTTGGTCTTCATCTTCTCGACGCTCATTTCGAGCCGTCGGGTCGACATCGCGAATTCGGCGCGCAACTGATCCTTGTCGGCGCGGATCTCGGCGATCGATAGAGGCGTCGCCGCTTCGAGGCGCCGCATGGTCAGGCGCACGGCGCGACTATGCACCAGCGGCACGAACAGCAGGCAGAGCAAAGCCGCAACCAGGAATCCGATCCCGAAATACATGACCGGTTCGATCATGACGCTACGCCTCCAGCCCGGCTCCTGTTCGTTCCCCGCTCGCGGGGGAGGGAAGGGAGGGGGTGCATGACCATGCCATGCGGGTGCGGGCTGCACCACATTCACCGGCCGTTAACCTAAACCGACTTTGTCGGTCGCGCCATCGTTTCAATGCCGAGCGCGCTTGCCGCCGCCAAGAGGCAGCGCGCGGCGGATCAGAACGGATTCCACGTTGGATGTTCAGTGAATTTGAGATAGCCGAGATTGGCGCCCAGGCGAAAGCCGACGCCCGAACGGATCGGCACCAGCACGATATCGTCGGCCGTGAGCGCCGTCATGCCAAAACCGCCGATGAAATAGGCCGAACCGTTGATGCCGCCGAAGCGCTCAAAGATCGCCTTGGTTCGCGGCAGATTATAGACCAGCATCATGGTACGCGCGCCGTCGGCGCCGGCATCGAAGCCGACGCTTGGGCCCTCCCAGAACACGCGCAAATCGCCGGCATTCTTTGTGTAAAGCGTGCCGTCGCCGTAGCGCAGCCCGCCGACAAAGGCGCCGCCGGCTTCCTCGCCCAAAATATAGCCGTTGGGCTGTCCCCATTGGCTGCCTGCCTTCTCCACGATCATGGCTAGTCCGCGCGAGACGCCGCCGAAGAAGTGGTGGCCGGCATCGATCAGTTCGTTCGACGAGAATTGATTAGACGAAGGCGGTGGCGGTTGCGGTTGCGGTGAGGGCTCGACTTGCGCAGGCGGCGGCGATGGCGGCACGGCCTGAGCGGCAGCCGGGGCAATTTCGAGACCGGTCGCGGCCAAGATTATGACCAGAATAATGGCGATGGCCATGCTGGTAAAAGTGACCCGCGAGGCCAGACTTGTCGAGAGATTCTCCGCGAGAGTCATGGTCACCTCCCAGCTTAACTCGTTGCTCACGCAATGCGGTCTAACTGAAGGCGCGAACAAACCCGAATCGGTCCAGCCTTTGCCGAAACTATGACGACAGCGCGACGAAAACGGAAGCAATACTGTGCCGGCTTGGCCGCCTGCGCCGGCGTTGCGGCATATGCCGGCCTCGCATTTGTTCTGGCCTTCGCCGTGCCGACCTTTCGAGCCGCCGCAACCGAGCAAATCGTGGTGGACTGGCATAGTGGTCTGGCGATCGCGGGCTGTGACCCCGTCGCTTTCTTCACCGACGGCAAGCCGACGGCCGGTAGTCCTGACTTCGAGTTGCATTATGGCGGCGCGGTGTGGCGCTTCGCCAATGTCGGCAATCGCGCCGCCTTTGTCGCGCGGCCGGACATCTACATGCCGCAATATGGCGGCTATGATCCGCTCGGCGTGGCGCGCGGTGTCGCGGTCGCCGGCAATCCGAATGTCTGGTTCATCGCCGGAGAACGCCTTTTCCTGTTCTACGACGGCGCCCGGCGCGACAAGTTCGTCGCCGATCCGGCTCGCGTGATCGGTTCGGCCGACCGCAAATGGCCGGATGTGCTGCGTACGCTCATCCAGTGAGCGGCGTGCCCGAGGCGAGAAAAGCCGGGATCAAGAGGTCCGTGCTGCCATAGACCAGCGGCGCGCCGTCGGGCGCCGCCACACGTCCCCCGGCCGCTTCGAGGATGGCGTGACCCGCCGCGATATCCCAGTCGTGGGTCGGGGCGAGCCGCGGATAGAGGTCTGCAGCGCCTTCGGCAAGACGGCAGAATTTCAGCGACGAGCCGCATTGCACGACCTTTGCCAGCGGATAGCGGTTGAGGTAGGCGCGCGTGCGCCTCTCTAGATGCGACCGGCTGACGAGGGCGATCAATTCCTGCTCTCGCGGTGACCGGGTGTGAATTGCTGTGGGCGGCGAGCTTTTGCCCGCGTCTAACGCAATCCGTTCGGCCCCGCGTCCGACAATGCCCCGCCAAGTCAAACCGAGAGCCGGTGCCGTGATGATGCCGAGGATCGGGACGCCGGCACTCAACAGCGCAATGTTGACGGTATATTCCTCGCGGCCGGCGATGAATTCGCGCGTGCCGTCGAGGGGGTCGACGAGGAAGTAGCTGGCGGCTTTATTATCGCCCATCGGCACGGATGCCGCGCGCTGATCGTGTGCCGGCTGTTCCTCGGAAATGACCGGTATGCCCGGCGTCAGGCGCGCGAGCCCCTCGCAGATGACAGCCTCGGCGGCTTCATCCGCCGCCGTGACCGGCGAACCGTCGGCTTTGCGGCGCACCCCGCCTTTGCCGGCGCGGTCCCGGATGGCGCGGGCAGCCTGCGTCGCCATGGCCGTAAGCTCATCCATGAGCGTGGCGCAGGCCCCAATATCGAAGGTCGGCACGGAGGGCTCCTCAAATCATGATCCCGAACCGGGGAAGCAGGCTTTCAGGTCATAGGGTCGAAGGTGGCGCGGTTTAGCACGGTCCCTAGGGACGGGCACGAGCGAGCGCACAATTGCCGAATCGCGTGCGCTGTGACACGGACGGGCACGATCCCGTAGCAGCGGAGCCATAGATGTCCGCCCCCGTTTCCGGTCCCATCGCGATAAGCGCCCTCGACCTTGCGGCGCTGCTTTGCTCGCGCGTTTGCCATGACCTGATCAGCCCGGTCGGCGCCATCGTCAACGGCCTGGAAGTCCTGGAGGAGGACAAGGACGAAGAGACCAAAACCTTCGCATTGGATCTGATCAAGAAAAGCGCGCGGCAGGCCTCCGCCAAGCTGCAATTTTGCCGGCTTGCCTTCGGCGCGGCTGGATCGGCTGGTGCTCAGATCGATCTGGGCGATGCGGAAAAGGTCGCGCGCGGGCTATTCGAAGACGGCAAGACGATGATCGTCTGGAATCTGCCGCGGGAATTAGTGGCTAAAAATAGAGCCAAATTGCTCTTGAACATGCTGCTGGTTGCCGTTGGTGCCATCCCTCGTGGCGGTACGCTCACGATCGAGCCGACCGGAGCCGGTTTTCGGATCGCTGCGTCCGGGCTCAACGCCCGCTTACCTGCCGCCGCCGCCGACCTCCTGGGCGGCAGCCCGGCGCAGACCGTCGATGCCCATGCCATTCAACCTGTTTATACCGGCATTTTGGCGCGGGATTGTGGACTAACCGTCTCGGCCGCCGTCGAGGGCGATGGAGTGGTAGTTACCGCTCATTGACGTTGATTTGGACGGCGTTTTGGCGACGATCGCGCGGCAATCGGCGCGTGCCGCAACCGAAATTAAACCCTTTGCCAACAAACTGAGCCTGCCCGATCAGGCGTCGCGCGTCTGGCGAGGACGGCGCGCGCCATGCGCGTCGGACATCGGAACGCGCGCTTCTGCATGGGCCGGTGAGACAAAAGCCGCCGGTGGCGATGAGGCGCCTGGTATGGACGAGCTGCTGCGGGACTTCCTGAACGAAACCGGCGAGAGCCTCGACTTGGTCGATGCCGAGCTCGTGCGTTTCGAGCAGGACCCGAATAATGGCCAAATCCTCGGCAACATTTTTCGTCTGGTCCACACCATCAAGGGCACCTGCGGCTTTCTCGCATTGTCTCGGCTCGAAACGCTGACGCATGCCGCCGAGACCCTGATGGGCAAGTTCCGCGATGGCATGCCAGTCACCGCCGATGCCGTGACGCTCATCCTGGCCACCCTCGACCGCATCAAGACGATCCTCGACGGGATCGAGCGGCTCGAGCAGGAGCCGGCAGGGGACGACAACGACCTCATCGAGCGGCTCGGTTCCATGGCGCGTCACGAAGGCCCGCCGCGTCAGGAAAGCCCAGCGCGCCAGGACAACGCGGCGCGGCAGGAAAACCCGCCGCCGCAATCGGCGCCCGACGTAGCGCCGGAACGCGCCGATGCCGAGCCCGCCGCCGCGCCAGCGATCGAAGCGGGCGCCCAGGTTACGTTTGAGGCCGGCGATAAGCCCGCGGCCGAGGTGGGCGAGAAGCTCGCGACCCATTCGATTCGCGTTAGCGTCGAGACCCTCGATCATCTCATGACCACGGTTTCGGAGCTGGTGCTCACCCGCAATCAGCTGCTCGAAATCGTGCGCAGGCATGAGGATTCTGACTTCAAAGTGCCTTTGCAGCGGCTGTCCAACGTTACCGCCGAGCTGCAGGAAGGCGTGATGAAGACGCGCATGCAGCCGATCGGCAATGCGTGGCAGAAACTGCCGCGCATTGTGCGCGATCTCGGGGCAGAGCTCGATAAGGACATCGAGTTGGAAATGTACGGCGCCGAAACCGAGCTTGATCGCCAGGTGCTCGAGCTCGTCAAGGATCCGCTGACGCATCTGGTGCGCAATTGTGCCGATCACGGCATCGAGGGTCCGGCTGAGCGCATGGCGGCCGGCAAGACGAAGAACGGCACGATCCGGCTGAGCGCCTGCCACCAGGGCGGTCATATCATCATAGAAATCGCCGATGACGGCCGCGGCCTCGACACCATGCGCATCCGGGCCAAGGCGATCGAGAGCGGCCTGGCTACCGAAGCCGAAATGGCCGCGAAATCCGATGGCGAAATCTGCAATTTCATTTTTTCGCCCGGCTTTTCCACCGCCGCTGAAGTCACCAGCATTTCCGGCCGAGGCGTCGGCATGGACGTCGTGCGCAGCAATATCGAACAGATCGGCGGCACCGTCGATTTGAAGTCGATCCCGGGCGGCGGCGCCACATTCACCATCAAGATTCCGCTCACGCTCGCGATCGTCTCCGCGCTGATCGTCGAGGCCGGGGGCGAACGGTTCGCCATTCCGCAACTCTCGGTTCTCGAGCTTGTTCGCGCCGGTAGCAGTGGCGAGCATCGCATCGAGCGGATCAAGGACACGCCGGTGCTGCGGCTGCGCAACACGCTGTTGCCGTTGCTGCATCTGAAGGAAGTCTTGAAGCTCGGCGCGGCCGACAGCGACGGCGGCTTCGTCGTGGTCACTCAGGTCGGCAATCTGGTATTCGGCGCCATCGTCGACAGCGTGTTCCATACCGAGGAAATCGTCATCAAGCCGATGTCGTCGAAGCTGCGGCATATCGGCGTGTTCTCCGGCACCACGATCCTCGGCGACGGCTCGGTCATCATGATTCTCGACCCGAATGGCGTTGCGCAGGCGCTCGGCCGCGCCGCGCAGACGGCGCAAGCTGATGCGCCGGAGTTGAAGCAAAGCGCGGAGATCGCCAGCGAGGCTACGGTTTCGCTCTTGGTTTTCCGCGCCGGCTCGCAGCAGCCGAAGGCCGTGCCGCTCTCGCTGGTTACCCGGCTCGAGGAGATCGATTGCCGCCGCATTGAAATCTCCGACGGCCGTCATCTAGTGCAATATCGCGACCAGCTCATGCCGCTTTTGCGCATCGACACCGAGACCGGCCTCAAGCACGAAGGCGCCCAGCCAATCCTGGTCTTCTCCGACCACGGCCGCTCGATGGGGCTCGTGGTCGACGAGATCGTCGACATCGTCGAGGACAGGCTCGATATCGAAGTCGCGAGCAACCGTCCGGGCGTGCTCGGCTACGCCGTGGTCAAGGGATTGACGACCGAGATCGTCGACGTCGGACATTTCCTGCCGCAGGCCTTCGAGGACTGGTTCCGCAACCGTGACGGTACGGCCGCGCGCGCGGCGCACAGCGTTCTCCTGGTCGACGATTCCGCGTTCTTCCGCGACATGCTGGCGCCGCTGATCAAGGCGGCTGGCTACCAGGTGGTCGCCGTCGGCTCGGCGGCCGATGCGCTCGCTGCTTTGAAATCCGGCGCCCGGTTCGATCTCGTCGTCACCGATGTCGAGATGCCGGACATGGACGGCTTTGCGCTCGCCGAGGCGATGCGGCGCGCGCCGGGCACGGCGGCGATACCTATCATCGCGCTTGCCGCGATGGTTTCCGCGGACGCGATCGAGCGCGGACGCGCGGTCGGCTTCCACGATTTCGTCGCCAAATTCGACCGCACTGGATTGATCGCGGCGATCAAGGAACAGAGCGCCGACGTCGAGCGGGCAGCGTGACATGACGAACGATTCAGCCAAGCTCACCGAATACGTCACCTTTACCAGCGCCGGCCAGCTGTTTGGTCTACCGATCGAGCGCGTGCAGGATGTCTTCAAGCCGACGAATATCACGCGCGTGCCGCTCGCCGGGTCGGAAATCGCCGGCGTGCTCAATCTGCGCGGGCGGATCGTCACGGCGATCCATCTCAGCGCGCGGCTCGATTTGGAACATCGCGGTCACGCGGCGGCCACCAAAGATTACGCACCGATGGCGATCGGTCTCGAATACGAAGCGGAATCGTTCGGTCTGCTGGTCGATTTTGTGGGCGAAGTGCTCAAGCTAACGGAGGCGGACCGCGAGCCGAACCCCATCAATCTCGACCGCAAACTCGCGCGCGTGTCTTCCGGCGTGTTTCGGCTCGATGGTCAGCTTCTTGTGGTGCTCGATGTCGGTCGGGTGCTGGATCTCGGCGCCGAAGCTGCGGCGGCGTGAGCGCGAATGAATAGGATTGCAAGCCCATGAACCCGAAAAGCGAGTGCCGGTTTTCCGCCTTCGCGAAACTTGCGTGCGCAAGCGAAGGACGATCGGAAATCATCCGAGTTCCAACACGATCCACGAGTCAGAAAATTGCGGCGACTTCGCCCGTGCAGGGCAGAGCGAGGAAACGATGAAAACGTGCTTGATTGTCGACGACTCCAGCGTCATCCGAAAGGTGGCGCGGCGCATCCTTGAAGGTCTCGAATTCCAGATCGTGGAAGCCGAGAACGGCGAAGATGCGATCGAAACGTGCCAGCGCGATTTGCCGGACGCGATCCTGCTCGATTGGAACATGCCGAAAATGGAC
>PLTE01000161.1 GCA_003164375.1 Hyphomicrobiales bacterium | reverse complement strand
TCAACTTCGCCATGCAGGCGATGGATCAGATCATCAATTCGGCGGCCAAAACCCAATATATGTCGGGCGGTCAGGTCAAGGTCTCGATCGTATTTCGTGGACCGAATGGGCCGGCCTCACGGGTGGCCGCCCAGCACAGCCAGGATTATTCGTCCTGGTATTCGCACATTCCCGGACTGAAAGTGATCGCGCCGTCGAACGCGGCCGACGCCAAGGGGCTCCTTAAAGCCGCGATCCGCGATACCAACCCGGTGGTTTTCCTGGAAAACGAGCTTCTCTACGGCCATTCCTCGCCGGTGCCGAAACTCGACGATTACGTGCTGCCGATCGGCCGCGCGCGCATCGTGCGCCCCGGCAAGGACATGACGATTGTCGCCTGGTCGATGGGCATGAATTACGCGCTCAAGGCCGCGGAAGAATTGGCCAAGGACAATATCGAGGCCGAAGTCATCGATTTGCGCACGCTCAAGCCGATGGACTCCGACGCCATCATCGAGTCGGTGAAAAAAACCGGCCGCCTCGTCACCGTCGAGGAAGGCTGGAAGCAATCCGGCGTCGGCGCCGAGATCGCCGCGCGGGTGATGGAGGAAGCCTTCGACTATCTCGACGCACCGGTGGCGCGCGTGTGCGGCAAGGACGTGCCGATGCCCTATGCCGCGAATTTGGAAAAGCTTGCGCTGCCTTCGGTCGCCGAAGTCGTCGAGGCGGCAAAAGCCGTCTGCTACCGCTGATTTGTTTTTGGTGAAATTGTAGCGCCATGCCCATCAACATTCTCATGCCAGCTTTGTCGCCCACGATGGAGAAGGGCAACCTTTCAAAGTGGCTCAAGAAAGAAGGCGACCCGGTCAAGACCGGCGACGTGATCGCCGAGATCGAGACCGACAAGGCGACCATGGAGGTCGAGGCGGTCGACGAGGGCACGCTGGCGAAGATCGTGGTGCCCGAAGGCACCAGCGACGTGGCGGTCAATCAGCTGATCGCTGTCCTGGCGCAGGAAGGCGAGGACGTGAAGGCCGCGGCCGCCGGGGCGGGGAAGGGACCTGCCCGCGGCGCCGGAGCCCCCTCATCCCCCCCTTCTCCCCCTCGGGGAGAAGGAGCGGCCGCGCAAGCCGCTTCACCGTCACCAAGCACCACTCCGGCTGAACGAGAGGCGAAGGCTCCGCCCCCTGCGATAGTGCCGCGCGCACCCTCTCCCCAACGGGGAGAGGGTGGGGGTGAGGGGGCTTGGACCAACGGGCAAGTCTCCGATCGGATTTTCTCCTCGCCGCTGGCGCGCCGATTGGCAAAGGAATCCGGCATCGACATCGGCCGCATTTCCGGCTCGGGTCCGCACGGCCGCGTCATCGCCCGCGACGTCGCTGAGGCGAAAGCAGGCGGCGGTTTGCGCGCGCCGGCGGCGGCGCCTGCACTGGGTGCGGCTCCAGCGTCTTCCATCGCGCCGTCAATGTCGGACCAACAGATCCGCGCGCTTTACGAGGATGGCAGCTACGAGGTCGTACCGCATGACGGCATGCGCCGCACGATTGCGCAACGACTGACGGCATCAGTGCAGACCATTCCGCATTTCTACCTGACGGTGGACTGCGATATCGGCAAGCTTCTTGAGGCGCGCGAAGAGATCAACGGCTTGGCGCCGAAGGACAAGGACGGCAAGCCCGCTTACAAGCTTTCGGTCAACGATTTCGTCGTCAAGGCGCTGGCGCTGGCGTTACAGCGCGTGCCGGACGCCAATGTGAGCTGGACCGAAGGCGGCATGCTCAAGCACAAGCATTCCGATATCGGGGTTGCGGTGGCGATGCCAAACGGCCTGATCACGCCGATCGTGCGCAACGCCGAGACCAAATCGCTGTCCGCGATCTCCAACGAAATGCGCGACCTCGCCGCGCGCGCGCGCGCGCGCAAACTCAAACCGCAGGAATATCAGGGCGGCTCCACGGCAGTGTCCAATCTCGGCATGTACGGGATTAAGGATTTCACGGCCGTTATCAATCCGCCGCATGCCACCATCCTTGCCGTCGGCACCGGCGAGGAGCGCGCCGTGGTGCGGCACGGCAAGATCGAAGCAGCCCACATCATGAGCGTGACCATGTCGTGCGACCATCGCGCCGTCGACGGCGCGCTCGGTGCGGTGTTGATCGGCGCGTTCAAGGCGCTGATCGAGAACCCGGTGATGATGCTGGTTTAGCAATCAGCTCGGATCGAGCCCTTTCGAGCGGAACACCGCATCCCCCTCCGGCGATCGCAACGACTTGATCAATAAATCCGCCAAGGCGGCATTTTTGCTCTCGGGCGCGATGCCTGCGCCGAACACCGTGACGCTGTTGTAATCGCCCGGCAGCTCGCCGACGATATCGACGCCCTTCACATACATGATTTCGGGCTTCTGCTGCACAGCAAGATCCGCCTCCCCGGTTAACAAGAGGCTCGCCGAATTGCCGCCCGGCGGCGGAAACCTGGTCTTCGCCTTGATCTGATGGGCGATACCCATGCGGTCGAGCAATTTTGCGAAATAGACGCCGCTGGCGCCGCCGGCAGCTGGGTCGCTATAGGCGATGCCGTTGGCCTTGAGCAGCGTTTGCTTGAGCGCCTCCGGCGTCGAAATGTCAGGCTTGGGCGCGCCCGCTTTGACCGCGATCGCGACCCCCGAGCTCGCCAGCGTCACCGCGGAGGCCGGCACCACTTTGCCTTCTTTGGCAAGCGCATCGATCCCTGAGCGAGTCAGGATATAGAGGTCGGCGGATTCGCCGCCCTCGATCCGCTTGAGCAGCATGGCCGCCGTCGACCAGGTGGTGACAACTTTATTGCCCGTTGCCTTCTCGAACAGCGGCAGGAGTTCTTCGAGGGCGCCCTGCACGCCAATGGTGCTGAACAGCTTCAATTCCGCGGTGTGTGCGGTAGACACTTGTGCGATAACCATCATTGCGATGGCCGCGACGAGGCCAATGAGGCTGGTCACGACTTGATCCCTTTATGAGTGATTGCGCCTTCCGCGTGAGGCGGCATTACACACCTGATCCAGATGGCGTTCAATCGGTAAGGCATTCTTCTTGCTTCACGATGATTTGCGTGCGAGTGAGCCGCGGACAAGCAGCACGCCATCGGTCGGATTATGGACGATCTTATCGCAGGCTATCATCGCTTCCGGGCCAGCACCTGGCGGAGCGAACGCGGTCGTTTCGAGGAGTTGAGCCGGCACGGGCAGCACCCGCGTGCGCTGGTGATTGCCTGCTCGGACAGCCGCACCGATCCGCAGATGGTGTTCAACGCCGTGCCGGGCGAGCTCTTCGTCGTCCGCAATGTGGCCAATTTGACGCCGCCTTATAGTCCAGATGACCAGCCGAAGGGCATCAGCGCCGCGATCGAATTCGCGGTGCGGGCGCTTCGCGTGCACGACATCATCGTCATGGGTCACGCGATGTGCGGCGGCATCCACGCGCTGCTCAACGGAGCGCCGGCCGAAGTATCGGATTTCGTCGGCCAATGGGTGCGCATCGCCGAGCCGGCGCGGCAGCGCGCCATGACGGCGCCGCCGGAACTCCGACAGCATGTGTGCGAGCACGAGGCGGTACGGCTGTCGCTCGGTAACCTGATGACCTTCCCGTGGATCAAAAGTGCCGTCGAGGCCGGTGGGCTGAAGCTCCATGGCTGCTATTTCGATATCCGCTCGGGGATTCTCGAACGGCTGGGCGAAGATGGTATTTTTCGGTCTATCCCAGATTAATTGCACGTTGTCACGATCGGGCTTGTTCCGGCCATCTGCGGCTTTAAATCACTGCTGAACCAAAGGTCGCGGATGGCCGCGACAAAGGCTGGCGTGACAGCTAAAAGAATGCCGGAACGCGAGGCTGGGTGAGGAAACGGAATGGCTGATACGAATTTCGACATCATTATCATCGGCTCGGGGCCGGGCGGCTATGTCTGCGCCATCCGCGCCGCCCAACTGGGCTACAAGACCGCCATCGTCGAGCGCGACTATCTCGGCGGCATCTGCCTGAATTGGGGCTGCATCCCAACCAAGGCATTGCTGCGCTCGGCCGAGATTTTCCATTACCTCCAGCACGCCAAGGATTACGGCCTCTCCGCTGGCGAAGTGACTTACGATCCGGCCGCCGTGGTGAAACGCTCGCGCGCGGTGTCGAAGCGGCTCAACGAGGGCGTCGGCTTCCTCATGAAGAAGAACAAGGTGACGATCATCTGGGGCGAGGCCGCAATCGATGCGCCCGGCAAAGTCACCGTGAAGACCGGCCGCGGCGAAGCGCCGAAGGGCGTGCTCGGCCCCGGCTCTTATCAAGCGAAGCACATCATCCTCGCCACCGGCGCACGACCGCGCGTGCTCCCTGGCTTGGAGCCCGACAAGAAACTGATCTGGACTTATTTCGAGGCCATGGTGCCGGAGAAGATGCCGAAGACGCTCTTGGTCGTCGGCTCGGGCGCCATCGGCATCGAATTCGCGTCCTTCTACCGCACGCTCGGCGTCGAGGTGACCGTGGTCGAGGTGCTGCCGCAAATCCTGCCGGTAGAGGACGCCGAGATCGCGGCCTTCGCGCGCAAGAGTTTCGAAAAGCAGGGCATCAAGATTTTCACTGGCGCCAAAGTGACCAAGCTCGACAAGAAGGCCGACAGCGTCACCGCAACCATCGACGACGGCAAGGGCGGCACGCAGACTTTGACCGTCGATCGCGTCATCGCCGCGGTCGGCGTCGTCGGCAATATTGAGAATTTGGGCTTGGAAAAACTCGGCGTGAAAACCGAGCGCGGCGCTATTGTCGTAGACGGCGCGTGCAAAACCAATGTGCCCGGCATCTACGCTATCGGCGACGTCGCCGGTGGGCCGCTGCTCGCGCACAAGGCCGAGCACGAAGGCGTCATCTGCATTGAGGCGATCAAGGGGTTGCATCCGCATCCGATGGACAAGCGGCTTATTCCCGGCTGCACCTATTGCACGCCGCAGGTCGCCTCCGTCGGCCTCACCGAACAGGCGTGCAAGGACAAGAAAATCGACATCCGCGTCGGCCGCTTCCCCTTCGTCGGCAA
>PLTE01000032.1:6339-14975 GCA_003164375.1 Hyphomicrobiales bacterium | reverse complement strand
GCCATCGCGGCGTAGCCTTCGGCGGTGGGATGCACCGCGCCGCCATAGACGGCGCTGCCGACGCCCCATAGCGCGTCGTGGATGTCACTCGGTTTCAAAATCGCGGGCATGCCTTCGGGATAGGTCATAGCGGTGAAATAACTATCGTTGGCCGTCCTGATCCAGCGTGCACGTGAAGCGTAAGGTCGATAATTGCCGGGAGGCTCGCCGCAAGCCATCGGATCCTCCGGCGCAGCGTTCGGATCGGTGGTGAAACTGTCGCCTTTGGTCGAAAAACACTTGCGATCGAATTCGGGGTCGTTCGCTGCGCGCGCGCACATGCCGTGTCCGTCGAACGCCGGCTGATGGCCGTCAACAAAAGTCATGCGCTCCGTCACCGGATCGCGGCAAATCTTGTTGCCGTCGCAGGTCGCCAGCACCTTGAGCTTAGGCAAAAACTTGGAGTCGACGAAATCGGCCGTCGCCCGCAGACGTTCGCTGTCGGCGCCAAAGGCCGGATGGACATCGAGGCCGTCGCGGCCGCCGGGGCAGGGCTTATTGTCCGCTTGCATCGCCGGATTGCCGTAGGAGACGAAAACCACGCGGTTGAGATTGCCGCCGACATAGGGCTTGAGCGCGGTCCGCAGTTGCGCGAACTCGCCCGGCAGGTCCTGGTCGAGGGCTTTTTGCGCGGTGGCGACGTCGACGATGGAGCCGCCTTCCCTGAGCAACAGCCGCTCGGTGGTGGCATCAACGATGACATTGGCGACGAGCCCGGCGAAATTCACGTCGTTGGCGCCGACCGTCAGCAACATCAGATCGATGTTACGGTTGGGATCTTGGCGATGCGCCGCCGCCATGATGTCCTTGAGTTCGCCGAATTGCGCGGGCGAGGTGCCGGAACAGCTCTCAATCCCGACCACCCAGGGACAGTCGTCCGAGCGCTGGCCGCCGAACATGCCGTTATCGATTGCCGCGCCGGTGCAGGCGAGCGGAACCAGCGTGACGGCGAGATGCGGCTGCTCGATTGCAAGCGCAAGCGCGGCGCGTACCTGATAGCTGTAAAGCGATCGATGGCAGGCGGGGCTCATCCAGCGCGCACCGTGGCGCGCCCAGTCTTTGCTGGCGTTCGTGCTCGACGGGCCATTCTCGCAGGACCGGTCGTCGCCATAGCCGGCGCGACTGGGCCGGAAATATTGGCTGCTGCCGCCGGTCAGAAAGCGCTTGAAGCAGAAGCCGCCTTCCAGTTCGACCGCCTTGTCGGGGTCGCCCTCACCGGCCGCGATCGAATCGCCGAGGCCGGCTATGAGCACGTCGCGCACCGCGATCTCGGTCGCCACGCGTTGGGCAGTGCCGTCGCCGAGCGGGATGTCGACGGTGGCGACGGTGGTGCGGCCTGAGCGCACGCGCAATTTGACTTCCTGATTGCAGGGCGCGTTGCTCTGCTTGAGTGGACCGTCACCGTCGTCGAAGCTCCAGACGCAGGTGGTATCTTGCGGCACCGGACCGGAGATCGCGACGCTGATCGGGTGATCGCGGGGCGCCAGATAATTTTCGCGCGTGCCGTCGCGGTCGCAGGTCTCCAGGAGTTCGCCGTAATTGTCGAGACAGAGGTTAGCCACCACGTCCTTGGCCCAGCCGAGGCCGTCGCTGTCGCGTTCAAGCCGGCGTTCGGCGGCAAGAACGCCGTCGCCGCGGCTTACCGCCACCTGGCGCAGAAAATCGGTTTCGTCGCGAAACAGGCGAAACCGGTTCTTGACCTCCCAGGCAATGTGAAAATCGCCGGTTCCCGCAAGCTGGGCGAATCCCGCATCGAGCGGGACCAGGGCGATGAAAAGGGCCAGAATGATGGAAAGGCGCATGTTGGTAGGCGGGGGACCTGCGATAATCCTTCTAGCACCCCGCTTGCGGCGGAAATGTGAGGATCCTTTCGCTCTGTCGGGGCGTCGCGGGAAAAATCCGGAACCCCGAGACGGCGGGCGGCATTTCCGGTAGGCGGTTGCGACCAGACTGAGCCTTGTCGATCTCCATCGCAAGGTATCGTCGCGCGGACTTTAAATCGTGATGGCGGACGCTTCGATCACCACGAAATGTTGTGTCGTCGGCGGCGGACCCGCCGGCATNNCGCGATTTTCGCGGCGACACCGTGCATCCGTCGACGCTTGAGCTGATATACGAACTCGGGCTGCTCGACGATTTTCTCAAAGAACCGCACCAAAAGATCCAAAAGCTTTCCGCCCAGATCGGCGGCGTGCGCGTTGCGATCGCCGACCTCACCCATCTGCCGACGCATTGCAAATACGTCGCGTTGATGCCGCAATGGGACTTCCTGAATTTTCTGGCCGGCCACGGCAAACGCTACAAGACTTTCGATTTGCATATGCAGGCGGAGGCGACCGACCTGATCGAAGAGGCCGGCCGGGTCGTCGGCGTGCGGGCGAAGACGCCCGACGGCGCGCTTGCGATCCGCGCCGATCTGGTGGTCGGCTGCGACGGACGTCATTCGACGGTGCGGGAGAAAGCCGGCTTCAAGAGCGAGGATTACGGCGCGCCGATGGACGTGCTGTGGTTTCGCCTCTCGCGCAAGGAAAGCGACGCCAGCGACGCCTTCGGCCACGTCGAGGCCGGCGTCATGATGGTCATGCTCGACCGCGGCAACTATTGGCAGTGCGCCTATGTCATACCGAAAGGCGGCATCGACGAGGTCAAGGCGAAAGGCCTCGATGCGTTCCGCGACAAGGTCGTGTGGATGTCGCCGTTCCTCGCCGACCGGATCGGCGAATTGAAAAGCTTCGACGACATCAAGCTGTTGAGCGTCACGGTCGACCGCCTGCACAAATGGTGGCGGCCGGGCCTGATCTGTATCGGCGATTGCGCGCATGCGATGTCGCCGGTCGGCGGCGTCGGCATCAATATCGCCGTGCAGGACGCGGTCGCGGCCGCCAACCGGCTGGCGGCGCCGCTCAAGGCCGGCGGTATCACGACCGACGATCTGCAAGCGATCCAACGCCGCCGCATGTTTGCGGTGCGCCTTACCCAATGGCTGCAGCTGACGATTCAGAAGCGGCTGATCAGCCGCATTTTGCGGAGCCAGGAGCGGCCGAAGCCGCCCTTGGTGTTCAAACTGCTTGGCGCCATTCCGCTCTTGCAGCGCGTACCGGCGTTGTTAATCGGTGTCGGCATTCGGCCGGAGCACGTGCACACGCCGGACGCGTTCGCGGGGCAAGAT
This sequence comes from Hyphomicrobiales bacterium, assembly GCA_003164375.1. GTDB lineage: Bacteria > Pseudomonadota > Alphaproteobacteria > Rhizobiales > Xanthobacteraceae > BOG-931. The sequence continues at coordinate 11,767 of PLTE01000032.1, read as the reverse complement.
CAGGGGCGGCGCGCCGCCGCCTGACCCCGCGTCGGGTTTTTACGACTTCTGCAATTCCGTCGCCGCGCGAGCGAGGATTTCGACCAATCGGGATTCCGCTTCGGCATCGCCGCCGAGCCGCTTCGCCACGATGTCGCGCAGGTTGTCGAACGAGGCCTCGACCAGCGGCGGCAGATCGCGGCGGTTATCGCGATCACCGCGCTCGGATCGCCAGCGGTTGACCCGTTCGCCGAGCGCCGTCAACCGATCGAGCACGATTTTGATGAGATCGCCGTGGCTATCGAGATAGGCGCGGCCCTCGTCGGTGATGGTGTAGAGCTTCTTCGAGCCTTCGGTCGCGGCGGTGACGTAGCCGGCTTCCTCCAGATAGGTCAGCGTCGGATAGACGATGCCGGGGCTCGGCGAATACCAATCCGCGGTCTTCTCCTCGACCAGCTTGATGATTTCGTAGCCGTGGCGGGGTGCCACCGCGATGAGCGCCAGCGCCACCAGCCGCAGGTCGCCCTGCGCCAGCATGCGCCCGGCGCGCATATCGTCGGGGTTCATGCCGCCGCCGTCCCTGCCGTGCCGTCCGCCGAAACCGAAGCCGCCGAAACGGCCGTGGCGGCGATGTCGGCCGGCCGCCCAGCGGCCTTCACGAGATTCGTGGTCGTCGTGACCGTGATGTCCATGTCTATGCATTCTGTAGTTCTCCTTGTTAAGATATATCTTTAGATAGATCATTAAACGTAATAACGCAAGATATATCTTTAGATAGGATAAAATCGTTTTGAAACAATAACTTGATGGTCATTAGATGAGAGCAAGCAGTCGGAAATGGCGAAAGTAGCCGGACACTGGGCCCCAGGATTAGAATGCCCCGATGTTCGCAACCTTCTTTCACGAGTTGAAGCAGGCGGGCGTTCCGGTGACGCTGCGCGAATATCTCACGCTTATGGAGGCGATGGAGAAGGACGTCGCCTCTCGCCGCGTCGAGGATTTCTATTATTTGTCGCGCACGGTGCTGGTGAAGGACGAGCGCAATCTCGACAAGTTCGACCGCGTATTCGGCCACGTCTTCAAGGGCCTCGACCTCGTCGCGGACGCGCTCAACGCGGAAATCCCCGCCGAGTGGCTGAAAAAACTGACCGAGAAATATCTCACGGCGGAGGAGAAGAAGCAGATCGAGGCGATGGGCGGTCTCGAAAAGCTTCTCGAAACGCTGCGCCAACGGCTCGCCGAGCAAAAAGGCCGCCACCAGGGCGGCAAAAAGTGGATCGGCACCGCCGGCACCTCACCGTTCGGTGCCTACGGCTACAATCCCGAAGGCGTGCGCATTGGCCAGGATACCAACCGCAATTTCCGCGCGGTGAAGGTTTGGGATAAGCGCGAGTTTCGCGATCTTGCCGGCGACGTCGAGCTCGGCACCCGCAACATCAAGATCGCGCTGCGGCGCCTGCGCAAATTCGCCCGCACCGGCGCGCCGGACGAACTCGACCTCGACGGCACCATCAAAGGCACCGCGCACAAAGGCTATCTCGATATTCTGATGCGGCCGGAGCGCCACAACACCATCAAGGTGCTGTTGTTTCTCGACGTCGGCGGCTCGATGGATTGGCACGTCAAGACCACCGAAGAATTGTTCTCCGCCGCCAAGACCGAGTTCAAGCACCTTGTGCACCTGTATTTCCACAATTGCCTGTACGAGAAAGTGTGGAAACAGAACGCCCGGCGCTGGACCGAGACGACGCCGACCTGGGACGTGCTGCACACCTATCCGCACGACTACAAAGTGATCTTCGTCGGCGACGCCGCGATGTCGCCTTACGAGATCATGGCGCCGGGCGGTTCGGTCGAGCATTTCAACGAAGAATCGGGCCGCGTCTGGATGGAGCGGGTGGCTAAGACCTATCCGTCCTGCGTCTGGCTCAATCCGGTGCCCGAACACGAGTGGGACACCACGGCCTCGATCAGCATGATGCGGCAGGTTCTCGGCGGCCGCATGTTTCCGCTGACTATCGAAGGGCTCGATGCGGCGATGCGGGAGCTGGGGAGATGAGGCGCGAGCTTTTGGTCCTCAAGTTGACTTTAGTTCAGTAATTCCAGAAGCCAACCCGGAGTGATGCGTGTGCACCAAGCAGACGACAAAAATAGCTGCGCACAGATTGTACACGATCACTATTGTGACTGAAAAACAGTAGGGCAACTGTTCCTGATTCATAGGAAGAGCAAAAAAATGTCCCTTTCTTTCGCGTTCCAGCGTAGCCAGAATCTTATCAAGTCTTTGTCGTGTTTTTTCGGCTCGAACATGCTGATACACGATTGCTAATCGGTCTTTATTCGCTTGCAATATTTCAAATAACTCCGATGGCTGAAGGTACTGCTCGATCCGTTTTACAGGTCCGGTATTTATTCCGGTGTCGGGATCCAGAAATAAGTCACCCTTCGAAGAAATTTCCGAGAAATACTGACGCCGAGCTTGGCGCAAATTATAGGCATGCGATATCAGTTGGCTTTCCTGAATTCGAAGAAGCCGGGCAAACAAGGTTTGGTCGGTTGGCTGCCGCGTGTCGGTCGCCATCGCGTCTACTCGAAAATTGCTGACTAACTTCTCCGAGCGGAGGTCAGTAAATATAGCCCCCTTCCAATAATCCAGCGCATCACCCAAAAAGTTCAGATTCATTTTATAGAATCCTAGTAGGAAACTGCTCTGCTACTCCAATTCCACCCTCAGTGTCCGTCCCACCGCAATCGCCGCACGCCGTAATGTCGCCAGCGTGACGGAGGGGTTATTAGGATCAAGCAAACGGTCGAGTTGACGGCGGCTTGTTTTCATCCGCGCGGCCATTGCAGTCTTGCTCAAATGCTGCTTGTCCATCGCGACTTTGATCTGGTCGGCGATGATTTCCTTGATCGCGGTATCCTCGGTTTCCGCCAGCAGGCCTTCTTTGGCGAGAAACTCATCGAAGGTCTCGGTGCGATCGATGGAACCGTTCTTCTTTCTCACTGTTCTTTTCGTTTTCATCTTTCGATTTCCCGCTTGCGCTTCAAGGCAAGTTCGATGTCATGCGTGGGCGTCTTTTGTGTTTTCTTTTCAATGCCGTGCAGTAGGACCATCTCGCCGCCGACGATTGAGAAGATCACCCGTGCGATACGACCGCGTAAGAGGTCACTGCGCACTTCCCAGAGTCCGTGTCCGAGCGGACGGCAATACGGCATGCCGATCGGCCAACCGAACTCGACTTTCTGAATATCCTTTCCAATAACGCGGCGGTCCTCCTTGTCCAATTCGAGAAGCCAATCCCGGACGGGATTCCGGCCCATCGCGCTGCGATAGAAGCGGGCCGCGATCTTCTTGGAGCGGTCTATCATGATAGCCGATTGTGTCAATAATGGCACATTTTCAGTCGACCAACCGCATATGTTAGCGGCTTACTCTAGCCCAGGAGCCGTCCATGGCGACCGAACAGTCCGCTTTCAGCGATACGGAGGACGCCCCATTCAACACCGTCCTGGTGCGCGAAACGTTGCACGGCCGATTCCAGCAGGAGATCATCTCCGGCCGGCATCACCTGATTGCGGACGAGCCGAAGGACGCAGGCGGGCTCGGCAGCGGTCCCGGTCCCTACGATCTCTTGCTCGCCGCGCTTGGCGCCTGCACCGCGATGACGCTGCGGCTCTATGCCGATCACAAGAAGCTCCCGCTCCTGCGCACGCAAGTCCGGCTTCGCCACAGCCGGGTTTACGCCACCGATTGTGCGGAATGCGAAACCAAGGAAGGCATGCTCGATCGTATTGAGCGTATTATCACGCTTGAGGGGGAGCTTAATGCCGAACAGCGCGCGCGGCTGTTGGAGATCGCCGACAAATGTCCGGTGCACCGAACATTGAAATCTGAGATCGATATCCGGACGGTGGAGGCGCGAATTGGCTAGCCGGCGGCCTGTTGCATCTGCGCTCTGGCTGCCGCAATCACCTCCACAATCGCCGCGTCGTTGCCCGGCGCCATGATGTGGACGCCGGCGACGCCGGGAATGGTCGAGAGCTCTTCGATCAATTCGACGCAGATGCGCACGCCTTCGCGTGCCGCGTCGGTGGCTTTCTCCATCCGCTCCACAAACGCATCGGGAATGATGGTGCCGTAGAGGTGGCTTTTCATCCATTGCGCCGATTTCGCCGAGCGCAGCGGATTGATGCCGATGAGGATGGCGAGCTGGCGCGTCAGGCCGGCTTGTTCGAGCACCCCGACGTAACGGCGCACGATCGCGGCATCCATGCAGAACTGCGTCTGGACGAATTGCGCGCCCGATTTGGCCTTGGCGAGGAGCCCGTTCGGCTGGAAGCCGGGCGGCGGATCAATCGGCATGTCGGCCGCGCCGATAAAGAAGGCAGCGTGGCCCGCCACCTTGCGGCCGGTCGGCAGTGTGCCTTCGTCGCGCAGCCGCCGCGCGGTCTCGATCAGCGTCTTCGAATCGACGTCGAACACCGGCTTGGTGTCGGGCTGATCGCCCGACTTCGGGTCGTCGCCGGTCAGTAGCAGCAGGTTGCGGATACCGAGCGCGGCAGCTCCCATCATCTCGCTTTGCAGCGCAATGCGGTTCTTGTCGCGGCAGGTGATCTGGAGGATCGGCTCGATGCCGGCGCCGATCAGGAGGGTAGCCGCCGCGAGCGCGCCCATATGGGCGCGGGCGCCGGCGCCGTCGGTGACATTGACCGCGTCGGCGAGGCCCTTTAGCGCGGCCGCCTTGCGCAATACCTCCTGCGCCTCGCAGGAAACCGGCGGCGCAAGCTCCGCGGTCATGACGAAGCGCTGGTGGGGCCCGCCTTGATGCAATCGGTCCTGCAGCGTGACGGGGAGGGGGATGCTACTCTCTTCGTTCATTGCCAGAGCGCTTATATCCGGTTCCGGCGGTACATCAATTCCGCCGTTGAATCCCCGCTTTCCTGGACAGGAAAGCATCGTCTCGTTAGAGAGTTGCCCCAACATGTCAGGCGTCAACGATATCAGGTCGGCCTTCCTCGCTTATTTTGCCCGCGAGGGGCACGAAGTCGTGCCGTCGTCGCCGCTCGTGCCGCGCAACGACCCGACGCTGATGTTCACCAATGCCGGCATGGTGCAGTTCAAGAACGTCTTCACCGGCCTCGAAAAGCGGCCTTATTCGCGCGCCGTGACCGCGCAGAAATGCGTCCGCGCCGGCNNGCAATTTCTCGTTCGGCGATTATTTTAAGGAACGTGCCATCGAACTGGCTTGGAACCTCGTCACCAAGGAATATGGCGTGCCGGCGGACCGCCTGTTGGCGACCGTCTATATCGACGACGATGAGGCCTTCCGGCTTTGGAAGAAGATCACCGGCCTGCCCGACCACAAAATTCTGCGCATCGCCGGCAGCGACAATTTCTGGGCCATGGGTGATACCGGGCCATGCGGGCCGTGTTCGGAGATTTTCT
>PLTE01000032.1:0-6317 GCA_003164375.1 Hyphomicrobiales bacterium | reverse complement strand
TGCCGCGGCCGTCGATCGATACCGGAATGGGGCTCGAGCGCATGGCCGCCGTGCTGCAGGGCACGCACGACAATTACAAGATCGACCTGTTCCGCGTCTTGATCGAAGCCGTCGCCGATCTCACCGGCGTCTCTCCGGACGGCGAGCGCAAAGCCTCACATCGCGTCATTGCCGACCATTTGCGCGCCGCGGCCTTCCTGATCGCCGACGGCGTATTTCCGTCGAATGAGGGCCGCGGCTACGTGCTGCGTCGCATCATGCGCCGGGGCATGCGCCATGCCGAACTGCTTGGCGCCAAAGAGCCGCTGATGTGGAAACTCGTGCCGCTGTTGGCGCGCGAGATGGGCCAGGCCTATCCGGAATTGCTTCGCGCCGAGGCGATGATCTCCGAAACGCTCAAGCTCGAAGAAACCAATTTCCGCCGCACGCTCGAACGCGGTCTCGTCATACTCGATGAGGCTTCGAAGACGCTCAAGAAGGGCGACATGTTCGACGGCGTCACGGCGTTTACGCTTTACGACACTTATGGCTTCCCGCTCGATCTGACGCAGGATGCGTTGCGGCCGCGCGGTATCGGCGTCGATATCGCGGCGTTCACCGACGCCATGGACGAGCAGCGCAAGAAGGCGCGCGCATCGTGGGCAGGCTCGGGCGAGGCTGCCGACGAAGCGGTGTGGTTCGGCTTGCGCGAAAAGGCCGGCGCCACGGAGTTCCTCGGCTACGAAACTGAAAATGCTGCCGGCGTCGTCGCCGGCTTGGTGCGCGACGGCAAGGAGGTTGAGGCGCTGAAAAAGGGTGATAACGGCGCCGTCGTCCTCAACCAGACGCCATTCTACGGCGAATCAGGCGGCCAGGTCGGCGATACCGGTGTCATGACCGGCGATGGCGTGCGGTTCAAGGTGACCGACACGCAAAAGCATCTCGGCGATCTCTTCGTGCATATCGGCACCGTCGAGGACGGCACGCTGACGCCGGGCGTAGCGCTCGCGCTCGAAGTCGATCACGCCCGCCGCAAAGCGATCCGGAATAACCACTCCGCGACGCATCTTTTGCATGAAGCTTTGCGGCAGGTTCTCGGCGATCACGTCGCGCAGAAGGGCTCGCTGGTCGCGCCCGACCGCTTACGCTTCGATTTCTCCCATCCAAAACCGATATCGAGCGAAGAGCTCGAGCGTGTGGAAATTATCGCCAACGACATCGTACTGCAGAATGCGCCGGTGGTGACCCGGCTGCTCAGCCGCGACGACGCGATCGCGTCGGGGGCGCGCGCGCTGTTCGGCGAGAAATACGGCGATGAGGTACGGGTCGTCGCGATGGGACAAGGCGGCGGCAACACGATGGGCTGGTCGGTCGAATTGTGCGGCGGCACCCATGTGAATCGCACCGGCGATATCGGCATCATCTCGGTCATGGGCGACAGCGGCGTAGCGGCTGGCGTGCGCCGCATTGAAGCGCTCACCGGCAACGCGGCCCGTCACGAGCTCAACAACTTCAGAACCGACCTTCGCGCGATCGCGGGCGAACTCCGGGTCTCGATCGGCGAAGTCGCGGCGCGCGCTACCGCGGTGCTCGAAGACCGCAAAAAGCTCGAACGCGAATTATCCGATGTCAAAAAGAAGCTCGCCATGTCGGGCGGGATGTCGGGTGACATTTCGGGCGGTAGGGGCGGTGGCAAGAGCGACGGCGCCGACGGCGTCCGCATCATCGGCGACGTCAAGCTGATGGCGCGCGCTGTTGAAGGCATCGACCTGAAGGATCTGCGCAGCCTCGCCGACGAGGGCAAGAAACAGGTCGGCTCGGGCGTCGTCGCGATCGTCGGCGTCACCGGCGATGGCAAAGCCGGCGTTGTCGTCGGCATCACCACCGATCTCGTCGCGCGTTTCAACGCCGTCGATCTGGTCCGCAAGGCCGCCGAGGTGCTCGGCGGCAAAGGCGGCGGCGGCCGTCCGGACATGGCGCAAGCTGGAGGTCCCGACGGGGCGAAAGCGGCGGCGGCACTGGCGGCCATCGAGGCGGCGCTCGGCGCCTGATCGGCCTCGTCGCCTCTCACAGTTCGACGATCATCCCGTCCTCGGCGGTCTCGTGCGTCAGCTCGGCGCGGCGTGCCAGCATGTCGTTACTCATATGGGTCAGCACCAGACGCTTGGGACGAATCTGATCGAGATGGCGCTCCAAGAGGCTCAGCGCCATGTGGGTTTTGATCGGCTTGTCCCTGGTATAGGCCTCGCAGATGAACAGGTCGGCGGCGCGCCCGACTTCGATGAGCGTGTCGGTCCATTCGGTGTCGCCGGAAAAGCCGATGACCTTGCCTTCCGCCTCGAGGCGAAAACCCAGGCACGGGCCGGCACGGTCGTCGTGCACGACATGGAACGGCGTCAGGCGGATGGGACCGAAGTCATTGCGCCGGCCGATCTCCAGTTCGCGGAGCGTCAAGGGGAATGCCAACTCCAGCGCCTTGGTGCCGGGGAAGGCCGCTTCCATCAATTCCGCATAGCGCGATTTGAGGCCCGGCGGGCCGGCGATGGTCAGCGCGCGCCGGCGTTTGAGCACATAGTTTGCCTCCAAGATGAAGGACGGCAGCGCGCCAATGTGATCGGCATGGAAATGGGTGATGAAGATGACGTCGATGTCGTTGCGGTTGATCGCAAGCTTGTTCATGGCAACAAGAGAGCTGCCGCCGCAGTCGATCAATGCATTGAACTCACGCCCAACGAGATGAAAACAGGTATTGAATCGTCCACCCGAACCGAAGGCATCGCCGCAACCGACAAATTGCAAATACATGAATGGTCCTTACCTGGTTACGGACGGCGCGGGGGTCGCCGCGGACTTTGACCCAGCACCGGTATGGCAGTGTCGCCTCGGGCGGTTGGCGGGTCCGTGATCTCTATCACAATCCTTAGAACGCCCGGCCGATTTAGCCAATCTAGCCAAGCCTTTGTCTTCCCGCTGTTTTTCCCTCTTTACCACGTTCGTTCGATGGGCTCAGATAGGACCGCGCCGGCCGCGGACATTGGCTAATATACGCTGTGGCGTGATGCCATCATCACAACACAAACCGGCGTATCCATTGTGCCCGGTGAGGCTTGGGGGACCCTGGTGCAGCTTCGATCAAATTGGTTCGGGATGGCCGCAGTGCTGGCGCTGGGTTCGGCGTTGTGCGGCTGTGCCAATTTGGACATCGATACCAGCCAAGCGTGGTTTTCCAAACCGCTCGACGTCACCGGACGCAATGCCGGCGGCTACACGTTTTCCGAGCTCGCGGAGACGAAACAGCGTGAGCGCCCGATCACGGCGAACGATCTGGTCGATAGCCGCGGGGCCTGCGCGGCGGCAGCGCCGCAACCGCAAGCGGGGCCGGGCAGCCAGAACGCAAGCCCGGCAGCCCCTGCGGATACGGGATCGTTGCTCGGCGGCGGTGTTGCGCTCGGTATGAGCGAGTGCGACGTTGTGTTCCGCGCCGGCGTGCCGAACGCGGTTCAGCTCGGCAAGAATCCGAACGGCGATCGCACCGCAGTTTTGACCTATAATGCCGGCCCGCGACCGGGCGTCTATCATTTCGAGCGCGGGGGGCTGACGCAAATGGATAGCGTGCAACAGGCCGCGGCAGCAGCATTGCAGCCGGCGCAACCCGTCAAGAAGAAAACCAAGCCGCAAAAGAAAAATGATCAAAACCAATCTTAGCGCCGCTTCTCGGCTACGCGCTTGCCGGGATCAGGTGCGAAGGTTATAAGCCGGCGCGGCTTGATGCCGCTTTCGCACTCCCCAAAGTTTTCAATATTCAAAGGACGAGTTGATGACGATCGAGCGTACGTTTTCGATCATCAAGCCGGATGCCACCGCCCGCAACCGCACGGGCGCCATCAACGCGATGATCGAACAGGCCGGCCTGCGCATCGTGGCGCAGAAGCGCATACGGATGAGCCGCCAAGAGGCTGAAACATTCTATGGGGTCCACCGCGCTCGGCCGTTCTTTGGCGAGCTCGTCGACTTCATGACGTCGGGTCCGGTCGTCGTACAGGTGTTGGAAGGCGACAACGCGGTTACGGCCTATCGCGACCTGATGGGCGCCACCGACCCGGCCAAAGCCGGGCCGGGTACGATCCGCAAGGTTCACGCCCAATCGATCGGCGAAAACTCCGTGCACGGATCGGACGCCGCCGCGACCGCGGAGAAGGAAATAGCGCAGTTTTTCGCCGGCAACGAGATCGTCGGCTGAGGCCTTAATCTCGTGGGTTCGATCGCTGAATATCTCAATCCCGCGCTGTGGCGCGAGTGGATTCATGCGAGTGTCGATCAATTGGGCTACACGGCGTTCTGGCTCGCCGTGCTGCAGATCATTTTCGTCAATGTGCTGTTGTCCGGCGACAATGCCGTGGTCATCGCGATGGCATGCCGAGGACTGCCGGCGCAGCAACGGCGTTGGGGCATGGTCATCGGCGCCGGCGTCGCTGTGATCCTGCGCATCATCTTCATTGGCGTCGTCGCACGGCTGATGCTGCTGCCATACCTCAAGCTGGTTGGTGGCGCTGCGTTGGTGCTTATTGCGGCCAAGCTGATCGTGCCTGACGATGCCGACCGCGATGAAATCCGCGCGGTCGCCCATTTGTGGCGTGCGGTCCTGATCATCGTCTTTGCCGATATCATCATGAGCCTCGACAATATCATCGCCATTGCGGCAATCGCGCAGGGCAATTTCTTGTTGCTCGCAATCGGTCTTATGGTCTCCATACCGCTGATCATGGCGGGCGCGACCTTGATCATCGAGCTGCTCGATCGTTTCCCGATCCTGGTCTGGTGCGGCGCGGCGCTGCTTGGCTGGGTCGCCGGCGAGACCATTGCGACCGATCTCGCGCTGGCGCATTTGACGGCACCCTTCGGCGAAAAAATTTCGCAGCAGGTGGAATTCGCGGCCGCCGGCGCCGGCGCCTTGCTCGCGATCGGCGTCGGCGGACTGTGGCGACAATTGCACGAAACTAAGTTTCGATCGGGCGTCGCCGGCCACCAAGCGTAGGCGACCACCCGCTACTGCGGTGTCTTCTCGCCGCCCGCGAACAAAGGATTTTCCCGGCCTTCGGCCACCAGGCGCAACGCCTGCGGATAAATCCGATGCTCGAGCTCCAGCACGCGCGCCGCCAAGGTTTCTTCCGTATCGTCATCGCGGACGGCAACCCAGTCCTGGGCGATGATCGGTCCCGAATCCATCTCGGTGGCGACAAAGTGCACGGTGGCCCCGTGGCGTTTGACGCCGGCCTCAAGCGCCCGGCGATGGGTGTGCAGCCCTTTGAATTGCGGCAACAGCGCCGGGTGGATATTGAGCAGGCGGCCGTTCCAGCGGGTCACGAACCATGGTGTCAAAAGACGCATGAAGCCGGCGAGGCAGACGATGTCGATGCGATGTGCCTCTAGCGTGGCATCGAGCGCGCGTTCGAACGCCGCACGGTCCTCGGCGAACGTCTTGTGATCGACGACCGCAGTCGCGACGCCGGCCTCGCGCGCGCGGGTGAGCCCAAAAGCGTCCGGCCGATTAGAGACGACCAGCGCGATTTCCGCGGGATAATCCCGCGCGCTCGCCGCCTCGATCAGCGCCGCCATATTCGAGCCACGGCCGGAGATCAGCACGGCGACCCGCTTCTTGGCCGGGTCCTGCTTGGCCATCTGCTTCACCAGGACAGGTCGAGCTGCCCGCGGAAGCCGACCGACGCACCGCCCGCGGCCGCGACGATTTCGCCGAGGCGAACCACCGTCTCGCCGTTCGCGGCAAACTGCGCCATTGCGGCGTCGGCGCCGTCCCGATCCAGCACGACCACCATGCCGATGCCGCAGTTGAACGTGCGCAGCATTTCACTTTCGGGAATGTTGCCGGCCGAAGCGAGCCATTTGAACACCGGCAGCACGGGAACGCGATCGAGATCCATGGCGACAGCGAGGCCGGGCGGCAGCACGCGTGGAATGTTGTCGACGAAGCCGCCGCCGGTGATATGGGCCAGCGCTTTGACCGCTTTGGTTTGGCGGATCGCAGCCAGGCACGATCGGACGTAAAGCCGTGTCGGGGTGAGGAGCGCTTCACCAAGGCTGCACGAAGGGTCGAATGGGGCCTGCTTGTCCCAAGTCAAGCCAGATTTGGCGACGACGCCGCGCACCAGCGAAAAGCCGTTCGAATGCACGCCAGTGGCAGCAAGGCCAATCACGACATCGCCTGCGTTTAGGTCTGCACGCGGCAGCACGTCTTTGCGGCCGACGGCGCCCACGGCAAATCCGGCAAGGTCATAATCGCCGCCCTGATAGACCCCCGGCATTTCAGCCGTCTCGCCGCC
>PLTE01000394.1 GCA_003164375.1 Hyphomicrobiales bacterium | reverse complement strand
TTTTCGTCGCTCTCGATCGTCTCGGCAAAGGCGATCGCGGGACCGAGTGCGATCACGTCTCGCTCGCCGAGTATTTCCCGTCCCATTTTGGGGACGTATTTCAGCGTTAGTAGCCGTTCCGCGAGCTCCATATAGGGATCCCGCAGCAGCGCCACGCAGTTGAACGTCTCGTTGATGTAGTTGTCGTAGCTCTTGATGATCAAACGCCCGCTCAAATAGAGCGACGACGAATTGTTCAACAGGAAGAGCTGTGTCGTCGTCTCCCGACCGCGACGTTCTATGCCTTTGTAAAAATACTGAAAGCGGCCTTCGACCGCGTCGTCGAGCCGCCAGAGCGGAAAAAGATGCGTTTCAAGGCGAAAGATTCGCTTTTGCATCACCTTTGCCGGCGCACGACGACGATAGATCGGGATATTCGTTTCCTCATCATAGATCTCGAGCGCTTCTTGCTGCAGGAGATTGGCTACAAGGCTCTCGTCGATAGTGAAACCGCAACGTCCGGTTTCGTGCCGGCCGGCGGCGACCAGAGCCGCCCGCTCCTCCCGGCATTGCAATACCAAAAGCTCATGCTCGCCATCGGTGATACGAACCGACGGCGACCCGGTAAAAGCGTCGGGAACCAGATAGCCGACGATACGCGTCCCTTCATCGACTTCAATGTTAAAAAGCATATGCGCTCTGCGAACTCATCCGGTGCGGCGACCGACACGCCAGCTCCATTTCATTTTCGCGCGAAGATGGAAAGAGCCGGTCCATAGATATGATTAGGTTGATCATGTTCTGTTCGGATATCCGAAAAACCGACCACTTTCAGGGCCTCTAGCAGGTCGTCGCGGTGCAACCAGCGATGCTCGTCAATTGGGCCGCCGCAGAATGCCACGCTGTCTTCCGCGCTGGCATAGGTACGGCGATAGGCGCGTACCTTCAAGCCGTGGAATTCATGCGTCTCGACGTCCGGCGCGATCACGAGCCGACGCGGGTCCGAGCGCGGCATGGATTCTTCCGTGACGACATGAGTCCAAAAGAAGACGGCATCGGTGCGTTTGGCCACAAGATCGATCAATCGCAGCGGATCTTTCAGATGGTACAGAACCCCGCAGGCGACAATGAGATCGTAGTGTTGCTCCCAAGTTTCGAGCGCCTTGACGAAATCGCCGAGCCAGAATTTGGAGCGCGTCAGCCCAAGAATCTCCTTCGTGATCAAGCAGCGCATAAATGCCCGCTGGTTCGCCTCGATCGCTTCGACACGCGCGCCGGCGGCCTCGAGCATGCTGGTGTGGCCACCTTCGAGAGGGCCGAGTTCGAGCACATGGCGCCCTTCGAGCGAACCGAAATTTTGTATGGCCCAGAGGATTCGAGGATCATTATAGGTCGCGAGCGATCCGGCTTTTAATTCGAACTGGGGGGGAAAAGTGGTATTCCAACCCGCGACAGCGTCCACCGCATTCTGCAACGACGGGGCGGACGTAACGTAAATGTCGAAGGCACTCGAAGCCCGGGGCTTCATACGCCGAAGTGTCTTCTGCAACCACGCACCTGGCATCACGAATCACCTAGTTTCCTGGCCGCAGCGACCGCTGTTGGACCTTCCCTAAACTATCTAACGCAATCCTTTGTATTCTTCATTACCAGGCTGATTGTCAGAAAACCGATGAAACCGAAGGTGATTTTCATTCGAATAGGCCTATTCCAGTACGCCTTGGCCCCCGTGCATAAAATAACCATTAAGAATCGCAGATTCGTCCCCAAACGGCCAGATTATAATCGGAGATCAGCGTTCGACGCCCTTGTGCCCAAGCGCTGTCGGCAGCGAATTCTGCGTGCGAGACGGATAGAATGTCCGCGCTCGGGGATAGCACGAATCAGCTGGCTACAGGCGATCGCGGTTGCGCGCGTCCCTCCGATTGCCCGTGGCGAACGAAGTGGTCGAGCGGATTTATCCCCGCGGCTTTCACGTCCGGATTCCATTCGAGATAAAGATCGCCGTCGAATTGCGGAAGTAAAGCGGCGCCTTGTCGCCAACCTTCGGTAAGATAATGGACGAGCGGATTTTGACGAAGCTCCCGCAATTCCGGATGTTGTGATAAATAATATTGGCTGCTGAAAAGCGGATGCGGATCGAGCCCCGCAGCGCCGCCCGCGATGAGAAAATGCGCGAGCGGATTGAGGCCATGTGGAATCCGGTCGCCATAACGCGAAGCGTAGAATTCGGTATCGAACAGCGGATGCGGTTTTCGACCGCGCGAGCCGCCGATCCGGATAAAATGGGCGAGCGGATTTTCTTCGCCAAGATCGGGATTCTGGGCCGCGTAATAGTGCGGATCGAACAGCCGACAAGGCCAGACCCCTTCGTGGACGCCATGGTGCAGATAGTGCCATAGCGGGTTTGTTTCTTGCTCCGCAACGTCTGGACGGCAATGCAGATAGTAGGCGTCATCAAATAAACCCGACCCGCGAATGAGCCGCGCCGCGCGCGTCGCCCAGGTTTCTCCACGCTTACGATAGCGCTCCAAAGTAAGCCGATGGAACGGGGATAACAGCACCGCTAGGCCCTGCATCGCCAGAGCCCCGCGGAAGACGAAAAAATAGCGCCAGCGATCAATGTCGCGCCGCGAGCGCGGCCGTCCCTGACGATCGAGACGTGTGTTGACGCGATAATCGCCGAGAAATCGCTGCAGGACTGCCATCGGAAACAGGGCATACATGCCCGGCAGGTTTGCCATTGCACTGTCAAGTGAACGGCCGATCCACCGCGCCGTCGCAACCTCCGGGCTCATTGGCTCCGTTTCGGCAAGCCAGTTCAGAAGACGTGGACTAGCGATATAGGCGTGCGCACCGGCGGAACGTACACGCAGGATATTCGGGCGGACGAAATAAGCCTGGAGCGGCAGATGGCCGAGATAGAACGACCACCAATCTGATGGCAGCACGGCTATGGCCCGTTCGATTGTCGGTGCCAGCTTCGACCATGGCCGGCGAAAGAATATGTCATCTTCGAGTATGAGGGCGTTTCGACAGGCAATTGCCAATGCATGGCGGGCGACAGCGCGATGCGATTCCCAGATTGCACGCTCGCCGTTCTTGCCCCTTGTGGGGCGGTACAATGTCACGTGCCGGCATAACCCAATATGGTGGAAATGGGCGATCGCTTGGCGCGTGCGCTTCGGTTGCTCCTGCAACGAGATGCAATAGATCACGTCAATTGGACTCGGCAACGACGTCACTTCGCTGCGCCTAGTGCAATAGGCGCATGAGTCATCGCGCGGAACGGATTCGAAATGCATCTGTGTGTCTGAGAGGTGCTGCAGCATTGCTACGGTATCACAGTCGTTGCCGTCATTGACTCCGCTTTGATGTCCGCTTTCGAGGACCTACCCCGGGGGCCGCCGCCATTTTCGCCTATGAACTCGACTCCGGCCGCTTCTAAGGCGCGGCGGATCGCGATCTCATTGGCGGCCGTAAGGGACGTTCGATCGTCTGTGGCTTCCACGCGTCGGATCGTATTGAAGCCCAACGTCGATTGTTGGACGAGTGCCTCAGCAGTCCAGTTTAGAAGAGTGCGCGCCGCTCGAATTTGTGCACCAGAAAGAGAAGTGTCTTTCATCATGGATGATAAAGATCCGTATGGATATTATAGACCATGAGGCGCAAGATGAAATCTTGAGTTTTGAAAAGCCACGATGCCAATCAGCGTCGCCACTTCATCGGCGGCTCCGATGCCCGGATCATCATGGGCAAGTACGAGGCCGCCCTGGTGCGGCTGTGGTGGGAAAAGCGCGGCGAAGCAGAGCCAAAAGACCTCTCCGATAATCTTATCTTCCAGCTGGGGTTCGTCACCGAGAACCTGATGGGTCCCTCGCGTCAGGGTCGAGGGGTCCTACAGCACGCGGGCGCGGATTGCGCCGGCAATCGGTCGCAGCAGACGAAACGCGCCAAGCGCTGTACTGCTAATGTCGAAGACGAAAATTGACACATACGCGGCGCAAAGGTGACGGCCCCGTATAACTGAATGTCTGTTTTCGACGCCTGAAATGGACCGAATGACGAAGAACGACATTGCCGATCTGTTGAAACATGCCCGTCGCATGCTTCTCCTAGCGCATGGTCCGCAGTATAGAGTCCTCGATATCAGATTCGGATGACAAAGTGGGCTTAATGCAGCGGCAGAGCCCGATAGGTCTGTCTAGGCATGAATGTTCTTCAGACTGAACTTCCTGGCGTCTTGATCGTTGAGCCGAAGATCCACGGCGACCAGCGGGGCTTCTTTTGCGAAAGCTATCGACAGGACCGCTACGCATCTAACGGCATCAGCGGTTCATTCGTGCAAGATAACCTGTCGCGTTCCACTCGCGGCGTATTGCGTGGTCTCCACCTGCAAAATCCAAAGTGCCAGGGCAAGCTCGTGAGCGCTTTGCACGGTAGTGTGCTCGATGTCGCGGTCGACGTCCGCGTCGGCAGCCCGACATTCGCGCGCCATGTCGCCGTCGAATTGAACGCGGAAAATCGCCGTCAGTTGTGGGTACCGCGGGGCTTCGCACATGGCTTTGTGGTGCTCTCGGAATCCGCCGACTTCTTCTACAAATGCGATGAATATTATAGCCCGTCTGACGAGATAACGGTGCGCTGGAACGACCCCACGATCGGCATCGACTGGGGCATAGATGCCCCCGCCCTATCGGCGCGCGATGCCGCGGCGCCGTTGCTCGCTGACGTGCGAGGGCTGCCCGCCTATGAGCGATAGCGCGATGCGTGTGATGGTCACCGGTGTAACCGGACAGGTCGGCCGCGCCATCACAGAGGTTCTTAGACCAAACCGCCCTATCATCGCGGTCGGCCGGGCCGAACTCGATCTCGCGCAGCCCGACCGAATTGCTTTGGCACTCGACCGCTTCGCGCCCGAACTTATTATCAATCCGGCCGCCTATACCGCTGTCGACCGCGCCGAAGACGAGAAGGAACTGGCGTTTCGAGTTAACGCGGAAGGGCCCACCGCCATCGCCCGTTGGGCGGCGGATCGCGGCGTGCCGTTGATCCACTTTTCGACCGACTACGTATTCGACGGTACCGGCGCGCGGCCATGGCGCGAGACCGATCCCGCAAATCCTTTATCCGTCTACGGCGCAAGCAAATACGCCGGGGAAAATGCGGTTCGCTCGGCGGGCGGCCCGCATTTGATCATTCGCACGTCATGGGTCTACGCCGCACACGGAGCGAATTTTCTGCGCACCATCGTGCGGCTAGCAAAGGAACGTAAGGAACTGCGAATTGTTGCGGATCAAGTTGGCGCACCAACGTCAGCTCGGCTCATCGCTGACGCGGTCGCCGGCATTATTGGCGCCGATAGAACGACCCTCGCCGAGCGTTTCGCCGCTGTGCAGGGCGTAGTCAACGTGGCGGCATCGGGTGAGACGAGTTGGTACGGATTCGCCGCCGCAATTATTGGGGGTCTCAACGCGCGCGGCGTCGCACTCGCGGTCGAAAGCGTTGTACAGATTGCGACGAACGATTATCCGACCAAGGCCAAGCGACCCGCAAATTCGCGTCTCGATCTAACTCAGCTGAGGCAGGCATTCGGAATTGAACCGTCAAAATGGGATCTCGCGCTTTCCATCGAACTCGATCAATTGGCAACCAAGATGGCCTAACGCTGTGAGCGGAACACTGATTCCGAATAGCTCACGCCAACGCGACGTCATGGGCATAAAGCGAAAGCCCAGGATGGAAATACGAATCGTCGCGGATCACGTGCAACCAACGCTCGACGAAATAAGCGCGCTCCTTCCGGTAAAGCGCAAACGGATCGCTATCGATGCCGCGGGTCGCTGACTGATGGTGGATCAGCGCGGCTTCGGGCGTCCAAATATTGCTCCAACCACCCTCGGCGATACGCAGGCAAAAATCGATGTCATTGAGATCGACCGGCAGGTTTTCGGCGTCGAAGCCGCCGACCGCCGCAAATTTCGATCGCTGAACCGCCATGCAGGCTCCGGTCACTGCGGCAACCTCGTGCGGCGCCGTGAGCTGGTCCAGATACCCGGGATAGTCTTTTGGCAACCGTCGATAGACGTGCCCGGCAATGCCGCCAAATCCCAGGACGACGCCTGCGTGCTGCAGGCGACCATTCGGAAACACGAGCTTGGCCCCGACCACGCCGATATTCGGCTTGATCGCCCAACCCACCATAGCTTTGAGCCAACCCGGCTCGAGCATGGCGATATCGTTGTTGAGGAACAGCAGAACGGGTGCCGCCGTTACCCTCGCCCCCTCATTGCACATCGCCGAAAAATTAAAGGCGCCGGGATGCTGGAGAACGCGCATTCGGGGGGTTGCCGCAATTTCCTGTAGCAGGCGAACCGCGTCGGGCGCCGTGCTGCCGTTGTCGACCACGACGGTTTCGAAACTTGGGTAATCCGTCTTGTCGCGCAATCCGTCAATGCATTCCGCCAGAAGCTCGGCAGCATTGCGCGTGGGAATAACGACTGCGACCTCGGGCCATTCCGACGAATCATCACACCCACCGGCTAGCCGACCAGAGCCCGGCAAGGGCGTGCCGGTCGCCGGTGACTGGCGGTGGTAGAGAATTCGGCGAATATGCCGGATCGCAGAACCTGGAATTTCTCGGCAGACACCGTCGATCGTTCCGTTTTCGTCGACCACGAGTTCGCGTAATCGGTCCGGCGTGATTAAGCGCGATCGCAGGAAGGCCAGGCGACCGAGGTAGCCGAGTTGCGCTTGACGGACGGGGCTCCAGTCCGGTTTGAGAATGGGATCTGCCAAACGGCCATCTGGCGTGATGCAATCTTCATCGGAGTAAATGAGCTCGCTTCCGGGCTCTCGCGCGAAGGTCTCGGCGACGACCGCCAATCCGTAATCTGGCAAGCAATCGCCGCTATCGATCAGCGTCACAAAATCCGCGCTGTTTAAATTCGTTGCGAGCAGATTCGGCGGCTCTTGTAGCGACATTTCGGAGAAACGCGGATCGTCGGCAGCCTCATGACGGAATTCCGTTAGCAGGACAGGCGGCGTTGTTTCGTCCGTCACGGCATAGAGCGACCAACGCGGATACACCTGGGCCCGCAGCGATCGTATCGTCGCAATTAGTCGATCCAGATCATCGCCTTTGAATTTCAGGATGAGGCGAAAGACGGGTCCGACGTGCCAATCGCTACGCGGACGATCTAGCCCATCAAGATCAATCGGGCGACCGAGCTGCGCTCGCCATTGGGCATAACTACCCATCGCCGTGCCGCTCGTTGCGAACTTCAGGGCTTGCCACGCTTCCCGTCGCGAGTTTAACAGGCGCGATCGCGCCGCCCAATAAAGCCAATCCGGACTTCGCAGCCCCCGCCGTGCCAGCGTCGCCCGCGGAATGGGACGAATGCTATCGAGCCGGAATGCGAATGGACCGTTACCCTGCGTCGGGCTGATCCACACCGAGACTGTCCGATCCGGAATCCGACCGACCCATCGCGCCGAGCCGAGTATCGGACCGTTCATCGCCTGCGTAATCGTATCGCCCTTTGCCGTGACAAAACGGATGATCGGCCGCACCGGCTCGTCGAACATGCTCGATGAATAGTGAAGCTCAACCCAGCGGTGGCGCGCCAGTTCGGCGATGGGTTCGATGCGCAACCACGCCCTCGACGTCCGAGCGATGGTTCGCCCGGCGACACATTCGATCCCTTGCTCTGGAATTAAATGCAATCGTTCGCGGTCTTCCGGATTCATCGGCGACAGCACTGCGCCAATGACGTCCCGGCCGTCAAGTGAGTCTTGGATTTACAAACAGCGGAGAAGACCCACTCGCGCGACGGCGCGGCGCCCTAGGCAACGCCCTGCCTATGCGTCTTATATCCGCGCGCCAGAATTTCCTGCCACCAACGCTGTTGCGCCACGTACCACGCAACGGTTTTCTCTATTCCGGTTTCAAAATCCTGTTCCGCGCGCCAACCAAGCTCGCGTTCGAGCTTTGTCGGATCTATGGCGTAACGGCGATCATGACCGGGCCGATCGGCAACAAAATTAACCGACGCCCGCCGCGGCCCTCGGTTCGAAGGACGGATCTGATCAAGGACGTCGCAAATAGCGTGGACGACATCGAGATTTGTGCGTTCGCTTCGCGCCCCGATATTGTAGGTCTCGCCCACCCGGCCGTGTTGAAGCACGCTGGTCAAGGCCAGCGCATGGTCCTCGACATAAAGCCAGTCGCGGACATTTCGTCCATCACCATAGACCGGCAGGTCTTCGCCGGCCAAGCCCCGGATGATCATATGGGGAATCAATTTCTCCGGAAACTGATACGGACCGTAATTGTTCGAGCAGTTCGTCACAAGAGTAGGCAACTCAAAGGTTTCGCGCCAAGCGCGCACCAAGTGGTCGGATGAGGCCTTGCTTGCCGAATAGGGCGAGTTCGGCCGATACGGCGTCGTCTCGCTGAACAGTCCCTGCGCGCCGAGCGATCCGTAGACTTCATCTGTCGAGACATGCAAAAAGCGGAATGACGCACGAGATCGCGGATCTAGGCGACGCCAATATTGCAGCGCCTCCTGCAACAGGGCGAACGTCCCGACGATATTGGTGCGCACAAATTCGGCCGGCCCATCGATCGATCGATCGACGTGGCTTTCGGCCGCTAGATTCATCACCGCCTTCGGTTCGTGGCGATCGAACAGGGCACGTAGTGCCGTCTCATCGCAAATATCGACCTGGGCAAATCTATAGCGCGGGTGCCCCGTTGCCTGCGGAATCGAATCAAGGTTCGAGGCATAGGTAAGCTTGTCGATGTTGACGACGAACGCTTCGGTCTCGTCCAGCAAGTGGCGAATGACCGCGGATCCGATGAAACCGGCGCCGCCTGTGACAAAGATCGTAGAACCGCGAAAGCGCATGTCCCCTCTAAGTCGAAAAGGACTGGTAGACCGACAACAGGTATTCGCCGTAACTACTTTGCGCCGATTTTTGCGCAAGTCCATAAAATTGATCGAGCGAAATATAGCCCAGCCGCAGCGCGATTTCCTCCGGACAGGCAATCCTCACACCCTGGCGCTGCTCAAGGATCTGCACGAAGTGGCTGGCTTCAACCAAGGAGGCGTGGGTGCCCGTGTCCAGCCAGGCGTAACCCCGTCCAAGGATCTCAACGTGCAGATCGCCTTTGGCGAGATAACAGCGGTTGACGTCGGTAATCTCAAGTTCGCCTCTCGGCGACGGCTCGATCGTCCGGGCAATATCGAGAACATCGTTGTCGTAGAAATATAAACCGGTAACCGCCACGTTCGATTTGGGTCGGGCGGGCTTTTCCTCGATCGACAACGCACGCCCGGAGCCGTCGATTTCCACCACGCCGTATTGCTCCGGGCTATTGACGATGTATCCGAATATGGTCGCGCCTTTTGTTCGTGCGGCAGCTTTCGCCAGTTGCTCCGGCAGTCCGTGGCCGTGAAAAATATTATCGCCGAGAATCAGCGCGACTTGGTCGTTTCCCACGAATTCACGACCTACGATAAACGCATCCGCCAGACCGCGTGGCTTGTCCTGAGCGGCATACGAGAACCGGCATCCGAGAGCCGACCCGTCGCCCAACAAGCGCTCGAACAACGGACGGTCTTGCGGGGTAGTAATGATCAGAATATCGCGAATGCCAGCGAACATCAGAGTCGACAGCGGATAGTAGATCATCGGCTTGTCAAATACGGGCAGCAGCTGTTTCGAAACCACGGCTGTCACCGGGAAGAGACGTTTCCCGGTGCCGCCGGCCAAAATGATGCCCTTCATCGTTCCCCCGCAAACCAGCGATCGGCCAAGCATCATTATCAACAATGAAACGGGCGATGCGGAAGAGCATCACGCCTTACGATCCCAGGTTTTTTATTGCCCTTGGACCATGCTGTGATCGGAACGCACTACGCGATTGCGGCGCACTGAATCACCGGCACCAAGTCCCCCATACCGGCCTGACGTGTCCGTAGCGCAAAGTTTGCCACCAACCAGTGCGGCAGGCGCCGGGAACAAGGTTCGCATAAGCGAACTGCGCGTAGCGGTGGTACTTGTAATGATGGTGCCGACCCCATTCATCCGCGGAAGCCGGCGCGGTCTGCACAGACAGCATGCAGACCACGACGAAGAGTGCCCCAGTCGTCGTGAGGATGCGTTTCATCACTTGACCGCTCCATATACGCTCGCGCCTAACGTCGCGGGCGCGATGACGGAACTGAAGAGGCCGAGCGCCTTCTGTAACGGATCCGATGCGGAATTGGCGACGTAGAGCATGTCCTTGTCCCGCATCGGGAACGAGCGCGCCAGGAAGAACGAATTCGCGCCCCGCAAATTGAGACGGTAAACGACAGGCACGAGATCGCCTTGGGAGGGCAGTTCGCGGCCCGGCAGGAGTTGGGCAACGAGGGGCGTCGGCTCAAAGCGCAATAGGAAGATACCGTCCGGATCGGCCCGGTAATCGAGCAACCCGCCGGCTTTGGCGATAGCTTCATCGAGCGTAATTCCCGCCGCATCGAACGGTACCTGCGCGTTGCGACCAGTACCACCGAAGGCCGTAAAGGTCTGCGGATCGCGGATCACGGTGATGAAGTCACCGGGCGCCACGTAGATATTTTCTTCCGGGTGCGCCAGGATCGCATTGTAAGCCACGGAAACGGTGCGCTTGCCGCGCGTCAGTCGAATAAACGCGTCGCTTGCCGGAATGTGAATGCCGCCGGCTTCCGCGATCACGTCGAGGATCTTGTCGCCTTTGGTCGTAAGCGGAACACGCGCGCCAGTGGTCACCTCGCCGCCGACCGAGACGGTATTGCTCAGACTCTTGGCAATGGTAACGACGACTTGCGGTTCGATCGCTTTATGCGCGAGCGCCTCGACGATCTTTTGCTCAACCTCGGCTGGACGAAGGCCTGCCACTTTCAGCCGCCCGGCGTACGGCACCTCGATCGTGCCATCCCGGGCGACGACTTGCTCCGGAATGGTTGCGGTTCGCGAGCCCGCAGCCAGCGACAGCGTGTTTGGGGCGGCTGAGAACAAACCGCCGGCCGCGGCCTCCCAGATGGTCACCACCACCGAATCGGAAATCCCGATTCGCAGATCCGGCGCCGGTGCGCCCTTAGTGAATACCCGCTTGAAAGAGTCGCGCGGTTGCGATGCGCTGATGCTGGCAACCCGCTCGTCGATGTCGGCGACAACGTAACCACCGAGTGCGCCCTGTGGCGCCTGGTCGGAGACCACGTCGTTGGCGAGCGGCCCTGAAGCGGGCAAGGCAGAACAAGCGGCGAGCAAGCCTGCTCCCGCTAGGACAACTATCCCAAAGACGACAGATTTCGCCATCCCGCCCGCCAGCCGTCCCCGATTACGCTGGCCATCCTCCAAGACAAATACGCCTCAAGAAGCCATGGGGCAATATAACTGCTTCAGCCTCCAAAGGTGTGGCCCGAGTGCCACATAGCCTCCTTAACTAGCTAAGTTATTCATAAGACTTTGTTAATAAGGCCATTGCGTCCTTTCGATGTTCTCGCCGCGGAAGGATGCGAAATGGCGGCGTAGCGCCAACGATGAATGCCGCAACCAACGGATCCGTTGCCTTTTTGTGCATTTCGTAAGGGAAACGAGCGATGGGCGCAGCGATTCTCGAATGCCTTTATTTCCTCGCCCCAGCGCGGCACGAAGACTGATCGCGTGCCCACTGACGCGCGAAACCGTTCGCCGTCATTGGCCGACATCTTTTGTCAATCCCAACAGCGTCCAACGGCGGGAAAGCTTAGTCTCTTCACCGCGAAACTTTCGTCGTCAATCAGCGTATCTGGCCAGTTCGAGAGCGTGCCGCAATCGACAGGGATCGAAGCCATCAGATTAACCTCGCGGAACGCCGCCATTGTCTAGACGCGCCTTCGGCTCGCCCAATCCTTGGCCAAGATATTGGTGCGCCGGTTCTTCAAGTGCGAGTTGGCGCACCTGTAACGTCGCGCAAATCACAAAACTAACGATCATCGCCAAGCCCCAAACAATCGAAATCAAGTCGGGGTATTTCAACGCCACTCCGAATAGCTCGAAGGACGTCGGGGGGAAAGCGTACAGGCAGATATTGACGACGATGCAGGCAATTCGGATCTCGGTTGGACCGATGCCCCCGTAAGTGACGTAAAAAACTCCGGTGACGTTTGCCCGCAAGAACGTCAGAGCTGACATCATCATGTAGGCGGCCAATGTGAAAAAGCCGAAATCAAAACGAACGTAGCCCGAAAGTCCTAGCCCGAGCGCCAGCAACAAGGCGGCAAGGCAATCCAGCGAATTGTCGAGAAAATAGCCGTACCGCGGTCGCTCGATGTGGCGAAAGCGCGCCACAGTGCCGTCAAGCGAGTCGCCAAACCAGTTGATGACGAGCCCAAATGTCGCAATCCACAAGAGCGCCGGATGCGCTCCCGCAAAGGCATAGCCAACGCACGTAACGGTCGCACCGAGGACGCCGATGGCGGTTAAAAGATCCGGGGTGACCCAGCGCGGCATACGCGCTGCCAGCCACGCCAATGCCGGCCGTTCCAAAGGCCGAAACAAGCCCAGGTTCCACCGCTCAAAAGATATTTTCGCCTCCGCCAGCGGCAACTGGTGCCATTAACCGAGGGTCGAATCTCATTGTCAAGCTTAGGCTTAAGCCTTGCCATCGCAATGCAATAAGATAGAATCTCGTTGGTGATTCTAACCGGATTTTCGTTCCGCCGCGGGTAAAGTAGCGGCGAGTAAAACGTCGTTTACGACGTCGGAAAATCGAGCGGCCAGCCAGAATCCAATTGGAAAAAGGCCGAAACCTCTTGGGAGGGTTTCGCCGCAAAGATTTCAGGGGTGGCTTAGGAGTTAGATAATGCAACCCTTCGGGCGTTGGGGGGTGGGGGGACTTGGTGAATTCAGTCCATTATCTGCACAACGAAATTGCGGTTGTCGGCTGGTCTTGTAAGCTACCCGGTGCAAATTCAATTTCCGACCTCTGGTCGTTGCTGCTGGAAGGGCGCTGCGCCGTCTCCACGGTCCCCGCCGACCGGTTTTCACTCGCCCGCTACGGACATCCCAGACGCGCCGAGCGCGGTAAGAGCTATACCTGGGCTGCAGGCGTCCTCGACGATATCTGGGGCTTCGATCCAAGCGTGTTCGGCATTTCCCCGCGGGAGGCCGAACAGATGGACCCGCAACAGCGCGTCCTGCTGCAACTGACCTGGGAAGCGCTGGAAGATGCCGGTATTCGCCCGTCCAGCATTGCTGGAACCGAGGTTGGCGTATTTATCGGCGCCTCGCAGACTGATTACGCCCATGCAATCTACGGCGATCAAGCGGTCCAGGATTCCCATTTCGCGACCGGTAACGCCCTGGCCATCCTCGCCAATCGCATTTCCTACATTTTCGACCTGCACGGCCCGAGTATCACTTTCGATACGGCCTGCTCGTCATCCCTGGTAGCGCTCCACCATGCGGTGGAAAGCTTGCGCAGCGGTCGAATAGATACGGCGATCGTTGGCGGTATCAACGTCATCGCCAGCCCGGTAGAGTTTGTCTCCTTTTCACAAGCATCGATGTTGTCGCCGACCGGGCTGTGCCGCGCGTTTTCCGCCGACGCCGACGGTTATGTGCGTGCCGAGGGCGGTGTTGTCATCGTTCTGCGCCGCGGGGTCGGCGCCGCGACATCGGTCCACGGCCTCGTCCTCGCTTCGGACGTCAATTCGGACGGCCGCACCAACGGCATTTCCCTGCCCTCGGCCAGAGGGCAGGAAGACCTGCTCAAACGCCTGTATTCCCGTGCTGGAATTAGTCCAGATCGGTTGAGCTTCGTCGAGGCGCACGGCACCGGCACGCTGGTGGGCGATCCCATCGAAGCGCGCGCGCTCGGCGCCAGTCTCGGGCGCCAGCGCAGCGCGCCGCTGCCCATCGGTTCCATCAAAACGAATATTGGCCACGTCGAAGCCGCTTCCGGGCTCGCCGGCCTGCTGAAGGCTTTCTTGGCGCTCGATCACGGCATCTTGCCGCGCAGCCTGCACAGCGACGAACCCAACCCGAACATCGACTTCTCGGGGTTGAATCTAGCGCTTTGCCAGGAACCGTTGCTGTTGCCCAAGGCGGAACAAAGCTGCGCCGGAATCAACTCTTTTGGCTTCGGCGGCACCAACGCTCACGTTGTCATCGCCTCCCCTAGGAAGCCGCCGGAGGCTCCCAGCCGGCGCGCCACAGCGGCAACCGATTTTTTTGCGCTCTCTGCCGCCAGCAAGCCTGCTCTCGCCGCGCTGGCTCAAAATTACTGCGAGCTCCTGTCCCACGCCTCCGACCAGCAGACCGCAGCGACAGCGAATGCGATCGCGCACCGGCGCGATTGGCTGCCGAACCGGCTCGTCATATCGACCACGCGTCATCGCGAGGTGACGGAGGCCTTGGCTGCGTTTGTGACCGCCGCCCAGCATCCCCAGCTCGATTGTGGCGATGCGATCGGCAATGAGCTGCCGATCGCATTCGTGTACTCGGGCAATGGCAGCCAATGGCCGGGAATGGGACTAACGGCCTGTCGGCACAACGCCAGATTCCGCGCCCATTTCGAAAACATCGACGACTACTTCCGGCAGCTCGCCGGTTGGTCGCTGATGGAAACCTTATTCAGCGACCGCCTCAAAGAGCGGTTGTCGCTCACCCGCGTCGCCCAGCCACTGATTTTTGCCATTCAGAGTTCGATCACCGCGGCCCTAAAAGCCCGTGGCGTGAAGCCGTCCGCGGTGATCGGCCATAGCGTCGGCGAGGTTGCTGCCGCGGAAGCCGCGGGCATTCTCGACCTGCGGACCGCCCTCGAGATCGTCCACTTTCGCAGTCTCCACCAGGAGCGCGTGCGCGGCATGGGTCGCATGGCGGCCGTACTCGCCGCGCCCGAGACGATCGAAGAATTGGTCGCGAGCATCGATCATTTGGAAATCGCCGCACACAACTCTCCCCGCGCCTCCGTCGTGGCGGGCTCCACGCAGGCACTGGCGGATCTCAAACGGATCACCGAGGACCGCGGTATCGCCGCGCTTGATCTTGAGCTCGATTATCCCTTTCACACCAACTTCATGACGCCGGTTCGGGACGCGCTGATCGCGGATCTCAAACACATTACGCCCCATAACGAAGCCGTTCCATTCATCTCCACCGTCACCGGCTCATGTTCGCCGGGTAGCCGCGTTGATGCGGAGTACTGGTGGCACAACATTCGCGAGCCGGTGCAGTTCGTCAAAGGCATTCGTGAAGTTGCCAAACTCGGCGCACGATTTTTCGTCGAAATCGGCCCCAGGGGAATGTTGCTCAAGCATATTGCTGACGCCTTGGCCGGCGAGGTGGACGATTTTGTCTCGCTGTCCGTTCTGGATCGCAAAGATCCGAGCCAGGATCCAGTTCGCAAGGTGGTATCCCGGGCCCTGATCGCCGGCGCGCGGCTCGACACCGGCTTGATCTACGGACCGGACAGTAGCCCGGCAATCAAGCTGCCGCATTATCCTTGGCAGCAGCAAAAATTACGCTACGCCGCGAGTTCAGAGGCGGTCGGCGTCTTCGAAAGTGGAAGTCCGTTCGGTGGCATGCGTCACACGCGAAATGCGCTGGAGTGGTACTCTCACATCGACACCGCGCTGTTTCCGCAGCTGGCCGACCACAAGGTCGGCGATCAGATCATCTTTCCGGGAACCGGGTTCCTTGAAATAGCGCTTTCCGTGGCGCGTGATTGGTTGCAAACGCCGACCGTGCTCGTCACCGACTTTGAACTCCTCAAGCCACTCGACTTGAGCACCGGGGAAACGCGCGAGATCATGTCTCGGCTGTCGGCGAGCTCGAGCACACTCGAAATCTTCAGTCGTCCGCGCCTCTCGCAAGCCAGTTGGCTGCTGCATGCTCGCGTTAAAATCCTGCACAGCGATACCCGAGAGGTCGTGCCTAGCCTGAAAGACCATCCGGCCCAACATCGCTTGGGCAGTGATGCGATTTATCGAGTGGCGGATGCGAGTGGTCTGCATTATGGCCGCGCGTTCCATTTGCTCGATAGTGCCGTCGTCGTCGACGAGGTTTTCATCCGCGTTGAGCTGACCAGCAATGGCGCACATAGCGGTTTCGTTCTCGATCCCATCCGTCTGGACGCTTGCTGCCACGGTTTGCTGACAGTGTTCGCAGAATTGCATGCGCCAGAGCGCGGGGTCAGCTATTTGCCGGTTCAGACCAATGAAGCGGCTCTCTTCGTCGCGGGCGGCATTCCGCAAAGCGCCATTATCGAGGTGATCGAAAAAAACGAGCGCTCGATTGTCGCTAATTACTACTTTTTCGGCGCGGGGCGGGAACATCTCGCGACTTTGCGCGGCGTGCGCTGTCAGGCCGTGCAGGTGCGGCGCGCCAGCGCGCTCGAGGCCAACGCCTTTGTCGAACTCGCTCGGGCTATCGACGGCAAGATCATCGGCGTGAGCGGCCCGGCGTCCCGCGCCGAAGGCCTGCTCGCGGAGGCTGGCGGTCATGGCTTTATCGCTGAGAACGCCGGATCTCCAAGCGATGCCGAGTTCTTGATCGAAGGCTGCGCTACGGCCGCCGCCTACCAAATAGCGTCGGGGCTTGCCCATGGTGAGGCGATCGACATCGATGCGCTGATCGGCNNCGGCGACGGGCAACTCGCGAGCGAGCAGCGATCATGGCTGACGCGCATGTTGTCGAATCTGAGCGCGGCCGGCCTTGCCACAGAGCGGAACGGACAATGGATCGTCCTTGCCGATCCGCTGATGCCGTCGGCAGCGTCGGTGGTGCGGGAATTGGCGACGAAGCACCCGGATCGCGCTGCCGAAATCTTCATCGGCGGCGCACTCGCGGACATCGCACAGCAAATTGCGGCAGGCCACGCGATCGGGAAGTTGCTGGAGTCGACGCTGACCGCAAGCGTGCTCGATTTTTACGACGCCGGGGGCGTATCGCCTCGGCAGGGTAGCCAGATCGTCGAGCGGCTCCTCGAAAACGACTCGCTGTGGCCGCGGGATCGCGTTCTGCGGGTCCTTCAAATCGGCTATGGGCCGCTCACCCAATCGCTATTGTCATTGCGCGGCAAACGAGAGATTGCGCTCACCGTGGTCGAGCCGGACCGCCGCCGTCACGACACCGCGGAGCGCGCATTGGCAAGGCGCGGCGAGGTCGTCTTGATCGGCCCAGAACAACTGCCGGATCTCGGCACATTCGACCTCGTACTCGCTGTCGAGAGCCTGCATCGCATCCCCGATAATTTCGGCCTCGCCGGCGTCGGCCAGTTGCTGGCGGCGCGTGGTGTCTTGCTGGCGGTTGAGCCACTTCCATCTATCTTCCGCGACCTCGCATTCGGGTTCGATTCCGGCCTACCTCGTTTGCAATCGGCCGGTGAGTGGGTCGCGGCCTTGCAGAGGGCCGGATTCGTCAATGCAATGGGGCGCGTGCTCGCGCGCCCCTTTGGCCACGCCTCCCTGATCGTCGCCGAAGCCGAGCCGAATGCGATGGTCGTCGCCGCGCCAGAACAGAAAATCTTCATCCTCGAAGCGAAGCGTCGGTCGGACTCCGGCCTCGGGGAAGCGGTCGATAAGCTATTGTGCAAAAAAGGAATTCCCTCGACGCTTTGGCGCACGCCGGGTTTTTCCGAGCCGGTGCCAACCACACTGGTCTACGTCGTTAAGATCAACGAGACGCCGCGCGACGCAGTCCAAGAACTCACAGCGCGCTGTCTGGAAATTAAAAGCTGCGCTGAACGTTTCGGGTCAGCCCATGCCACGCTGTGGCTGGTATTAAGGTCGGCGCTCGCAGGCGAACGCGCTACCGTTAATCCCATCGCGTCTGGCGTTTGGGCATTTTCGCGCACGCTTGCCAACGAGTTCCCGCATTTGGACGTGCGTCGTATCGACATCGCCGCAAGCGTGGCGAACGACGTAGCGGCGCCCCAACTGTGCGAAATCTTACTGTCCGACACCGATGAAACCGAACTCCAAATCGACGATACGCGCATTCGCGCGGTGCGCGCCGAAGCGCTCAAGCAAGTTCTCGACCGCACTCCGGTAAGGAGTGCGGAGGCTGCAAGCCTGCAGCGAAGTTCGGTTCCCGGCCAGCGGTTGCGCTGGGAGCCGACCGAACGCGCCACGCCCGGTCCCGAAGAGGTGGAAATCGCCGTTGTCGCCACCGGCTTGAATTTCCGTGACGTGATGTGGTCGCTGTCGCTCTTACCCGACGAGATGATCGAACAGAGTGGGGCGCGCGCGGCGCTGGGCTGTGAATGCGCTGGTGAAGTAACACGCATCGGCACCGCCGTGCGCCATCTGCACCCGGGCGATCGTGTCGCCGCCTTTGCGAACGGGGCTTTCGCCACGCACGTCACGTTGACGGCGGATCAGGTCGTCAAACTGCCGCCAGGAATGAGCTGCGAAGCCGGCGCTACCATACCCGTAGCATTCTTGACCGCTTATTTTTCCTTGGTCGTGCACGCGCAACTGCAGGCCGACGAGTGGATCCTCATCCATGGCGGCGCCGGCGGCGTCGGCATGGCCGCGATCCAAATTGCGCTGGCACGCAAGGCAAACATCATTGCCACCGCAGGATCGAAGGCGAAGCGCAATCTGCTCAAGACGCTTGGCGTGCACTACGTGCTCGATTCGCGGTCAACGCTGTTTGTCGACGACGTGCGACGCATCACCGGGGACGGCGTCGACGTCGTGCTCAATAGTCTCACCGGCGAAGCAATGGAACGCAGCATCAGCTGTCTGCGCGAGTTCGGCCGCTTCGTCGAGCTCGGTAAGCGAGACTACGTTTCCAACACCCATATCGGACTGCGACCGTTCCGCAAAAATCTGAGCTATTTCGGCGTCGATCTCGGACACCTGATGCTGTGCAAGCAAGATCTTGCCCGAGAGGCTTTCGCACAGCTGATGCGGCAGTTCACCAGCGGCGCTCTTACGCCATTGCCGTATAGCGAATTCCGCGCTTCCGATTTGACGGAAGCATTCCATTTGATGCAGAACTCCACTCACGTCGGCAAGATTGTGGTGCGGCCGCCGAATCTCGCGAGCGTGCGCCAGCCATACGTCCCCTTCGTCGTCAGCGCCATCGGCACGCATGTCATTACCGGCGGTTTCGGGGGCTTCGGATTGGAGGCCGCAAAATGGCTAGCAAACCGCGGCGCCAAGCACCTCGTCTTGACCGGCCGGAATGGCGCCGCGACCGATGAGGCGAAGGCGGTGGTCGCGGAGCTCACCGCCCGCGGCGTGCAAGTCCATGAGGTCGCTTGCGACATTGCAGATCGGCGTGCGGTCGAGAAGCTGTTTGTCAATATCGCGGCGACGATGCCGGCCGTGGTGGGCGTTCTTCATGCGGCCATGGTGCTCGATGACGGCCTGCTTTCCAATTTGGACGAAGCGCGATTCCGTCGCGTGCTGGCGCCGAAAGTCGACGGCGTCCAGCACCTCGACAACATCACACGCGGTATGAAGCTTGATTATTTCGTCTTGTTTTCTTCGGCGACCACGCTCATGGGCAATCCTGGGCAAGCCAACTACGTGGCCGCGAACGCCTACATGGAAGGCGTCGCCCGTCGCCGCCGCCAAGAGAGACGCCCGGCACTCGCCATCGGCTGGGGACCGATCACCGATGTCGGCGTATTGGCGCGCTCCGAAATGCTGCGCTCTCGCTTCCAGAGATTGACGGGCGTACGTGGCATGCGCGCCGCCGAGGCTTTGGACCTGATGGCTCAAGCGCTCGAGCTGCCGTCCAGCCCCGAGCTTGCAGTGATCACGATTTCGCCGACCGAAGGCATCTTCACCGCCGATCGCCTGCAAGTCTTGAAATCACCCACTTACGCCAGTCTTGTGCGTGGCGATAAGACGATCGGTGAAACCGGAGCCGGGCATCTCGATCTGCCGGAGTTGGCGAGGACCGAAGGCGTCGAGGCCGCGCGCCGCGCATTGACCGGGGTCATCGTCGCCCAGTTGGCGCGAGTCCTGCACGCCCGAGATGACGAGATCAGCCGGGTCCGGCCGGTAGGAGAAATCGGGCTCGACTCGCTGATGGCTCTCGAATTCGCCATGAATCTCGAAGATTCTTTCGGGATCCATGTGGCGCTGACCAGCTCGATTGGCGATCTAACCGTGGCGGGACTGGCCAATGAAATTATCCTCCAGCTCGATTTAGAGCCGGCGCAGGAAAACATCGTGGCCAAGAATATCGCCGAGACGCATTTCGAGAAGGCAGAGCCGCGTCAGTTGTCTCTGTTGAAAGAGGTCGCGCGGGACGTCGCGACTCGGCGAAAGGGCACGGTCCCTTGAATAAAAAGAGTCCTCATCTCGCCAACGAGACCAGAGAGCGGCTACTGCGGCGCGTCGAAGCGATACAGGACGCCGCGTCGGTGGAGTCATCGACCGGTTTCGCCGCACAGCACAATAGTAGCGATAGTACCGATTTCTCCACGCTGCCGGGCTATGAGGACCTTCGGGTCTACCGCGCGCTCGGCCAGAAATACGGGCTGGAGAACCCCTACTTCCGGACCCACGAAGGCCGCGCCGGAGCGCACACGAACATTGCCGGCCAGTCGCTTCTCAATTTCTCTTCATACGACTATTTGGGCCTAAACGGTCACCCGGAAATCATTGCTGCGGCCAAAGAGGCCGTCGATCGCTACGGCATCTCGGCCTCGGCAAGTAGACATGTGGCGGGCGAACGCCCGATCCATCTGGCGCTCGAACGGGCGCTCGCTGAACACTATGGCGTTGCGGAAAGCCTGGTTTTTGTCAGCGGGTACGCCACCAATCTCGGCGTTATCGGACAACTCCTCGGGCCAAAGGATCTCGTCATCTGCGATTCGCTTTCCCACAACAGCATCGTCATGGGCGGCGTGCTCTCGGGCGCAGCGCGGCGTTCGTTTCCGCATAATGACCTTGATAGTCTCGATCATATGCTGGCGAGCGCCCGCGGCCACTTCCAGCGCGCCCTGATCGTGGTCGAGGGGCTCTACAGTATGGACGGCGATTATCCGGACCTACCGCGGTTGATCGAAATCAAAAATCGTCACAATGCGTGGCTCATGGTCGACGAAGCCCACGCGCTTGGTGTTTTAGGTCAGCGCGGCTACGGAACCGCAGAGCATTTCGGCGTCGATCCGCGTCAAGTCGACATTTGGATGGGCACGCTATCGAAGACACTGGCCGGCTGCGGCGGATATATCGCTGGCAGCCATGAATTGGTCGAATATTTAAAATTGACCGCCGGTGTGTTCGTCTACAGCGTCGCCATGCCGCCTGTTATCGCAGCGAGCGCGCTCAAAGCGCTTGAAATCCTGCATCGGGAGCCGGAGCGGGCAGCCAAGCTTCGACACAACGGAACGGTCTTCCGATCCTGGGCGACGGAAAGCGGCCTCGATACCGGCAATGGAGCCGGAACCGCTATTTGTCCGGTCATTGTCGCGGATTCGCTGCCGACAGTTATGCTGTCGCAGCGACTTTTGGAGCGCGGCATCAATGTTCAACCGGTTATGCATCCCGCTGTGCCGGCGAAAGCCGCACGCCTGCGCTTCTTTTTGACTGCCACGCATACTGACGCGGAAATCGCGACGGCAATCCGAACGACAGTCGAAGAATTGCAAAATATACGCGGCAAAATGCGCACGCTGACGGCGCAAGCCTAGGCGCCGCCACCGTGGCGTCAATCCCGACCACTGTTGTCATCACCGGCGCGTCGAGTGGCATTGGCAAAGCACTGGCGCTGCACTTTGCACGTGAAGGCGCCATTCTCGGATTACTCGGACGCAGCGGCGACCGTCTTAGCGCCGTTGCCGAAGAATGCCGCCAACTGGGCGCGATCGTCTCGACCGCCACAATTGATGTGCGCGCCCGTTCTGAAATGGAAGCCTGGCTGCACAAGTTCGATGCCAGCACGCCGATCGATATCTTGGTCGCTAATGCCGGGGTCATGGCCGGAAGGCCCGCAGACGCCGATCTGGAATCCCCAACTGCCAGCTATGCCTTGATGGAAACCAACGTGCTTGGAGTTCTAAATTCCGTGCAGCCGATTCTGCCGCGGATGATGGATCGCGGAAAGGGACAAATCGGCATTGTAAGTTCGATCGCGGCCTTTATCCCGCTCGCGGATGCACCGAGCTATTCGGCAAGCAAAGCTGCAATCCTGACCTACGGCCTTGGACTGCGAAGCGCGCTGCGTCGGTCGGGCCTGGGCGTCAGTGTTATCTGCCCGGGATATGTCGAGACGCCGATGATGGAGCAGGAATCCGGCCCCAAGCCATTCGCAACGTCGACTCAATCGGCGGCCGATCTAATCGTTCACGGTCTGCGAAAAAACCGCGCGATCATTGCCTTTCCGTTCTGGTTCGCCCTCATCACACGGCTGGGCGGCGTTTTGCACGACAGCCTGCGGCGATGGACGGCCGAGCCTTTCCGCTTCACGGTAGCCG
>PLTE01000306.1 GCA_003164375.1 Hyphomicrobiales bacterium | reverse complement strand
AGAGATTCGAACTCCCGACCCTCAGATTCGAAGTCTGATGCTCTATCCAGCTGAGCTACGAGCGCGGCAGGCTCACCATAATAACTTCTCGGCAAAAGTCACTTCGGGGCCGCCCCTCGCGGCGGATGGGCGGTTGTCGGCTGAACTACGGGGGCCGCACCGTCGAGGAAGTTCCCGGCGCCCAGCCGCACCGGCTGCGGTGGTATCCGGCCAGTGCCGGGGAACGACGTGGCGGGTTAGCGGCTTATCGGTGGGGACCAACGATAGACGGAGACAGCGCATGTCTGACTATCGGAGCATGTCTGACTATCGGAACATGTCTGACTATCGGAACGCGGATTTTGATTATCAAGATCCGGACGATCCGTTCCGGCGCGACGCCAAGCCGGCCCCCGACAGGCGCGACGTGAAGACCGGCTGGATTTGGATTACCGCCGTCTTGTTCCTCGTCATCGCTCTGGCCGTCGGCTTCGACATAGGGTACCGTCCCGGGCATAACGGCACCAACACGGCATCGAACGACGTGACGCCGCCAACGGGCCATCTGCCGCCTCCTGCGCCGGTTCCGGCGCCGACCATGGCGCCCACCCCGGCTCTTCCGGCGGCGGCACCGCCAGCGCCGCCGGCGAATACGCCTGCGGCGCGGGGTAACACGCAATAGGTCTCGGAGCTACGCACGCAGCTGACAAAGCAAAAGCCGGCCCCCGGTAGCCGCCGGGACCATTGGTATGGGTGATCGCCTATGCGCTAGATTCGCGCGACGAGATCGCTGCGGCGGACCAGGCCGACGAGTTGCGCGCCGATTTCATGACCGAGCCGCCATATCACGTGATAGTTGCACTCCCTGGCGAGATCCTCGCCGGATAGAAGCAGCACAAAATCGTCGGGAACGTCGTAGCCTTCGACGTGGAGCCGTACGCCGCCGGTCGAAATATCGGTAATCAGACAGTCGCGCGCCAAGCTGCCGTTGCCGAGCTGGATTTTCGCCATCCGATTGATCACGCGCCGTCGCGCGCGGCGCCTGTCGTCAGAGTTTGAAGTGAGCATTAAACCCGGCCCTGTGTTGCAGCCGTGCGGCCACCCGGTCTTGAGCTTGCGTGTAACCGACGATCATTGCCGGCGGTCTAAGGCGCCCTCGCGCATTTTCTCTGCAATTAAGTGAAACTGACCGGTTCGGCGACGGACGTGTCCGGCGAAGCGGAGTTGAGCAAGGCCGACCGTCATTCAAAGGCAGCGTCGATAGGCACGCGGTAGCCGTTGGCGAGACGGTTGGTTTCATTGGCCATGCCGAC
Source organism: Hyphomicrobiales bacterium (assembly GCA_003164375.1). Lineage (GTDB taxonomy): Bacteria > Pseudomonadota > Alphaproteobacteria > Rhizobiales > Xanthobacteraceae > BOG-931. Next base: position 8,092 of record PLTE01000306.1, on the reverse strand, counting down.
AACGGCCATCAGTTCGCCGAACACGGCTTCGCTCATTCCCGCCTTGCGCGCGGCGGCACTGTGGCTGGCGATGCAATAGGCGCAGCCGTTGGTGACGCTCACCGCGAGATAGATCATCTCCTTGGTGAGCGGGTCGAGCGCGCCCGGCGCCATGATTTCCTTGATGCTCACCCAGGTGCGCGCAAGCGTCGCCGGATCGTGCGCCAGATATTTCCAGAAATTGTTCACGTCCTCGACCTGCCGCGTGCGCTTGATATCGTCGAAAATGGCGCGGACTTGCGGCGAGGCATCGCGATATTCAATCGGCGTGCGTGACGGCATGGCGTCAACCTCATCCGTTGTGCGCAAGCGCCGAGACGATGCCGGCGAGCGCGCCGATCAGCAAGACCAGGCAGACGACTGCCTGAATGCCGAAGCCCAGTCCGCGGTTGGCGGCGGCTTTGCTGTAGCCGAGCATGTAAAGCACACGGCCGACGCACCAGACGAGCCCGAGAACAGCCGCAACTTTATCGCTGAGATAATAACCGAACAGCCAGAGCAACGGCAGAAAGATTGGCATCCATTCCAGCGTATTCATTTGCACCCGGAACACCCGTTCGAAGTCCGGATTGCCGATGATCGCCGGCGCCGCCACGCCGTATTGCTGCCGTGCACGCCCGACGAGATAGCTGGTGAAAAAATAGACCAGAACGGCGAGCACGGTGACGAGTGCGGTCCAATGCAGCATGGCGCAATTCCTCCTGTTACGTGTGCGGCGGCACTCTAGCGGCGCGCGGACATCGCCGGGAGAGGGATAATCGACAATCGATCTCCCCGATTGTGGCGTAAGCGGCGGCGGGGCAGACTGCGGGTTCGAACATGAACGGGACGAAACGCCATGCCGAAGACACAAGATTATTTCGCCGGCAAAACCATCGTCATTACCGGTGCCGCAAGCGGCATCGGCCGCGCCACGGCAAAGATTTTCGCGCGTGAAGGCGCCAATGTGGTGTGCGCCGATATCAATGAGCAAGGCGCGCACGACACCGCGGAAGCCGTCAACGGCGCCGGCAGTCAGGCGCTCGTCTTGAAGGTCGACGTCTGTTCGCGCCCGCAAGTGGACGAGATGGCCCAGCGCGCGATCGACGCCTTCGGCGGCGTGCAGTTCCTGTTCAACTCCGCCGGCGCTGCGATCCGCCGCGCCAAATTTTTGGAAATCGACGACGCGCTGATGAAGACGACGTTCGAGCTCAATGTCAACGGCACGCTCTACGGCATGCAAGCCGTGCTGCCACATATGCTCAAGAACAAGCTCGGCGTCATCGTCAATATGGCGAGCATGGCGCATCGGCGCGGCGGCCCCGGCTCTTCGATCCATTATGCCGCGGCCAAAGGCGCGGTGGTGTCGATGACCATGGGCGTGGCGCGCGAATTCGCCAGCCAAGGCATTCGCGCGCTGTCGATCTCGCCCGGCCCGATCCGGACGCCGTTCCAGGACGCGGCGCAGTCGTCGCCCGAGCTGGTGCAACGCTTCCTTGACGACGTGCCGATGAAGCGGTTCGGCAAGCCCGAAGAGATCGGCGAACTGGTGCTGTTTATGTGCTCGGATGCCTGTCCGTTCATGACTGCGGATACCGTCTATGTAAATGGCGGCGGCGGCTGGCGGTGATTGCAGACCTTGGGGGGTTATCCGATGTTGACGCGGAAGTTCGCGACCCTGCCCTGCCTTCTCATGATGCTGTGCTGCGCGAGCGGCAGCCGCGCACAAGCCCAGGATAGCACGACCTTCACGGTCGGCGTTGCGTCTCGCCACGTTCTGCCCGACGAACCGTACGATTGGCGCGGCGCGGGCATGCATGCGCTGCTCGAAGTGGTGTGGTATCCGGCCGAAAGCGGCGCCGACGCGAAACCGCAAATGATCCCGCCGGTCGGTACGGCGCTGCTCGAGGCCGCCGCCGCGGCGCCGAATGCGAAGCTTGCGCCAAGTCCGGCCAAATTCCCGCTGATCCTGCTGTCGCACGGCACCGGCGGCACGGCGGAATCGATGGCTTGGTTCGCAACCGCGCTGGCGGCGCGCGGCTATATTGTCGCCGGCGTCAATCACCCCGGCAATAACGCGATGGAGCCTCATACGGTGCAAGGCTTCATGCTGTGGTGGGAGCGCGCCAAGGACATCAGCACGGTGCTCGACGACATGCTCGCCGATCCGGACTTCGGCCCGCGTATCGATCCGCGGCGTATCGGCGCCGCCGGCTTTTCGCTCGGCGGCTATACCATGATGGAACTCGCCGGCGGTATCACCTCGTTCGGGCAGTTCGAGGCGACCTGTAAGGCGAAGCCCGATCAAGTGAGCTGCAAGGCGCCACCGGAGTTTCCCGATCTGCGCGCCAAGGCCGACGCGCTCGCCGCAGCCGATCCGGCTTTTGCCCAGGCGCTGCGTGACGGCGGCAAATCCTACCGCGATCCCCGCATTCGCGCCGTCTTCGCCATGGCGCCGGCGCTGGGTCCTGCCGTGACGTCTGAAAGTCTGAGCGCGATCGCTATTCCTACCGCCATCGTCGCCGGCGCTGGCGATAGCGTCGTGCCGGTCGACGCTAATGCGAGGTATTACGCCGCTAAGATTCCGCATGCGGAATTGGCCATATTTCCCGGCGGCGTCGATCATTACACATTCCTCGACGTTTGCACCGAGGCCGGGCGCAGCACCATTGCGCCGCTCTGTGTCGACCGGCCGGGTGTCGATCGCGAGGCGATCCATAATGCGACGATCGCGCTTGCGACAAAATTTTTCGCAAGCCAATTGGGCGCACATTAAAGGCGGCAAACCCCGGATATCGCTTTGCGCGCTATTACGCGCCGCGCTCAGCACTTCTCAGCACTTGCCGGCGACCGTCAACCGGCCGTCGGTCTCCACTTGGATGCGCAACGCCTTGGTGACCAGGCCGGTCGAGTAATAATTGCCGACCGTGTAACTGATCTCGACGATTTCCTGCGGCGTGAAGAATTTCTCCAGTGCCGCAAAAGTCGGATCGGCGACCTCGCCGCCATGCGCCATTTCTTCGACATAGCCGAGCAGCGCGCGTTGTTGGTCGTCGAACAGGGTCGAGGTCTGCCAGGTCGGCAGGGCTGCGACCTGTGCGTCGCTATAGCCGCACATTTTCATGAATGGCGTGTGCTGGTTGAGCTCGTAAGCCGCGCCGACGATCCGCGCCGTGCGCATGATGACGAGTTCGAGCAGACGGCGCGGCGTCTTCGCGTCGAAGCGGATCGTGTAGGCCATCGTGGCCGCGGCTTTAGCGAATTTCGGCGCGTGTCCGGCGGTGATTTGAAGATTGATGATGCCGCCGCCCTGGCCGCGCCGTTTGTCAATTAACTCCTGAAAAATCGGATCGGGCGGCTGCGGCAGCGGCGGCAGCCGCGAGACTTTTTGCTGCTCGACAGGGACCGTCCGCTCCTGCGCGTGCAGCGAACCCGCGACCGCGAGGCCGAGCATGCTCGTGCCGATCACGATCGATTTTCTCATGGGCATTGCCTTCATTCTCCCCTGATCCCCGCCGCCTTGATGATCGGCCACCATTTCTCGATCTCGGCCTTTTGAAACGCGGCGAGCGCCTGGGGCGTCTGTTGCTCGCGCTGGGCGACGTCGAGGCCAAGCTGCGCGAAGCGTGCGACCACCGCCGGGTCGGCAAGTGTCTGAACCATCGCGGCGTTGAGCTTTCCGATGACGCCGGCCGGCGTGCCCTTGGGCGCGTAGAGCCCGAACCAGCCGGACATGTAATAGCCGGGCACACCGCCTTCGTCGGAGGTCGGAATCTCCGGAATCGCCTGCGAGCGCCGCGGCGACAGATTGGCCAGTGCCTTGAGCGCGCCGGCGCGCACCTGCGGCATGGTCACGGCGGCCTGGAACACCGCGAGATCGACCTGGCCGGAGATCAGATCGGTCAGCGCCGGCCCGGCACCGCGATAGGGCACGATCAGCCCCTGCGTGCCGGTGAGCTTTTGCAACAGGATCGCGCCGATCTGGCCGGACGCGTTCTGGTTGACGAATTTGGCGTCGCCCGGATGCGCTTTCATCCATTCGACCAGCGACCTCAAGTCGTCGGCCGGAAATGTCTTTCGCGCGATCAAAAGCTGCGGATTGACTGAAACGAGGCCGATCGGCGCGAAGGCGGTCTGCAAATCGTAATCGAGATTGTAGATGATGCTGCCGACATGGGTATCCCACTGGCCGATGTCGATCGTGTAGCCATCTGGAGCGGCCCGCGCCAAACGGCCGACCCCGATCGAGCCGCCGGCACCGCCGAGATTCTCGACGACCACCGGCTGGCCGAGCAGCGCGCCCATCTTGTCGGCGATGATGCGGCCGGCGACGTCGGTCGAGCCGCCGGGCGGGAATGGCACGATCAGCGTGATCGAGCGGGAGGGAAAGGTGTCGGCCTGCGCGGGGGCGAACGACGCCAGAATCGCAAGCATGACAATCGCGACGAGATCTCGCACGGTCCCCTCCACCACATTGTTTTCTTGGGCGGAGTGTAGCCCGGACCAAGGCCAGCGTCAGCCCGGCAAAACGCGCCGTCTTTGGGCAAACGAGGCTGCTGTTAAAATACGGCGGATGATATTGCGATCATCCGCCGTATCGCTTCGTCCTACCGCACCGACTACGGCTTGCTCGACGCCACAAAGGCGGCAAGCGCGATGATGTCGTCGGTATCAAGCTTGGCACCGATCTGCCCATGCAGCGAGGCCCAGCTGCCGTCGCGCCGGCCGTACTGGAAGTCCATCAACTGCCGCACGATGAAGATGGCGTCGCGCCCGGCGATCGAGGGCACTTCGCCGAGATGACCCTGGAGTTCGGGACCGTGGCAGATAGCGCAAGCGACGGTCTTGCCGCCGCCGCCTGAGGCCAGCCGTTCGCCCTTGGCGATGCTGCCCGGCGGCACGTAAGCGATGAAGCCTATATGCAGGTTGTGGTCGCGGGCCGCCTGTTCGTTTTGCGGCAGCTCGATGATGCGCTGGCCGAGCGGCTCGGTGCCACCGTTGGCAACGACGAAGCGCATATTGCCCTCGCCGACCTCGCTTTTCGGCACCACGGCCTGTTCGACCACCTTCATGTAGCCTGGCGTCGCTTTCAGCCCGGCATAATACTCGGCAGCAGCCCGGCTATCGTCAGCCGAAATCGCTTGCGCGATCTTGGTCATGAGCACCTTGCGCGGCCCGGTGTGTTTGCCGGCCGCGTAATCGGCCATCTGGCGCACGAAATAGCCGGCAGGTAGACCCCACAGGCTGCTCGACTCCGGATGCCCGGCGCCGCTCGGCAGATGACAAACCGCGCATGCGAATATCGTCGGCTTGATGCCATCGGCGACCACCGGCGGCATCGCCGGGTGCTCGTTCGGGAACCAATCCGGCGGACTAAAGCGCGCCAAGATCTGCTGCTCGGTGTACTGCCTGTCGCTGCCGGGCACATGGACGACCTTAGCGGGATCGGGCTCCGGCAATCCGGGCGGCGCGACGGGATAAGCCCAGGCCGGCAGATCAGCAGTCACAGCGGCGCCGGGCGGAGCCGCCAGCGCCAATGGTCCAAACGCCAGTCCACACGCAACCGACACAGCTAGCGCCGCAGTACCCAGCGCCGCGTGCGCAAAGGAAGTTTTCATGGGGCATTCGCTTTCCCGGGGGCGAGCCATCGTAGGAGCGCGCAAAAAGACGAGCCATTGCGGAAAACCCCCTACGCCCCCGGCTACCGTCGCGGCGGCGGTCACTCTTTCACGGCGGAAAAAGCGGCATCGTTCTCGCGACGCATCTAGGGCTGCTCAACGCACCAAATCCGGCTGCCGCTTCACGCGTCGTCCTTCGGCAGTTTCGCGACCAGGGACTGCAGCATGTTCGGCACCAGCCGTTCCGAGAACCCGGCGGCAAAGGCCCACACGAACACCTTGCCGAAATCTTGCGCCGCCACCGGGCCAAAGCCGTGCAGCACGCCGGAAAGTGAATTGCATTTCTGACCGTCCGAACAGCCCATCTCGGGAAACAAGCCGCCGCTGCCGACCATTCCGGCCAAGAAGATGACATAGAGCAGCACTGCGGCAATAGCGCCGATGATCGGCGGGATCAGCGAATACATCGCCAGATAGCGGCCGCCGAGCTGCGACATCGTCGGCGTGATCAGCGCCACCGACAATTGATCGACATTGTAAAGCCGCGTCAGCGTGCTGAAATACGCCCCCAGCATGCCGGTGAGCGTGACTACGACCAGAGGCGGCGGAGTCCAGGTCGACGGCAGCGCAAAGGCCGTCAACAAAATGACCGCGAGGATGACGATCAAGCCGACGGCCCCCATGAACTGATATCGCAGCATCAGCTTGTAGGCGCCGAGCAGCTCCGGCGTCAGCGGCTGAACGACCGGGCTCGCCGGTTGCGCCGGCGGCGGCGCAACGGCGGACGTTGGATCTGTCATGTCGCGTCCCCCAGACTACAACTCAGCGTATACAAGCTTGCGGGCTGCGCCAAGTGGCTCGCGTGGAGAACGGCAGTCCAAACGGCAGCCATAGAATGGGAAAACGTGCCGCTGTGGCGTGCAGGGCGTGCGACGCGCGACTCTCGGCGCCCCGCGCAATTCGCACGCACGTCGCTTGCGGCATGATCACGTCATCGATAGCGCGGCGCGCGACAATATTCCGTTTAGTCGCCTTTTGCCCTTTGTCCTTTCAGCATCCCGGCGACGCTCAAATCCTCGTCGATGTCGGGCCAATGAATGCCCATCGGCATGATTTCATAATTCGCGCGCTGCGCTGCCGAGGCGCGCTTGAGCCGCGGATACCAATCGAGCGGCGTTGCGATCCTGCGTCCGTCGGCCAAGGTGACGACGAGCTCGGTGGCGCTAAATTCCACGGCGCGCGCGTGCAGGTCGCCGACATCAATCTCCAAAGTGCTCATTCCAAGCGTCCAACAAAGATTTTCGGTTGAGTCTCAGATGACGAATAATATCGCCGAGTTCATGAGCAGGATAGCCCACATTGATGGCGACCGTGAGATCATGAAGCCACACCTTCGCCTCGCGATTGCCCGCCCGAGCATGGATGTGGGCCGGCTCCCCGCGCTCATTCGAATAAAAGTAGGCGCGATAAGGCCCCCAGCGCAGAACGGTCGGCACGTCGTCCCCTCACCCGCCTTCGCTTCGCTTAGGCGACCTCTCCCGCAATGGGAGAGGAAAAATCACACCGGCAAATTATCGTGCTTCCGTCCCGGCATCTCCACCGTCTTCCCCCGCAACATCGCCAGCGCCCGCGCAATCCGCGAGCGGGTAGCGTGCGGCATGATCACGTCATCGATATAGCCGCGCNNCGCTCGGCGGCGATGAAGGGCGACAAAAAGCGCTCTTCATATTCCTTGGTGCGCGCGGCGATCTTGTCGGGGTCGCCGATGTCGGCACGGAAGATGATTTCGACGGCGCCCTTGGCGCCCATCACCGCGATCTGCGCGGTCGGCCAGGCATAATTGACGTCGGCGCCGATGTGCTTTGAAGCCATCACGTCATAGGCGCCGCCGAAGGCCTNNCCGCCATATTCCTGCGCGGTGCCGGGCAGAAAGCCGGGCACGTCGACGAAAGTAACGATCGGAATGTTGAAGGCATCGCAAAAACGGACAAAGCGCGCCGCCTTGCGGCTGGCGTCGGAATCGAGCACGCCGGCGAGCACCATCGGCTGGTTGGCGACGATGCCCACGGTGCGGCCGCCGATGCGGCCGAAGCCGATCACCATGTTGCGGGCGAATTGCTCCGACAGTTCGAAGAAGTCGCCTTCGTCGACGGTTTTGAGGATCAGCTCCTTGATGTCGTAAGGCTTGTTGGGATTGTCGGGCACCAGCGTGTCGAGCGACGGCTCGCGGCGCTCGACGTCGTCGAACGACGGCCATTCCGGCACGCCGGCCGTGGCATTGGCCGGCAGGAAGTCGATCAGGCGGCGCATTTGCAACAGCGTCTCGACGTCGTTGTCATAGGCGCCGTCGGCGATCGAAGATTTGGCGGCGTGCACCGAGGCGCCGCCGAGCTCTTCGGCGGTGACGACCTCGTTGGTGACGGTCTTCACCACATCGGGGCCGGTGACGAACATGT
>PLTE01000146.1 GCA_003164375.1 Hyphomicrobiales bacterium | reverse complement strand
TCGAGCGCGACGGCGCGCCGGTCGTGGGCTACGCCTTCAATTCGACGGGGCGCTATGCCTGCGGCGCGCAAATGCGTGCGCGTTTCATTCCGCGCATTCTCAAAGCCGATCCAAAAGCGCTGCTCGACGCGGCGAGCGACAATTTTTCGCCGGAAAGAATCCTCGCCGTGATGCTGCAGAACGAAAAATCCGGCGGGCACAGCGAGCGCTCGGTTGGCATCGGCACCATCGAAGTCGCGCTGTGGGACGCGGTCGCCAAGATCGCCGAGAAACCGCTGCACCGCGTGCTCGCCGAGCGCTACAACGACGGCAGGATCGCCGACAAAGTGTTCTGCTACGTCGGCGGCGGCTGGTACGCGCCGGGCAAGACCATGAAGGATTTGCAGGACGAGATGCGGCGTCATCTCGATGCCGGCTACACCATGGTGAAAATGAAAGTTGGCGGCATGCCTTTGGCCGCCGATCTCGACCGGGTCGCCGCGGTCAAATCGATCCTGCCGAAGGATGGCCTGCTTGCGGTCGACGCCAATTCGAAATTTTCGCGCGACGAGGCGCTGAACTACGCGCGAGGCCTCAAGCCGTTCGGTCTGCGCTGGTTCGAGGAACCATGCGACCCGCTCGATTTCGCGCTTTTGGCCGAGATCGCAAGCGTCTACGAGCCGCCGCTGTCGACCGGGGAGAATTTGTTTTCCACCCAGGACGTCGAGAACCTGGTGCGCTTCGGTGGCTTGAAGCCCGAGCGCCGCGACGTCATCCAGGTCGATCCGCCGCAAGCCTACGGCATGGTGCAATACGCCCGCACACTCGACATGCTTAAACGACACGGCTGGCCGCGCAGCCTGATGTTTCCGCACGGCGGCAATCAGATGTCGCTGGCGATTGCCGCAGGCTTCGGGCTTGGTGGCGCGGAATCCTATCCCGGCGTGTTCGGCGATTTCGGCGGCTTCGCCGACGATGCGACGCTCGAAAATGGTTTTCTGACGCTGTCCGACCGGCCTGGCATCGGCTTTGAGGGTCAGGCGCGGCTTTATCGGATCATGCGGGAGCTGGCGGCGTGATGCGCAACCCAAGCATTCCGATATTTTAGGACTTGGACCGCGCCGACACCGTGCATCGGCAGCGACTACGGCAGGTTACTCTGTCCTGGCAATTCAAAGCCTTTGGCGGTTCAAAGCCTGCCGAGCAACACCAAGACCAGTACGATAATGAGCACGAGGCCGAGACCGCCGCCACCGTAGTAGCCCGTGCCATAGAAGGGGCCGCCGCCGAACCCGCTAAAGCCTCCGAGTAACACGATGACCAGAATGATGAGCAGGATGGTTCCGAGCGACATGGCATTATCTTCCTAATTAAACGCGTGTTGCGCGCGAAGGCGGCTTGCGATTGCCGTGAGGCGTACAATGAGGACGGCAGGAGCCGTCCGCATTGTCCGGCAAGGATGTGTCGTGCTTTCGCCTTAAGCCTCAATCACTGCTACGATTCTTAAAGTACGCGGATCGACGATAAGAATCTCATCGCCGACCAGGATGTATTCATAGTCGCGATATTGCGGAGCGTACTCCACGACCGAAACCGGCAAGCTATAAAGACGAACCGTCTCCGGGATAGCTTCGCCGACCGTGATCGAGAACGGCACGTTGGTCAGGCGCTCGGCCTTGCCGCCCTGCAGCGTGTCGCGAATTTTCGCATGCTGTTCGGTGGATAGAGCGGCCGGCGCGCTGGATTTCGTCTCGTCTTTGGCCACGCCGGAAGCCGGATGGGAGTTCTGCGGCTCCGAAGTTTGCGCGGCGCTGCCCTGTCCTGTGGTCTCCGGCTTGGAAGCGGCTGGCGCCTGNNGGCGCCTGCGCGGTTGGCGCCGGTGCCTTCTGCGGCTGCTTGTCCATCTTCGCCGCCGGCGCCTTCTGTTCATGCGTGCCTGCGGCCGGCGCTGCGGCCTTTTCTTTGGTGTCTTGCGCAGAGGCCATCCCGGCTCCTACCATGAGCGCGGCGGCTGCGACGGTGACCAAGAAAGTGTTCCTCGTAGTATTTTTCACGGCGATCTCCAATAAACTCTGATTGTTATCTGTAACAATCCGGCAGATCGTCTTTAAGTTCCGATATGTCTGAAGATTAATACCGTATAAAATTGACCACTATTCGCGGTGTTCCATGGCCAGTGGGACGCGACCGTGCCGGATCATGCGCGAGCCGGCGGCGTGATTGGCTTTGCGACAGCGTAGCTCGTCGCTAGACGCTCGATATAGTCGGCATAGGCGTCGGCAATCGCCGCATCGGCGATCAGCAGCACGTTTTCCGCATTGCCCATGGCATGGTTGGACAGATTAAAGCTGCCGGTCACGACACTGTGGTCGGCGACGACAAGCTTATTGTGCATGAAGTTGTGCGGCTGCGACGTGTTTTGGCGGTCGAACGGAATTGAATTCTTGCGCACCAGATGCCGCGCGACCTTCTGCCAGGTGCTGATTTTGTCGGCGCCAAAAGTGGTGGCCTTCCACTGCCGTTCGACTTGATCCATTTGCGGGCCGTCGTAAAGGCCCGCCAACGGCAGGCCGCGGTCGACCGCTTCCGAAAGTGCGGCGAGGATCGGCCCGGAAGACAGCACGACGGACGCCACGTAAAGACGGCTGCGGGCGGCAGCGATGGCCCCGACGATTTCCTTGAGCACCGCGGGGCTTTCGCCCGGCGTGAACGCAATGGTCACCGGCACGTCATTGACGGCGACGGTGCCAGTGTCGTGCGCGCCGGTCGTGTCGACGATCTTGCCGCGGGACCACAGATCGGCGAAATCCTTCGCGTAATATGAGACCAGCTGCGGTGAACGCAGACACAAAAGGTTGTTGTCCTGGAGTCCCCAGGAGTCGTTCGTATAATTCGACGAGCCGGTGAAAACCGCGGCATCGGCGGAGGCCGCGTCGCGGAGAATGTACTTATTGTGCATGAGCACGCGGTAGCCAGAGATGCTCTTGACCTGCGCGACATCGGCAAACGAGCGAACGAAGCTGTGGGTTCCAATAGGCTTTTGATCGGATTCAAGATGCGACGGCGGCGCGGCGCCCGATACGTCGGTGCCCGGGTCGGTGGCATGGTCATAGGCGATGCGGACGGCGACGCCTTTTTTCGCTTGCGACCGCAGGCTTTCCGCGACAATCGTCGCGGCCTCATCGCGAAGACGAAAGTCGTAGATCGCGATGTCGATCGTCGATTTCGCCTCGCCGATGAATTCGGCAATTCGGCTGGCAACGTCTCTGATCTGCGCTGAGCACTCCGGCGTTGCCGCAAATGGGTCAGGCCCTTGCTGCTGCAGAAACGCTACTTCGATGGCGCCGGCGGCGAAGGACAGAGTCTGTAGCGTCATCGCTTGCAGCCTTTCCTAAAACGAGCGCGGTGCCGTGGCGTCAAATCGCAATCGAGGGGTAACCCGGCGGACGCGGTCCGGTGTTCAAACCACGCCTGACAAGCTCGCGCCAGGCGTCCTCGGCATCGTCGGCGTAGGAAAAAAGATCGAGATCGGTCTGCGTTATCATAGCTTCCTCGGCAAGCGCCGGGAAATTGATAACGCGCGTCCAATAGGATTGCTCGACGAGAACGATGGGGATCGCCGGCATCTTGGCGGTCTGCATCAGCGTGAGCAGTTCGAACAGCTCGTCGATGGTACCGAACCCCCCAGGAAAGACGACAAGCGCGTTTGCCCGCATGGCGAAATGAAATTTACGCACGGCAAAGTAGTGAAACTGAAAAGTCAGATCCGGGGTCGAATAAGCGTTGGGTTCCTGCTCGTGCGGCAGTCCTATATTCAAGCCGATGGAGAGCGCTCCGGCTTCGGCGGCGCCGCGGTTTGCCGCTTCCATAATGCCCGGACCGCCGCCGGTCGCAATCACATTGTCGCACAGACCATCGTGCGGCCGGAGCGCGCCACCGCGTTCGGAAGCGATCCGTCCAAAACGCCGCGCCTCTTCATAGCGGCGCGCCGCTTTGTCTGCGCCGGTTCCTCCCGTGAGCACACGCGCGCTGCCGAACACCACGATGGTCGAGCGCACGCCGTAGGCGCGCAACCGCTCTTCGGCCTTTTCGTATTCGAGCTGCAGCCGCACTCCGCGCATGGAGTCGCCAAGCAGAAAGTCCGTGTCGAGAGCCGCCAAGCGATAGGCCGACGAATTCTTCTGACGTGCATTTTCTTCCATCGTGCCCTCCAAAATTTTCCGCTCTATTTGCCATTGAGACCCCTGTCGCGGATCACCCTAGCCCGGCGCGCGATCTGTGCGCGCGGGTAATCGCCGAACCGTTACGTCGTGCGCGGTGTCGGCGACGCCATCGGCAATCGGAAAAGGTATGGACATAGCGGCCAGCGCCAACAGTCGCCGCGAAATAAGTGCAAGGAATGTCGCGCATCGGCGCGGACGAAGAAGTGGCCGGACAATTACCCCGCCAGCCGCTCGATCGCCGCCCCGCAGCGGCCAAGTTTTTCTTCCAACCGCTCGAAGCCGCGATCGAGGTGATAGACGCGATTGACGATGGTTTCGCCCTCGGCGGCAAGTGCCGCGATCACCAGCGAGACCGAAGCGCGCAGGTCGGTCGCCATCACCGGCGCGCCTTTAAGGACGTCGACGCCCTCGATGGTGGCGCGCTCGCCGTCGAGATGGATGCGCGCGCCGAGCCGCGCCAATTCGCCGACATGCATGAAGCGGTTCTCGAAAATCGTCTCGGTAATATGCGAGGTGCCGCGGGCGCGCGTCATCAGCGCCATCAGCTGCGCCTGCAGGTCGGTCGGAAATGCGGGAAACGGCGCGGTCGACACATCGACCGGCTGCAGGCCAGAGCCGTTGCGGGCGATGCGGATGCCCTCATTGGTCGCCGTGACGCTGGCGCCGCTTTGCACCAAGACGTCGAGGGCTGCTTGCAACAGCTCGGGCCGCGCGTTCTGCAACAGCACATCGCCGCCGGCCATGGCGGCCGCCATGGCATAGGTGCCGGTCTCGATGCGGTCGGGCAGCACGGCGTGCCGCGCACCATGAAGTTTTGCGACGCCGTCGACCACGATGCGGGAGGTGCCGGCGCCGGAAATGCGCGCGCCCATTTTATTGAGGCAAAGGGCAACGTCGGCGATCTCGGGCTCCTGCGCCGCGTTCTCGATTACGCTCGTGCCACTGGCCAAAGCGGCGGCCATGATGGCGGTATGGGTGCCGCCGACGGTGACCTTCGGAAAAATAATCTCGCCGCCCTTCAAGCCGCCGGGCGCGCGCGCCACCACGTAGCCGCCGTCGATCTCGACTTTGGCGCCGAGCCGCTCGATCGCCATGATCAGAAGATCGACCGGCCGCGTGCCGNNGCTCGTAGGGCGCGGTGGTGTCGACAATGCGGGCGGCGGAAATATGCAAAGTCTGGCCGTGATCGGCGGTCTCGCCGGGCCGCTTGCCGCCGACCATGACGTCGACGCCGTGATTGCCGAGGATACGCTGCAACAGCCCGACATCGGCGAGCCGCGGCACGTTGTCGAGAATCAGCGTATCCTCGCTGAGGAGGCCCGCGATCATCAAAGGAAGCGTTGCGTTCTTGGCGCCGGAGATCGGGANNCGCCGACAATACGAATGCGATCCATCGCTACCCCCAACCCGCACGAAATGGCCCGTCTGGACCAAACCTAGCTTTATGCACCCGGCGCAAAAACACGCAAAGCGGAATGCCGGACTTGGCTAACCAAACCTGGCTAACCAAACCTGGCTAACCAGAGACGGCTAAGCCGCCATCGCTAAGCCACCACAACCCTAATCGGGGCCCCGATTGCGGCGGAACTCGGGTGCCGGGCTCTTTGCTTCGGCATTTTCCGCAAGGTTTCCGCCGTCGCCGCCCGGGGACTCGCTGCGCGCCCGGGCTTGCGCCTTGCGCCGCTTGAGGTTTTCGCGCAAAGCCAGGGCCAGCCGCGCGCTGCGCGACGTCTGTTTCTGGGCTTTGCCGGGCTTGACCATGGCGGGTGAATTCAAAGCATGGCGCCGGTCGCCCGGCAACCTCCCGCGAGGCCAGGGTCCGCCGCCGCGCTTGCGCTCAACACCCCCCTATGGCAAGGATCGCCGCGCTTTTTCGCCGAGTCTTGTTCGTCGGATTCCGCCGCGAAAACCTGCTGCCGTAGCTCAGTGGTAGAGCNNCACTCCCTTGGTAAGGGAGAGGTCCTCAGTTCAATCCTGAGCGGCAGCACCAGATTTTTTATCGAGAGATAAAAAGGCCTTTTGGTCGAACAGGATTACACCAGCTCGCCCTCGCGATCCTGGGCGCCGTGAACGACGGACAGGACAACGATTTCGTCCTGTTCTTCGAATACTTTGTAGACGATGACGTACGGATATTCGAGAAGCTCGCGGGTACCTTCGACGAGACCCGGACGGCCCATATGGGCGAGTTCGAGTGTTTCAAGCCGCATCACCTTCACCTCGATCCGAGCGATCATTTCATGCGCGGCACGGGGACTGTCTTTGGCGATCCAGGCAAAGATGCCATCGAGTTCATTTCTCGCGGCGGGCTCGAACGTTACTCTCATGCGTCGGGCGCGCGGTAGCGCTTGAAAACCTCTTCGGCCGGAATTGTCTTCGGGCTAGGGTCAGCTAGGCGCCGGCGAACCTCCGCAGCCTGCGCATCGGAGAGCCGAAGCTCACTCTTGTCCTGCTCTTCCATAATTTCGACGACGCGCGCAACGTCAGCCTGCCGCTCCGGTGGCCAAGTCAACACCCGATCTAGAATGGCTTTTACCTGCTCTCTGGTCATGGCGTGAGTGTAGCACAATCGCCCCATTTGATAACGCCACGAGACACGAAACGAGGTCACACTGGGTTGGGAAAATTCCGGAAACCGGCGGCCGGCTTGACGAAAATCACAACAACTGCAAATGGTTGATGGCGACGAGCTGCCTCTTTGTAAAACCCTGAGCGGCGGCACCACGCCGAGATCGCCCTCTGCGCGGGTCGACCCCTCCCGTCAGCCGAAGATCGCAATGGATATCTTGTCCGAAACCAGCTTCGACTTTCTCGGGCCGCTCACGCGCGGCAAAGTTCGCGACATCTACGATCAAGGCGACAAGCTCGTCTTGATCACCACCGACCGGCATTCGTCGTTCGATCGGATCATCGCGCATATTCCGTGGAAGGGGCAGGTGCTCAATCAGGTAAGCGCGTGGTGGTTCGAAAAAACCAAGGATATCGTGCCCAACCATGTGCTGGCGATCCCCGATCCGAACGTGACCATCGCGAAAAAATGCGCGCTCGTTCCGATCGAGGCGGTCGTGCGCGGCTACCTGACCGGCGTCACCGACACCGCCATCTGGACGCGCTATGGCAAGGGGCAACGGGATTTCGGCGGCGTGGTTCTGCCCGACGGCATGCGCAAGAACCAGAAACTGCCGCAGCCGATCTTCGATCCCACCACCAAGGAAGCGCAGCACGACCGCGCGCTGACCGCCGACCAATTGATCGCCGAAGGTTTCGTGACCGCAGCATTGTTCGATCGCGTGCGCGACACGGCGCTGGCGTTGTTTTCGCGCGGGCAACAGCTCGCGGCCCGCAACGGGCTCATCCTGGTCGATACCAAATATGAATTCGGCCTCGCCGAGGACGGCGCGCTCGTGCTGATCGATGAAATTCACACGCCCGATTCATCGCGCTATTGGCAGCTCGATTCCTACCAGGCGCGTTTCGCATCGGGCGAAGAACCGCACTATTTCGACAAGGAATTTCTGCGGCTGTGGTTCATCGCGCACTCCGACCCGTATCGGGACGCAGCATTGCCGGCGGCTCCGCCGGAGCTGGTCGAAGAACTTTCCCGCCGCTACATCGCGATGTGACAGCAGATCACCGGGACCAAATTTGAATTTGGCGCGATGCCGATCCTGCCGCGTATCGAAAGAAATCTGAAATCGGCAAAACAGGAGTAGATCGGATGGATCGGCGGATCGTTCCGGCCCGTCCGATAGCGCGCGGCTTCGCCGTCTTGGCGGCCTCAGCGATGCTGCCCATGATCATGGCCTCGGCGCTTGCCGCCCAGACGCTCACCGACCCCTACCCCAAACCGAGACAGCCGGCAGCCGCTGCGACGTCCACGCCACCGCCGGACGGCGCGAAAACATCGCCCACCGCGCAGGCGAAGTCGTGCGCGAACTATGGTCCCGGGTTCGTTTACATCCCCGCCACCGACGGCTGTATCAAGATCGGCGGGTTTGTGAGGATGGAGGCTGGTGGCAGCCGCTGATCGCCGGCGGCGCCAAGCCCGACGTGCGCTCGGTCAGACCGCGACCTTGTTGAGAAAGCCTTCGATCTCGGCGCGCAGATTGCCGACCGAGCTGTCGACCGAGTTCGAGGCGTTGAGCACGGTCTCGGCCGCGGCGCGGGTTCCGGTCGCGGCTTCAGACACCTTGCCGAGCACCGACACGACCAGGCTCGTGCCGCGCGCCGCGTTCGCCGCGTTGCGGCTGATCTCCGAGGTTGCGGCGTTCTGCTGCAGGATGGACGCTGCGGCGCTCGACGCCCTGGTGTCGATCTCATGCATGCCTTGCTCGATCTCCGCCACCGCCCCGACCGCGCCGCCGGTCAGCTGCTGCACCGCCAGGATGTGACGCGCGATCTCTTCGGTCGCCTTCGCGGTTTCCACCGCAAGCGATTTCACTTCGGCGGCGACGACGGCAAAGCCGCGTCCCGCTTCGCCGGCCCGCGCCGCCTCNNAGCGCGAGCAGATTGGTCTGGCCGGCGATGTTGCGGATGAGCTTGACGACGTCGCCAATCTGCTCGGCGGCTTTCGCGAGCCCGGCATATTCGCCGCTCGAGGCCTTGGCCTTGGCGACCGCGCTCGCCACCAATTCGGTGGTCTGGGCCAGTTGCAGATTGATCTCGGCGATCGAGGCCGACAGTTGCTCGGCCGAGCCCGCCACCAGGGAGACATTGACCGAAGCTTCGTTCGATTCGCGCAGCGCACCCTCGGCATGCTGCGTGGTGTCCTGCGACGAGACGATGAGCGCGCCTGCGGTCGACTTCATGGCGTTGGTGGAGGCGCTGACGATGCCGAACATCTCCTCGACGCGCTCGCGGAACGACACGATCGCGCTTTCCGTCAG
Organism: Hyphomicrobiales bacterium; assembly: GCA_003164375.1. Taxonomy (GTDB): domain Bacteria; phylum Pseudomonadota; class Alphaproteobacteria; order Rhizobiales; family Xanthobacteraceae; genus BOG-931. The sequence goes on along the minus strand of PLTE01000146.1, from coordinate 9,837 downwards.
CAAGCGCCGGTTTTCCTGCGCCAACATGCTGTCGCGCTGGTTCTCGAGCTGATGCCGCTCGGTGATATCCTCATGGGTGGCGACCCAGCCGCCGCCCTTCATCGGTTGTCGGGTGACCCGGATCAGTCGACCGTCGGCAAGTTCGTCGATCCGGCTCGAAATCTGCCGCGACGATAACTGCCCCAATGCGCCGAGCTTCTGGTCGACGGCGCCAGCGTTATGTTCGCCCTTCAACAGGCCGTTCATGATACGATGCGCGATGATCGCTTCGTGCGTGGCGCCGACCCGCAACAGCTCGGGCGGCAGGCGGTAGAGGCCCGCATAGCGGTCGTTGCAAATGACCAGACGCTTCTCGGCGTCGAACATGCACAAGCCGTGCGTCATATTTTCGAGCGCGGTGTTGAAGCGCAGATTAGTCTGTTCGAGCGACACTTGACGGCGGATGCTGGCAATCATTGTCGCCATTTCCAAGACGGTCAGCACGATCACGACCGCAACATAGAGCGTGCGGCGCTGTTCGGCCGCGGCGAAGGTCTCGTGGTCGGCGGAGAGCAGGAAGACGAGACCGACCCAGAACATGGCGATCGTCGCCATGCCGAGCATCGGCGCGGGCCGCGCGAAGGCACGCAGCAAGGGGACGGAAAACCATGGAAACATGCGATGGGCGATCGGTTCGACCCAGTTGCTCAAACGCTATTTGCACGATTGAAGTTTGTATTCGGTTAACTTTCCCGCGGCGCAAATAGCAACTAATTCCTGCAAATTAACGCCGGGCCGGCTCGCCTCCTGGCGGCGCGATTTTGAACGATCCGAAGCCGGTCGGGCTGGCATCGCCGGCAGGAACACCGACGCGATTGACGGTCTGGGCCTGCCCGGGCGCGTCCATCGCCAATGCAACGATGACTGCCATTACAAACCGAGGCGCCAACATTGTCGGACTCCAGAAGCATCTTCTGTCTGCTGGACCCCGATCCAATTCGATTGAATCGGATCAGGGTCCAGATTCTTCATGTGAGGATGATCTTACCCGAAAACCGGTTTCCACTTTTCGGGATCATGCTGTATGTCGCTCCGGCGCCGCCGGCGTTTCGAGCGGCGATGCGCGCCCCGCCTTGACAGCATGGCGCAGGCGGAACTCTACTGCGCCGCCGCGCCACCATCGGCAAGGACGACAGCCCAGTCCAAGAACGAACGTTCGTAGTTGAGGAATCGCCTTCATGAACACTCTCATCCGTCCGCCGCGTATCGGCCCGCAGCCGTGGGAACAAGTGCGGGGCAAGCTCGATCAATCGCTGCCATTCGCCAATATGCGCGACACACCGTATTACCGCGACGCCGTGTGGGAGCAATTCTCCAAGGCCGAATATGAGCGCCGCTACAAGGCGCTCCGAGCGAAAATGCGCGAGCAAAAGCTGGACGCCGTCATCGTGCCCGGCGGTCCGAGCCATTGGAGCTTCGGCGGCGGCATGTTGTGGCTGACCGGCCATTGGGAATGGCACGCGCTGGCAAGCTACGTGCTGGTGCCGCTCGATGGCGAGCCGACCATGATCTATTCGATGGGCGGCACGCATGCCGAAGCGGTGCGCCGCCAAGTCGAGATCGCGGTCAAGGACGTCCGCCACAGCCGCGGCGGCCGCTACGCCGACGTCATGGTCGAGCGCATCCGCGAATTAAAACTCGAGCGCGGACGTATCGGGCTGATGGAGATCGATCCGCGGCACGGCGACTACCTGCCGGTCAATCAGTACAACGTGCTGCGTGACAACCTGCCCGACGCCGAGCTCATTTTCACCAAAGGCTTTCTGCATGAATTGCTCTCGATCCACAGCGCCGAAGAGCTCGATTGCGTGCGCAAGGCCGGTGTGCTGTGCCAGAACGCAATGGAAGCCATGGTCGCCCGGGCCCGGCCCGGCGTGAAGGAGTACGAGCTGCGGGCTGCGGCTGGCTCAGCCATCCTCGAAGGCGGCGGCGATATCGATTTTCTCATCATCGGTTCGACGCCGATGGCCAATCCGGCGCTGATCTTCGGCAACCCGCGGCCATCCGGGCGCGTGCTGCAGAAGGGCGACCTCATCAATATGGAGCTGGCCGCAGGCTATCGCGGCTACACCGCGCAGATCGGCTCGCCGATCTGCGTCGGCGAGCCGACCGAGATGGTGCGCAGATTTTGGGAGGACGTCACGCTGCCGGGCTACCAACGCATCATCGCCGAGATCGGACCTGGCAAGCCCGCGGAAAATATGCGCCAGGCCAGCAAGTTTTTCCGCGACAACGGCTATCAATCCCGTCCGACGCAATGCCACGGCATCGATCTCGTCACCGACCAGCCGCACGTCGTCGCCGAGCACGTCGCGGCGGAAGAATTCGAGCAGGTGCTCAAGCCCGGCATGGTCATCATGGCCGAGCCCAATCCGATCACGGCGGACGGTTTGTTCGGCATTTTCCTCGGCCACACTTTCATCGTGACCGACAAGGGCCACGAGGTGGTCGACGATTTCCCGCTGGAGATCGCGGTGGCGAAGGGCTGATTTTCCTCATCCGTCATTCCGGGGCCGAGCGAAGCGAGGAGCCCGGAATCCATAACCTCTGCGCTGGGGATATGGATTCCGGACTCGCCGCTTTGCTGCGATCCGGAATGAAGGCGTTTCCGTGAGCGGCTTCGCTGCGGCGACGCGTATTTTCGGCTCGACCTCGTCGACCAGAAGCGCGATGCTGCGCTCCTTGACCGAAAGCCGGATGTGCTCGCCGTTCTTCAGCAAGCCTTTCGGCATGCGCTCCGGGGCATGCGGCAAAGCTTTCCGCGGCCGCGTACGTTTTCTTCCGGTATCAAATTCCCGGAATGAGTGAACCCCGCGGTCGCACTGGAGCGCCTTCAAGTCCGCGGCCGAAGGGCGGGGGTGGCGCGCCCGGAGGCATCCCTTTAGGTCCCTCGAATGCTACTGCGGTCCGGTCAACGCCGACGACAAGGCTGGCGACATAGCGGCCGGTTTCTTCTTTGATGCTGCAGAAAGTGGCATGGTCAGGCTCGCCATTATTAGCGATAAAGTCGGAGCTGTTGACGGTGTCGCGAGGTCTCGCTCGGCCCTGATAGGGACCGGCATTCAGATAAAGAAATTCGTTGAGCGCGTCGGGCATGAAGGTTTGGCACGTCAAGACATTTCGACCATCGAGAATGATCTTGAAATGAATGTGGGTCGTGCGACCGGGATACCAACCGGGATATATGGTGTCGAACGTGACGACACCAAAGGCATCCGTCAATTGGGTGCCGCGCAAGAACGTCGCTTTGGCAGTCGATTCGGACTGATCGTCGCCTTGGTGATCGACCCCGGAATATCGCCCGACAGCGTCGCAGTGCCAGATATCGACGCGAGCCTTCGCGATCGGACCGCAATTTGAACCTTCGATCACTTGCAATATCAGCCGCAAAGGCACGCCGTCGCGGTCTTCCCGGATGTCGCTACGGACGAGCTTCTCATCGAGATAGAAAGGCCCCTCGTCCAGTTGCGGACTGAGGATGCAAACGGCAGCGCCCGGAAGCGGGGTCCGGACCGGTGATTCGTCCGCGGGCGCTTGAGCGGACACCAGCACAACGCCGGCCGATGCGCCCAAAGCCGCGAGAGCCTCACGTCTAGAGACCGAACTTGTCATCTTTTCTCCTGACTTCATATTCCTGTCCACACGCGGACAATCGGGGCGAGTGCCTATGGCGGGCCGATATCTGCCTTGGATTGCGGTCAGGCCGAGCGCCGACGGAAACACTTCAATGCTCAAAACGGGCGGCGCGGCGGCCTATCGAGAATCGAGCGCTGATCGGGTGAAAGTATTTCATACAGCGCCACCGCCGGCCCGCTGATCGCCTGCACAAATTCGGCGCGCAAAGAAAGCTGCTTATCGGCCAGTTCAATCATCACCGGAAATGTCGGCCGTACGTCCGGCTCGGTCGGCAACGACGTACAAGCCTGATGCATCTTCTCTACCACCGGATCGACGGCTTGCTCGATCTTCAGCCAAGCCTCCTTTTGCGATCCCTGGAGATTCAATTTGCTCTTGAGATAGCCGGCGACGGCCGCATGGCCGTCAATGTCCTCCTCGCAAGCGAGTCGATTAGGCGCCATCGCATCGAACGGCACGCCAGCCGCAAATAGCCCCGGCGGTCCGGCAAAGGTCCCAAACGGTCGCTCCCCCAGCCCCGGAGGGCCGAAGTGGTAGGCCGGGCCGGCACCGTATGGTCCGCCATCGCGTGCAGGCGGCGGATCCAGGGGGCCCGGATGTCCGGACGGTGGCGGCGTTGGCTGCGCCAATTGAACGAAATTGGCGCCGTAATCCTCCTTGATGCCCAGATCGGCATCGAACGGTACGCGCGCCTGGTCCTTCGCTGCGGGCACAACGACCTGCAGCACGTGGCTCATTGTGCCTGTCGTGCGCACGGCAGCGGCGGCAGCCGCCATGAATGCGAAACTCGTCGCGACCACGAAAATCTTGCCGGCAAACTTCATGATGAGCCCTCCTATTTACCTTCAGTTCCCGTCGCAAATTATCGGCAGAGTCGGGATCGGTAAGGTCTGGATGAGGACCTCCAGGATCAGGCGGTTTGCCGGCAAATCCTTTGAAATTTGTTGCGCGGCTTTAAAGAATGTTTCTGTTCGCGGCGGCGCTTTAGCCCCGAAAACAGCGTTGTTTATTAGCCGTGCCCGGATTTCGCCTAGTTCGGAGCAACACTTGGATACAATATTTCTACCTCAAACACGGGAAATCCGACTATGCCGATCGGCATGAAAAATTCCGCTCATATACCCGCCCATAGCCTCGCTCATGTGCTGCTAGTGGAAGATGATAGCGAGATCAGCGCGCTGGTCTCGCGTTTCCTGCGCGCCAACGACTTCCGCGTCACCACGGCCGCCAATGCCCGCGAAATGGATGAGTCCCTTAAGAACGGCAGAATTGACCTCGTCGTTCTCGACGTCATGTTGCCCGGCGAAGACGGTCTGAGCATTTGCCGGCGGCTACGCGCGAATTCCGATTTGCCCGTGATCATGCTCACCGCCAAGGGCGAGGAGATCGATCGGATCGTTGGCCTGGAAATCGGCGCGGACGACTACGTCACCAAGCCGTTCAACCCGCGCGAATTGCTGGCGCGCAGTCGCGCCGTGCTGCGTCGCGGCGCGGCCGAGCGCAAGCCCATGCAAGACAGTGCGCCACTGATCTTTGAAGGCTGGCGTCTCGATCCGCATGTACGCCAGTTGCATAATCCGGATGGTGCGCGGGTCGCCTTGACGGGCGCGGAGTTCGCCTTGCTGCTGGCGTTCTGCCAACGCCCGCGGCGAGTGCTGTCGCGCGACCAATTGATTGATCTCACCCAGGGCCGCGCCTCGGGCCCGTTCGACCGCAGCATTGACGTCCTGGTCAGCCGGCTGCGGCAAAAGATGGAAATGGATCCGCGTGAGCCGTTGCTTATCCAGACCATCCGATCCGGCGGGTATCTGTTTTCGCCGGAGGTTCACTCAGAATGAGCGGATTCCTTCACAATCTTATCCCCAGCCGCATCGGCAGCCAGATCGCCGGGTTGATCGTTGCATCGCTCGCAATCGCCAATGCGGTCACCACCGCAGTGTTCCTGTTGCAAACGCCGCCAACCGCCGCGGCCGATGCCAGAGGCGTTTTGGCGCAACTCGCCTTCGTTGCGAGGCTGCTCGACGTCACCCCCGGTGCCCCGGCGCGCGCCGATGTCATGCGCCTCGCCCGCCGGAGTCTGCCCGGATTATCGGAGATGAGTGCGCCACCGCCGCCGGCCGTTGGGACACAGGACAACTGGTTGACGCGCCATCTGCAGACCGAGCTCGGCAATCGTTTTACTGTCATCCCCGTTCGTCCCCAGGAACCGCGCGAACGGCCCAGGATCGCCGTAAAGCTGCCGGATGGCGAAACCATAGCGGCTGAATTGTCGCCGCCTCCCAATAACAAGCCGATGCTGATCGGCACGGTCATGTTTCTGGCCGTCGTCTTGACTCTGTTATTCCTGTGGGTGGCGCGGGCCTTGACTGCCCCGCTTGCCCACTTCGCCGACGCCGCGGAACGGTTTTTGGTCGACCGCTCCGACGTACCGCTGAACGATCGCGGTCCGATCGAAATCCGCCGGCTCGCGGGGGCCCTGAACGAGATGCGCGAACGCGTCCGCTCGGTGGTCGATGACCGTACCCGTATGCTCGCCGCGGTCGGTCACGATCTACGGACGCCGATCACGAGGTTGCGCCTGCGCGCGGAGGATATCGAGCAGGAGCCGTTGCGCCGCCAAGTCATCCGCGATCTCGACGTCATGCAGCAAATGGTGCACGCGGCCTTGTCGTTCCTGCGCGAATTGACCGTCAGGAAGCAGCATATGCCTGCTGATCTACCGAGCATCGTACAGGCCTTATGCGATGATTTCGGGGATATCGGATGCGAAATCAACGTCCAGGGCCCACCGCACCTTCAGGTCGACTGCGACCCCGATCAGCTCACGCGGGCAATCGCCAATCTCGTGGACAATGGGCTGCGTTACGGGATCTCGGTTTCAGTGCGCGTGATCGAGAACGCCGATGAGGTTTTTATCGACGTCGAGGACGACGGACCGGGCATTAGCATTGCCGACCGGCCAAAAGTCATCGAGCCGTTCTATCGCGGCGATACGACCCGCAATCTCGGCGAATATGGCGGTTTTGGCCTCGGCCTGTCGATCGCACGCAGCATCATCGAAGCCCATCGCGGGCGTCTAGAATTGCATGACGCCCAACCACGTGGCCTGCGCGCCCGACTGGTCTTACCCAAGAGCTCGCGGGCTTCTGACACAACGCCCGCCAAGCTCGCGGCGGTAGCCTAGCTATGACGCGGCATTCATGAATCACTGCGGCATCAGAAATTTGAAATCGCAGCCTTCGTCGGCGCCGAGGATTTGCTCGGCGAAGAGTTTGGCGGAGCCGGGTTCGAAGCTGGCGGTGATTTCTGACATTTTTTTGTTATGCTCTTTTCGGTTTTAGTTATGTCTTGTTGATCCCGGGTGCGCCGCTCCCATGACGCGCATAGATTTTAAGCGAGCTGCCAACAATTGATGCGCTGCACTGCAGCATTGGGAAAGGTTTTGGTAATCGAATATGCGCAACTTCACTCATGTTCTCCAGGAATTTTCGAAAAGCCTCCGACATTAAGCCGACAATGGCAGCCGATCTTCACAAAAACCCGCTGCCGGCCTGGATCGCGCTGCCGCCGATGTTCGCTTGCGTTATCGCCGTGCTGGCGACCTGGGGCACCGGCAGCCTCGTTTTCGGACTCGCGGTGGCGCTTGTCGGCGCGGCAGCGGCAGCGTGGTGGTGCGAACGGACGCTGCGCGCCGTCGTCGTGCCGATCGCCCAAATCGCCGGCGGCGACCGCTATGCGGCGCTACCGGCACGGATCGGCGGCGGCGCGCTCGCCGCCGGCGCGGTCGCAGCCGAGACCATGCGGCAGGCGCTTATCGACGCCGACGCGCTGGGGGTCGATCATCGCAGCCGCGAGGCCGAGACCCGGCTGCGTCATGCCAGCCGCGGTTTCTTCACCCAACGCTTCCGCGGCACCATCGAAGAACTCACCGGCAGCTTCCAATCCGCCGGCGAAGAAATCCGCGTCACCACCGCCAATCTCGGCGCGCGCAACAAGGACATGTCGCAGCGCACGACACACGCGGTCGAGGCCGCCACCTGCGCCAGCCAGGACGTCGGCGCAATGGCGGACGCGGCGCGTGGCCTGCTCGCTTTGATCGTACAGTGCACGAACGAGGCGGCGGCCGCTAAGGAGGCCACCGAGCGCACCATCGCCGATCTCGGCCATACCGACTTTACGGTGCGCAGCCTCGCCGCCGCCGCCGAAAGGATCGGCGCCGTGGTCAAGCTGATCGAGGCGATCGCGTCGCAGACCTCGCTGCTTGCGCTCAATGCCACCATCGAAGCCGCGCGCGCCGGTGCCGCCGGCCGCGGCTTCGCCGTCGTCGCCTCCGAGGTCAAAACGCTGGCGCAGCAGACCGCGAAAGCCACCGGCGAGATCAGCGCGCAGGTTCACGATATCCAGCACGCGGTGACCGAAACCGTCGCGGCGATCTCCGGCGTGTCGTCGAGCGTGACGATCATGAGCAACGCCAACCGGCAATTGACCGGCATCCTCGATCACCAGGCCAAGGAGATCAACCGCATCGGCAACCGCGCCGAACAGGTTGCCGACACCGTTGCCGGCGTTCTGCCGGAGATTTCCACCATCGCTTCAAGCGTCGAGGAGGCGGGCAACGGCGTGCTGGCCACCGCCGAGGACCTGCTTGGTCGGTCGCAATGGCTGGTCGAAGCGGTGACGCGCTATTTCTCCGATCTCGAATTCGGCTCGATCAAGATCGGCATTCTCCATTCTCTGTCCGGCACCATGACCGCGAGCGAGCGGCCGTTGCAAGAATTATTGGTGATGATGATCGAGCAGCAGAATGCGCGCGGCGGACTGTTGGGCCGGCCGCTCGAGCCGGTCATCGTCAATCCGCATTCCGATCCCAAAGCCTATGCGCAACTGGCGAAGAAGCTCATCGCCGAGGACAAAGTTGCCGCCATCTTCGGATGCTGGAGTTCCGCGTCGCGAAAAGAAGTGCTGCCGATCGTGGAGCGCGACAACGCGCTATTGTTCTATCCGAGCCAATACGAGGGGGAAGAGTCCTCGCGCAACATCTTCTACACCGGCGCGACGCCGCCGCAGCAGGCGATCCCCGCGGTGAACTTTCTGCGCGGCCAGGGGATTCGCCGATTCTATCTGGTCGGAACCGATTACATCTATCCGCGCACCACCAATGCCGTGCTCAAGGGTTATCTGGCGAGCCAAGGTGTGACGGAATGCCCCGAGCGTTATACCGCGCTGGGCGAAACCGACTGGCGGGCGGTGGTCGAAGAAATCCGTCGCTTCGGCCGCGGCGGCCGCACCGCGATTGTGGCGACGATCTCAGGCGACGCCAATGTGCATTTCTTCCGTGAGCTCGCGAACCAGGAGGTAACCGCAGCCGAGATTCCGGTGATGTCGTTGTCGATCAACGAGGCCGAGCTTCCCGCGCTCAGGAGCTGCAAGGTCGACGGACATTTCGTGGCGTGGAATTATCTGCACGCCTTCGAGACGCCGGAGAACCGCGCGTTCATCGCCGAGTGGCGCCACTTCACCGGCAAACCCGCCGCCGTGACCAACGACCCGATGGAGGCGACTTGGATCGGCTTTCATCTCTGGGCCGCAGCCGTCGAGGCCGCCGGGACGACCGACGTCGACAAGGTGCGCGCGGCGCTCGGCGACCGTCGTATCACCGCGCCGAGCGGCTTCTCGGTACGGATGGATGACAAGACCCACCACCTTTACAAGCCAGTCATGATCGGCCGCATCAGCGACGACGGCCGCATCCTGCCGGTCTCGGTGACCGAGGGCTTGGTGCCCCCGGATCCGTGGAGCCCCTGGCTCAAACGGCCGGGTTCCGCTGCGCTCCACCCCGCACCGGCGACTACGCCCCTGCGTAAGGTCGTGGGCGAATAGCGCTTTTCGTAAATTTGACAGGGATCAATACCGCGGCGGCAGACCGCATCTATATGTCCTCGACAGACGGCCTCGGACGCCTCTAGAACTACTCTGGCAGCGCGCCGAAATGACTGGAATGCTGACGCTATTGCCGGGGATGCTTGCCAATGACTTATCCCAAGAATCTGCCGGACGTGAATTATCGGTCGTTTTTCTCATCCGCGCTCGGTCAGTTGCACGACGAGCGGCGGTATCGGGTGTTTGCCGACCTCGAGCGCATCGCCGGGCGCTTTCCGCATG
>PLTE01000372.1 GCA_003164375.1 Hyphomicrobiales bacterium | reverse complement strand
CTTCGCTGCGCTCGCAATGACGAGGTTCGCCATCGCCCGGCCCAGGCTACGCTCGCTGGCCGATGGCGAAACCGTCCATAACGCCTTCTTCGGCCGCAACTTCCGCGAGGATCAGCGATGAAGCTGCATTACTATCCGGAGACCGACAGCCTCTACATCGCGTTGGCGGACGCACCCGGCACCGAGGCGCGAGAGATCGTCGCGGGATTGGTCGCCGACCTTGACGCCGACGGCAACGTCGTCGGCCTCGATATCGATCACGCGTCCCGCAAGCTCGATCTGTCCAAGGNNTAGGATGGGTGGAGCGAAGCGATACCCATCATAGGGCAGCGAGGCTGCATGATGGGTTTCGCAAGAGCTCCACCCATCCTACCGCGCTGGTAACGGTCAATGCATTGTCTAAAATGGCTATGGGATCTTCATGAAGACAATGGCCTTCACATCGTCGGGTGATTTCCGAAGCTGGCTTGCGAAAAACCATGGCCAATCAGACGGAATCTTGCTGCGCATTTACAAAAAGGATTCAGGTGTCTCCACGGTGACATACGCAGAAGCACTTGATCAAGCGCTTTGCTTCGGATGGATTGACGGACAAAAGAGGCCAAATGACAAACAATCCTGGCTTCAGAAATTTACACCAAGACGACCTAAAAGCGGGTGGTCCAAGAATAATATCCGGCATGCTGAACGCCTTATCAAAACCGGAGAAATGGCTCCTGCCGGGCTGAAGGAGGTGAAAGCCGCAAAGGCAGACGGACGCTGGAAGGCCGCATATGATTCCTTTGCCGACGCCGTTGTTCCAGATGACTTCATTAAGGAGCTTGCTCGAAACAAAAAGGCGAATGCCTTCTTTGAAACCCTCAACAAGACCAATTTGTACTCAATAGCGTACCGGCTCCAGACCGCGAAAACGCCCGAAACAAAACAGAAGCGGACGCAGGCAATCATCGAGAAGTTGGCTCGGAACGAGAAGTTTCATTGACGGCAATGCTTTTGCCACCATCAACCTTTTAAGCCCGTAGGGCGGATGAGCGAAGCGTAATCCGCCATCTTCGTTCCGACAGCGGCGGATTACGCCTTCGGCTAATCCGCCCTACGAACCGCCACGCTTTTCGCCGTCGTAACTCCCTCAAATACGTCGCAGACCCGGCCGGCTGAAGTATGATAACCGTCGTCACACTGAGGAGGGTATGATTTTGCCGGGAGGCGATTGAATTGGCGATCCACATCGGCAGCAAGCGTAGCGTGGGCAAAGCGAAGCGTGCCAACCGCTGACTTGCAGCCCGCGTTCAGGCTGCGGCGAGCACGGCGCTACGCGCCTTCGCCCACCTTACGCGCGCTGCCCTCAAACGCCCGCCCACGCCATTATTTTATCGTCGTGCTTTGCAAGCTCATCGTTCCATGCAGCGTGTCCAAGCCCATAAGACAGGCGCTGCGTTTCATGTAACATCAGATCGAAGTCAGTCGAACTCCACGAATGAGCCTTTGCGGCGGCCCGCATTTTCTTGACCGGCCACTTCCAACTACGATTTTGTTGTTGCCATGCGTCGGCGAAAGGCTTCTCCGCGGTACAGCCGATTGCGGGCAGCCCTGCGGCATAGCAAGCAAAGTCAAGGCGTGACATGAGATTGCCCAGCTCCTGACCGGGACGATTCTTGCCAAGGGTGCGCGCTACGTCCGCATTGGTAAAATTCGGGTGGCCCTCACTAATTTTGCTTAGTTCGCGTAACCACTCGATCACGCGTTCGGTGTCGGATTGCACGGTCGACACTCGCCGCGAAGTTACGCGGCTCTCAGGAACGGCTTCAGCCGGTTGCTGACTGACCTTGGCTACGACTTCCCGAAATGCCGCTTTCTCAGTCTGCGCTTCGACGATGTGATCGCCGATTTTCGCAACGAAGCCGCTACCAGTTTGGCTGACGCGACCAACCCATTTTCGTCCATTGACGATCTTTTTGAAGGTTGGGTAGCCATCGTCTTTCAATTTATACACTTTATTCTCCAGTCGCCGGCCTCGGTCCGATTGTTTCATCTATGTATTGGCGGCCCGGTTTGCCATGCGTGCCGAAGAATGAGTGCCGAAGAATGCGTGCGGAAGTATGCGTGCCGAGGTGTCACTTTTGCCACGGCACGATCGGCACGGTGCTGATCGCATTGGCCGGCGAGCCGTTGATGATTTTTGTGCTGATGGCGAGGTAGACCAGGGTGTTGTGCGGTCTGTCGGGCAGGCGATAGATCCGCGTCGTCTTGAAAAAGATGGAGGTCTTCTGGGTGAACACCTCGGCATTGTCGCCGAGCTTGGTCAGGTCGACGTCGATCGGGCCGACTTGCCGGCACGAGATCGAAAAATTCGACGGATCTTCGTTCAAGCCGAGCGGCTGACCCCAGCCGCCTTTTCGGGCCTGCGAAATGTGGCAGACGACGCCGGGCACCTGCGGGTCTTCAAAGACTGAGACGCACACTTTGTCGTTGGGCGACATCAGGTTGAACGTGGTGCTGATGCAGCTCAAATCGGTGGCCTGTGCCGCTTGAATGGAACCGGCGACCAGGACGGCCGCAATAAAAAGGCTTTTCATAGGTCAATCTCCGCATGGGTCGCGACGACGCGCTGCTCAGATCAGTTCTACCCTGAATTTGGCAAGGGGAGGGTGGTCAAAGACGCCGACGCGCCGGCACCGATACCCATCATCTGACGGCGAGGTCGAATGACGGGTTTGGCAAGCGCTCAACCCGTCTTTCCCCACTGTTGATTTTCGATCACAGACCACGAGAATTTTCGCAAACGCGGTTTTCTCGCGTGCGTTGCGGCGGCAAAATCAGTATCGGAAGCAGGCGTACCGGCTGGGCCGAACCGAGGGAGCGATCAGGTGAAAAAGTTTTTCGTTGCAGCTTTTGTCGTCACGGTATGCTGGTACGCGCCCGCGCGCGCCGCCGATATGCCGGTGAAGTTGCCGCTTAAGGCGCCGGTCGCGTCACAGGTTTATAGCTGGGCCGGCTTCTACCTCGGTGTCGAAGGCGGCGGCGGCTTCGGATCGACCTGGCATACCAATGCGCTATTTCCGGCCGCGAATTCCGGCGGCAATGCGGATCTGCGGGGCGGTCTCGTCGGCGGCACTTACGGCTACAATTGGCAATCCGGCCACTGGGTAACGGGAGTGGAAGGCGATCTGTCCTGGAGCGGCATCAGCGACACGTTCACCTCGTCCAAGGGCCTTGCCACTTTCTGTCCCGCGGCTTTTCCCTGTTACACGAATTTGCAATGGCTCGGCACCGATCGTGCGCGTCTTGGCTACGCCCAGGACGGCGTGCTGGTCTATGTCACCGGCGGCGTTGCCTATGGCGACGTGCGCGCGACCATTCTCAATGCTGGTCCCTTCGGCATCGACAGCGAGACGCATCTGCGCGCCGGCTATACGGTCGGCGGCGGCATCGAGGCCCGGATCGACCGCAACTGGTCGGTGAAGCTCGAATATCTTTACGTCGATTTCGGCACGCGCGTCGGCTATACGGCGTTACCGCCGCCGCCGCCGCTGCAGCCCGAGAACGTGTATTTGAATTCCAACATCGTTCGCGCGGGTCTGAACTACCAGTTTTTCGGTCCGTGAGGCCGCGCTTCGCCTGGCCCGCCCTGCGCTCGCCGGTCGCGCATTACGTAGTACGACGTAGGCTTCGTCAGCGTAACGATTAATGCGATCGAAGGAAGTTCACGATACGCCCGATGCCTGGAGGCAACAACGGAGCGATCTTGAATATTCGGCGCTTTACCGGTGCTTTCCAGACGCGAAGAAAGTCGTCGCTTGCCGTGCACCGTCCCGACGATGCCGGCACCGAGAGCCTCTCGCCGCCCGCGACAAAACATGAATTGTGGTTCGCCTACGCGTTTGTCGCGTTATCGACCTTAATTTGTATTGCCGTCATTCCTTTCGCGCGCGTCCCGTTGCCAAAGATTACCGCGTTTATTCCGACCTACGAAACCGCGGTGGGAATGAGCGATCTGATCACGGCGGTGCTGTTGTTCTGCCGCGCCACCCAAAGCCGTTCGAGCGCCTATCTGGCATTGGCCTGCGGCTACCTGTTCTGCGCCGTTATCATAGTTCCACACGCGCTCACCTTCCCCGAAATGTTTTCCGATGCCGGCCTGCTCGGCGCCAATGACCAGACGAGCGCGTGGCTCTATATATTCTGGCACGCCGGCTTCACGTTATTCGCGCTCTGCTACGTATTTTTCCCGAGGCAAGGCTGGGTTGACGAGCTCTTGCACAGGCACTCAGGCCTGGTCATCGCCTGCAGCGTTGCGGGCATTATCGGAATCGTCGCCGGATTGACGGCCCTGAGCACCGTCGGCCACGGCATTTTGCCGATCATCATCAAGGGCGGCGATTACTCGCTTCTGATATCGACCGGCACGAGTCCGACGATATTTGCGTTGAACGTCATCGCACTGATCGCGTTGGGGCGACGCCGCGAGCCGGCGGTGCTCGACGTGTGGCTCATGGTCGTGTTGAGCGTGAACCTGCTCGACCTGCTGCTCAGCGCGATCGTCAGCTCATCCCGCTACGATCTCGGCTGGTATGTCGGTCGCAGTTATCTTCTGGTGGCGTCGTGCTCGCTGTTGATCGTCCTGCTGTTCGAAATGAACCGGCTTTACACCCGATTGGCCCAGAACGAAGAGCAATTTCGCCTGCTCGTTCGGGGCGTAAAAGACTACGCCATTTTGATGCTCGATCCCCAAGGGCTCGTTGTCAGCTGGAATGAGGGTGCCGAGCGGATCAAGGGCTACAAGGCGCGCGAGATCATCGGTCGGCATTTCTCGCGGTTCTATCCACCAGAGGAATCGGCCGCGGGAAAGCCCGAGCAGGAACTGCTTGAGGCCATCGCCACGGGAAAGTTCGAAGAACAGGGCTGGCGGGTGCGCAAGGACAATTCGCGCTTCTGGGCGAATGTATTGATCACCGCGCTGTGGGACGAAAGCGGTCATCTGCGCGGGTTCAGCAAGATTACGCGCGACATCACCGCGCGAAAAGCAACCGAAGCGCTGCTTGCCCAAAAAATGCGGGATCTCAGCCGCTCGAACGAGGAGTTGGGACAGTTTGCAACGGTTGCCTCCCATGACTTGCAGGAGCCGCTGCGGATGGTGAGCGACTACATGACGCTTTTGTCGCGGCGCTACAAGGGCAAGCTGGACGCCGATGCCGACGAGTTCATCGCATTCGCAGTCGACGGAGCCCACCGCATGCAGAGGTTGATCAAGGATTTGCTGACTTATTCTCGCGTTGGGGCGTCGGGCCTGAAGCTTATCAACACCTCCAGCGAAAAATCGCTGCAACGGGCAATCGCCAGCCTGGGTGGCGTGATTGCCGCAAGCGGCGCGCTGGTGACGCACGATCCGCTGCCGGTTGTCATGGCCGATGGCAATCAATTGAGCCAATTATTTCAGAACCTGGTCGGTAATGCCATCAAGTACCAGAAGCCCGGAATTCCCAAAATACACATAAGCGCCGTCTTGAATGGCGAGAAGAGATGGAATTTCTCGGTGCGAGATAACGGCATCGGAATTGCTTCGGATAACTTCGAGCGGATTTTCGCCATGTTCCAGCGCCTGCACAAACGAACGGAGTTCGAGGGCACCGGCATTGGGCTGGCGATCTGCAAAAAGATCGTCGAGCGGCACGGCGGCACCATTTCGGTGGAGTCGCAACCCGGACACGGATCGACGTTTCATTTTGCCTTGGCCGAAGCCACGCCAAGCGCGTGACGATCGCCGCGGCCGTCGCGCAATTGAAATTTTCGGTTGCCGCGCTGGGTATCAACACGCTGTTTACCGTTGCGCCAACTAAAAACCACAAACTTATTTGATGCAGACGTGCTCGATGCAGACGTGCTCGATGCAGACGTGCTTGATGCAGATGTGCCGATCCACTCCGGATCGTTTTTAGAACAGGTTCTATGTCAGCGACCACCTTGCCTGCCTCCGATGCAGGACGTTACAGTTACACCGGTCTGCAGCGTGGCTTGCACTGGCTCATGGCCGCCATCATCCTGGCGGCGTTCGCGCTCGGCGTCTGGTCGGCATACCTCGTGGTCGGCACGCCGTTGCGCCGCGCCTTGCTCGACATCCACAAGTCCTTAGGCATGACGGCGCTGGTGCTGCTGGCGCTCCGCGTCGCTTGCCGTCTGGCGCTGGGCGAGCCGCCGTACCGCAAGCCGCTCGATACGCTGTCGCGTATCGGCGCGCACATGGCGCATGGCGCGCTCTATCTGATGATGCTTTACATGCCGCTGTCGGGCTATTTGTTCTCGGCGTCAGGCGGCTATTCGTTGCCGTGGTTCGGCCTGTTCTCCTGGCCGCGATTGCTGCCGCGCGACAAGATGACGGCGGATTTCGGCGAGACGCTGCATCATTGGGGCGCCTGGATCATCGGCGGCCTCCTCGTCCTGCATGGCCTGGCGGTGGTCTGGCATGTCTTCGTCAAAAAGGACGAAGTGCTCTCCCGCATGGCGCCGTAGCTAGGCTCGCTATTCGAATGCCTTGAAGACGGCGTCGAGATTGACCTTCAGCGATTTGTCATGGTGCAGAATCGGCGGGATCTCGCGCTTGATATCCAACAGCTCATAGACCGCTGTTTGCGCCGCCCGCACCGAGTATTCGACGGTGAAAACCACGTCCTCGGGAATTTCGACGAACTGGCTCACGAAGGCCAGGTTCTTGGAGTTTGCCGGCACCGGGACGGGCCTGTCGGTCTTGGCGCGCGGCATGAACATGCTGGTGATGTAGGGCATCCGGCATGGAATGCAGTTGGCGGTGGCGAATACCGTGTTGAAATCGAAATTGAGGTGACCGCAAAGCTCGCGCAAGATGTCCTTGCCGCTACATTCCGACATCGGCTTGGCGACATAATCTCCGATGCGATCCGGGTGGAGCGCATAGCCCCAGAAGACGAAAACCCCCGCGGGCTGGTCGGCAAAATGCGGTTGATAGGCGAGCACAATCGACATTAACCAACGCGAATCCTTAAACGTGACCAGGCCACCGGTCCCGGCTTTGTTGCCCGAGAAGGCTTCCATCTTGTCGAAGAACGCCGGATCCCTGAGCGTGACCGTGAACGACTGCCAATAAGACTCCGGGATCGACGAATTGAAGGCTGCCGGGTTGCCGAACGCGGGACGGTCTTTGGCCACTTTCTCCCAAAGCGCCCAGCCGCCGCTGTCTTTCTTGGTCAACGGCGCGGGCGGCTTGGTCATGGAGCCGAAACTCGAGGCGTCGGTCATGGAAGCGTTCTGGAAGAAGACAAGGTCATCGCCGCCGACGGCGACGGATTCTGTCTGGTCATTGTGCCGATAAGTCAGTCCGGTCACCGCGATCTTGCCATCGACATCGGTGAGATCGAGGCCAGTGACCGTATGGCCCTTGCGGAAGCTTACGCCCTGGCTCTTTAGCCAATGCTCCAGCGGGCGGACGAGGGAGTCATATTGGTTGAAAATCGTCCGTTTCACTCCGGCCAGCGTTTCGATCCGGCTGAACTCCTTCATAAACCGGTGCAGATAGCGTTTGAACTCGACGGCGCTGTGCCAAGGCTGGAAGGCAAAAGTGGTTGCCCACATGAACCAGAACTTGGTCTGGAAAAATTCCGGCGCCAGCCAGTCGGTAATGCAGCTCGCGCCCAGTGTTTGCTCGCTCGCCTCGGCCAGCCTGACCAGTTCCTCGCGGTCCTTCATGGTGAATCCCATGGAGGACACGTCGACGATGGCGCGGTTGCCATCCACCAAGCGCGCCTGCGAGTGTGACTTGTGCCGTTCGTTGAATGCGACGGTTTCGTCAAAGACAGTCTTTCGCGGGTCGGCGAGGGACGGAATCGATTTGAACAGGCCCCAGGTGCATTCGTAATTGTCGGTCGTCAGCATGCGACCGCCGCGCAGGGTGTATCCGTCCGCCGCGTTGCCGGCGCCGTCAAGACTGCCGCCCGCAACGGACGCGGCCTCGTAGATGGTGATATCGTGGCCGGGTATGCCGCCGTCGCGAATCATAAACGCCGCCGCGGCCATGGCGCCGATACCGCCTCCTATGGTGTAGGCTTTTCTGTCTTTCGTTGGCGCGGTCATGGGGATGCCTTTTGCGGAGGAAAGCCGCCTGGAGCAGGTGGAACGGGCGAACGACGGTCCGGTTCCCGACCGAACCCGCGCCTCCGCGACATTATAATATGACTGCGCGAACCGGTGGGTTGCTGCGGCGAAGCGCGGCGTCGCGCGTTGGCGCGGACAAATTTGCCGAACTTAAAAATTTGCCGAAGTTAAAATCTGCCAAAGCTCATGTGGGCAAGAAGGTTCTCAGCCTGGATTCCGCGGTGCCGATTTTACCCGCGAGCAAAGTGGGGTATTGTCCCGACGTTTCCGCACGTTGCGGCGCGGGTGTAGCTCAATGGTAGAGCAGAAGCCTTCCAAGCTTATGACGAGGGTTCGATTCCCTTCACCCGCTCCAATTCGCCCGATCGCTTCATGATTCACGTAATGATTTAAGCGCGCGTCAGCGCGACACCGCGCTGTCTGTTCGGATTTTCTTCCGCCTCGGAGTCTTGCGGTAGGACGCTACCCACCGCCAGCAGGAACCAGGCATCGTAAATATACCATGCCGAGGCGCCGGCGAGGCCAGGGATCGGCAGCTCTATCGGCAATGCCGACAACACGCCCATCATCGCCAGGCAGCCGGAAACAACAAACAATGCAATATTCGGCGCACGCAACATAAAGCTCTCCCAATTGTTGGCAGCGCAATGTGCGATATGACGATAGAACTTTTTCGCGGCGCTACCGATGAATAATGCGTCGGATCTTCTGCGATCGCTTTAAGCGGCTGACTGGATTTTTAATCAAATGATCGCGCCTCGTTCATCCGCCATCGCGCGAATGCCGCGGCGAAACGGCCCGCAAATCCACAACGGAGCCCGTGAAATAATTTCGTTAAAACAATTGGTTATCGGCAAAGCGAGGATTTGTGCTGCCGGTCACATCGCGAATCTCGGGCGCGGAGCACTGTCAATTCACGAACACAAAAGACAACAGGGGTGCAGCCATGACCAACTTGCAGAATCGAACCAGCCGCCGCGTGTTGTTTGCCATGATCGCCGCAACCGGCACCTTGATCTCCGCGACGAGCTTCGCCGGACCGTCGTATGACGGCGTGTGGAGCGTGCTCGTCCACACCGAAAAAGGCGATTGCGATCCCGGCTACCGCTATCCGATCCGCATCGCCAATGGTCATCTCGTCAATGCCGGCGATTCAAACTTCACCATCACCGGCGCGGTGGCGCCGACCGGCGCCATTAGCGTGACGGTGAGCGCGGCCGGCAAAAGCGCCAACGGGACCGGACACCTCGCCGGCACCGGGGGCGGCGGCTCCTGGACCGGCGGTGCCTGCTCGGGTTCCTGGACCGCGGAGCGTCGCGGCGCCTAAGTCTGACACAGCTCATAATCGGTTGCTGGCCCGCACGCCTTGCGGGCCAGCGGCGTTTTGCGCGCGCAATCGCTGCACCCTTGTTCGCGCCGCGGCTTAAGGGCTTGCGCTCGCTTTCGCCACGGGGCATTGAGACCGCGCCTAGGAGTGTAGCTCAACTGGCTAGAGCACCGGTCTCCAAAACCNNGGTTCGAGTCCCTCCACTCCTGCCAGGCCGGCCTGTCTATTCGCCATCGCCTTATTCGCCACCCCTCGCCGCCGCTTGGCTAACCGGTTGGCCACCATGGCGGAGTTTCCTCGCTTGACGCTGTGACCGGCCGGCAGTAGTAAGCTTGCATCGTCAGCGGCCCGGCAACGGACATCCGCGACGAGCATAATCCCCAAAAGGAACCGCTTGGTCGGTCTCGTCCTACGCTTGGGCGGGGCCTTAAGCTTGGGCGGGAACGGTTATCGGGTTTAGCGAATGGCGAAAGTCAGTCCGTTTAAGTTCCTGCAGGAAGTGCGGGCCGAGGGGCAAAAGGTCACCTGGCCGACGCGCAAGGAGACCACCGTGACCACCATCATGGTGTTCATCATGGTGTTCGTCGCCTCGATTTTCTTTCTGGCGGCCGATCAGTTCATGCGCATCGCGGTGAGCTTTCTGCTCGGCCTCAACTCTTGAGCCAATATCTATTGAGCCAACCCGTTTGCGACACAACATTCATGATGCGGAATTGCTGACATGACGAGCCGGTGGTACGCGGTCCACGCCTATTCGAACTTTGAGAACAAGGTGGCGGATTCGATCCGTGAACAGGCCAAACAGCGCGGGCTGTCGCCGCTGTTCCAGGAAATCCTGGTGCCGAAGGAGAAGGTCGTCGAAGTGCGGCGCGGCCGCAAATTCAACGCCGAACGCAAATTCTTTCCCGGCTATGTGCTGGTCAAGANNGCCGAAGGTGACCGGCTTCCTCGGCTCCGACAATAAGCCGATGCCGTTGTCCGACGCCGAGGCCGACCGCATCATCCATCAGGTGCAGGAAGGCATCGAGCGGCCGAAGCCGTCGGTGTCGTTCGAGGTCGGCGAACAGGTGCGGGTGTCGGACGGGCCGTTTGCCTCCTTCAACGGCACCGTGGAAGAAGTCGACGAGGGCCGCTCGCGGCTCAAGGTCGCGGTGTCGATCTTCGG
>PLTE01000061.1 GCA_003164375.1 Hyphomicrobiales bacterium | reverse complement strand
GCACTTCCTTGATCTCGTTGAGCGATTTCCTGCCGAAATTCGGCGTCCGCAACATCTCGGCCTCGGTCTTCTGAACGAGATCGCCGATATAGACGATGTTGTCGTTCTTCAGGCAGTTGGCCGAACGCACCGAAAGCTCAAGTTCATCGACCTTCTTGAGGAAGGCCGGGTTGAAGGCGAGATCGGGGATGGTCTCGTGCGTGGTCTCGCGCTTCGGCTCTTCGAAGTTCACGAACACGTTGAGCTGATCCTGCAGGATGCGCGCGGCATAGGCGAGCGCGTCCTCGGGCGTCACCGCGCCGTTGGTCTCGATCGACAGCGTGAGCTTGTCGTAGTCGAGGATCTGGCCTTCGCGGGTGTTCTCGACCTTGTAGGACACTTTGCGCACCGGCGAATACAGGCTGTCGACCGGAATGAGGCCGATCGGCGCGTCTTCCGGGCGATTGCGCTCGGACGGCACATAGCCCTTGCCGGTGTTGACGGTGAATTCCATGCGGATTTCGGCGCCCTCGTCGAGCGTGCACAGCACCAGGTCGGGGTTGAGCACGACGACGTCGCCGACGGTCTGAATGTCGCTGGCGGTGACGGCGCCGGGGCCTTGCTTCTTCACCACCATGCGCTTGGGACCGTCGCCCTGCATCTTGATGGCGATATCCTTGATGTTCAGCACGATGTCGGTGACATCCTCGCGGACGCCTGCGATTGACGAGAATTCATGCAGCACGCCGTCGATGTGCACCGACTGCACGGCGGCGCCCTGCAGCGACGACAATAAAATCCGCCGCAGTGCATTACCGAGAGTCACGCCGAAGCCGCGTTCGAGCGGTTCGGCGACAACCGTCGCCGAGCGCCGCGTATCGGCGCCGGGGCTGACCTGCAGCTTGTTGGGCCTGATCAGTTCCTGCCAATTCTTTTGGATCGTCACGTTATCACCCATCGCGTTGAGCGCCGCGACCTTGTCGCGCGCCCCACTCCGCTCCGTGGGGCCAAGATCGAGCGGCGGCAGATGTTCCACTTGTTCCATCAACCGGATGTCCTATACGCGCCGGCGCTTGCGCGGCCGGCAACCATTGTGAGGGATCGGGGTCACGTCGCGAATCGACGTGATGGTGAAACCGGCCGCCTGCAACGCGCGCAGCGCCGACTCGCGGCCGGAACCAGGACCGGCGACTTCGACTTCCAGAGTGCGCATGCCGTGTTCCTGCGCCTTCTTGGCGGCGTCTTCGGCTGCGACCTGCGCCGCGTAAGGCGTCGACTTGCGCGAGCCCTTGAAACC
Source organism: Hyphomicrobiales bacterium (assembly GCA_003164375.1). GTDB lineage: Bacteria > Pseudomonadota > Alphaproteobacteria > Rhizobiales > Xanthobacteraceae > BOG-931. The sequence continues at coordinate 1,750 of PLTE01000061.1, read as the reverse complement.
CATCGTGCCCGACGACGACCAGGCAATGGCATTGCCTTGCACGTCGGTGATCGTGATCATCGTATTGTTGAACGACGCGTTCACATGCGCGACGCCGGAGGCGATGTTCTTGCGCTCGCGTCGGCGGACGCGCGTGGCTTCCTTACCCATTCTGAACCCTTTCGCGGATCGGAGCCGGCGGCTCCGCGGCCGTCACATAATTCTGTTCCACGCGTTATTTCTTCTTGCCGGCAATTGCTTTGGCCGGGCCTTTACGGGTCCGGGCGTTGGTATGCGTGCGTTGGCCGCGCACCGGCAGACTGCGGCGATGGCGCAGGCCCCGGTAGCAACCGAGATCCATCAGCCGCTTGATGTTCATAGAGACTTCGCGCCGCAGGTCGCCTTCGACCATATAATCGCGGTCGATGACTTCGCGCAGTTGCAGCACTTCCTGGTCGGTCAGTTGCGACACCCGGCGCGATTCGGGGATCGACACTTTGCCGAGGATTTCCTGCGCCTTGGCGCCGCCAATGCCATAGATATATTGCAGCGCTATCACGATGCGCTTGTTGGTCGGTAGATTGACACCAGCGATACGAGCCACGTCAGTTACTCCTTGCGGCGACCCGCCCACGGAGCCCAAACTGGGCTGTCGATGGGACCAGGCCGCTCTCGATCGGTTCCAATGTCACCTGAGAAGGCCACAAACGTAAAAAGCCAGCGCCTGCCTGCCGTTGGGGCTCGGCAATCGCTGCTCAATCTCCGCCTGGATATTCTGGGCTTATTAATGGATTCACAGCGCTTTCGTCAACCTCGGCGAGCGATTTCTTGTGCAGATTCGATCATGAGCGGCGGGCTTTCCCCGCTTTGCCTTTACGCATCGTAGATTTACCGGTTCCCAGCCGCTTGCGCGGGCTCGGCGCCCGCCGCGGCGCTCGTTTTGCGGACTTTTTTCCTATTGTATTGCGTTTGGCTTTGCTTTTAGCCTGCCCCGCCTGCCGGGATTTCAGGCGTTTAGCTCTGCGCTTTTTTTTTTGCCCTCGCTGGGGTGGGTTCCGACGGCAGGACCTTGTCGATTGCCGTAGTGACGTCGTCGATGGCCGCCATGCCGTCGACCGTGCGCAGCACGCCCTGGTCGCGATAATAGGCAATGAGCGGCTCGGTCAATTGGCGATAGGCCTTGAGCCGGGTCCGCAGCACTTCGGGGCTGTCGTCGTCGCGTAACGGCTCGCCGCGCGCCTTCGTTTCCGCAATGCGGGTTTCGATCCGCCGCACCAGCGCGTCTTCGTCGACGCGCAATTCAATGACCGAATCGAGCGCAATGCCGCGGTCCGCCAGCATCCGATCGAGCGCCGCCGCCTGCGGCACGGTGCGCGGGAATCCGTCAAGAATAAAACCTTTGCGTGCATCCGGCTGCTCGATGCGCTGGCCAACGATGCCGACCACCACATCGTCGGGCACCAGGCCGCCGGAGGCCATGATCTCTTTGGCCTGCAGGCCGATCGGCGTGCCGGCCTTCACCGCTGCGCGCAGCATATCGCCCGTGGACAGCTGCACGATGCCGTATTTGGCGACGAGACGCAGCGCCTGCGTTCCCTTGCCAGCCCCCGGCGGGCCTAGCAGGATCAATCTCATCGACGGCGCCCCCTCAATTTTGATCTCTTGATCAAGCCTTCGTACTGGTGGGCCAGGAGGTAACCCTGCACTTGCGCGACCGTATCCATGGTTACGCTGACCACGATCAAGAGCGACGTACCGCCGAAATAGAACG
>PLTE01000351.1 GCA_003164375.1 Hyphomicrobiales bacterium | reverse complement strand
GGCTACGGCGACATGCATCCGCAGACCAATTACGGCCATCTCGTCGCCACCGTCGAAATCTTCACCGGCATGTGTTTGCTGGCGGTGATGACCGGACTGATTTTCGCGCGCTTCTCGCGGCCCCGGGCGCGCTTCCTGTTCGCCGAACATCCGGTCGTCGCCGTGCATCAGCGTCAACCGACGCTGATGATCCGCTTTGCCAATGCGCGCAACAACACCGTCTCGCAGGCGACGGCGCGGCTGTGGCTGTTGCGGCTGGAGACCACCATCGAGGGCCACCAAATGCGGCGCTACCACGAGCTGTTGCTCGACCGCCGCGAGCACCCGATGTTTGGACTGAGCTGGACGATTTTTCATACCATCGACGAGTTAAGCCCGCTGTACCGGATGACCGCGCAGGACTTCACCGCAACGGACGCCTCGCTCATCCTCAATGTCAGCGGTGTCGACGACAATTCCGCGCAGCAGCTTTATGCGCGGTGGATCTATTCGCATCACGACGTCCGCTGGAGCCACCGCTACAAGGATATCGCTAGCGTTTCGCCTGAGGGACGGATGACGATCGACTACAGCCTGTTCCACGAGGTCACGCCGGACGGGGTCGCCAACCAGCCGTGATCGGCTTTTGAAATCGGTCGATCACAATCGTAAATCGCTCGCTTTGGATTAGCGCTCTCCCGCCCCGTGCGATATCTAATGAACCGGCCGGCGGCCTCGCCTATTCAAAGTGACCTTTTATGATCGATAGGCTGGAATTCATCCTGGCTCTGGCACGCGAAGAACATTTCGGCCGTGCCGCCGAGGCCTGTCGCGTGAGCCAGCCGACGCTGTCGGCGGGGATCAAGTATCTCGAGGACACGTTCGGCGTGCTGCTCGTTCAACGCGGCTCGCGCTTCCTGGGCTTCACCCCCGAAGGCGAGAGAGTGTTGGAGTGGGCAAGGCGCATCGTCGGCGACGCCAGGGCCATGCGCCAGGACCTCGATGCGCTCAAGCGCGGGCTTGCCGGCCACCTGCGCATTGCCGCAATCCCGACTGCGCTCGCCATGAGCGCCATGCTGACGACGCCGTACCGGGCCAAGCACCCCGAAGTCCGCTTCACCATTCTTTCGCGCACGTCGATTCAGGTGCTCGGCATGATCGAAAACCTGGAGGTCGACGCCGGCCTGACTTACCTCGACAACGAGCCGCTCGGCCGCGTCAAATCGATACCGCTCTACCAGGAGGAATACCGGCTGCTCACCTCCCGCTCCGGCGCGCTGGGCGATCGCAACCAGGTGACCTGGGCGGAAGTCGCAAAAATCCCGCTCTGCCTGTTGACGCCGGACATGCAGAACCGCCGCATCCTCGACGGCTTGCTTCGCTCGGCGGGCGGCGAGTCGTCGCCGACGCTGGAATCGAATTCGATGATCGTGCTGTTCGCCCACGTACGCACCGGGCGCTGGGCGACCGTGATGCCCTCGAAGCTCGCCGAAACGCTGGGGCTGACCGAGAGCGTCCGCTCGATTCCGATTGTCGCGCCGTTGGTCACCCATGCGGTCGGCCTCGTGGTGCCCGACCGCGAACCGACCACGCCGCTGATCACGGCGCTGGTCGCCGAGGCGCGGCAGCTGGCGAAAGTGCTGGGCCAGTCGGCGGCGGATGGCGCCATCGGGCAGACCGTTCCAGCCGCTGGCGGCAAAAAGTCCCGCCCCGCCAAGACACCCCGGTCGGGCCGTTAACCCCTTCCTAAGGGACGCCGCCCAATCCGTCGATCGGCAATCCTGATCGAACGACGGGTTAGCTCTATTGATTCCAGACTAGGCTTTAAGTCATTAACAGCACTTATAATTTTGGCCCGAGAGCGAAGCTTGACACAACACGAGCCATGGAGCGTGGAACGCGCCGCGCAGATTTTGGCGGAGCATCGCGGCACCGAAGGCCCGTTGCTGCCGATCCTCCATGCGATTCAAGAGACCTTCGGATACGTTCCGGAAAACGCGGTGGCGATCATCGCTGAAGCGCTGAACCTGTCGCGCGCCGAAGTTCACGGCGTCGTCACCTTCTATCACGACTTCCGGCAAGAACCCGCCGGCCGCCATGTCCTGAAACTTTGCCGTGCCGAAGCCTGTCAGGCCGCCGGCGGCGATGCGCTGGCCGCGCGTGCGGAGGAACGTCTTGGCGTTCGTTTCGGCGGCACCACCAAAGACGGCCGTGTCAGGTTGGAGCCGGTTTATTGCCTCGGCCTCTGCTCGGTATCGCCATCGGCGATGATCGACGGCCGCATCGTCGCCCGCATCGACGACAAGAAGCTCGATGCGCTGCTTGCGGAGACCGACCGATGAGCGGGATCCGCATCTACGTTCCGGGCGACGCCGTCGCGGTGGCATGCGGCGCGGATGAACTCGCACGTGCCATCGCGTCGGCGGCGAGCATTCGCAAACGCGACATCGAGATTGTCCGCAACGGTTCGCGCGGCATGCATTGGCTCGAGCCGATGCTCGAAGTGGCGACCGATAAGGGCCGCATCGCCTATGGTCCGGTCGAGCTCGGTGACGTCGATAGTGTGTTTGAGGCCATGCTGGCCGGCGGCGGCGAGCACAAATTGCGCGTCGGCCCGCCGGAAGACCATCCGTTCCTGAAAAAGCAGACGCGGCTGACTTTCGCGCGTTGCGGCATCGTCGATCCGCGTTCGCTCGACGATTACAAAGCCTACGACGGCTATAAGGGTCTGGCCAAGGCCTTGGCCAATCCGGCGGCCATCGTCGACGAGGTCGCCCAATCCGGCCTGCGCGGCCGCGGCGGCGCTGGATTTCCCACCGGCATCAAGTGGAAGACGGTGGCCGAGGCCCAAGCCGATCGCAAATACATCGTCTGCAACGCCGACGAGGGCGACAGCGGCACTTTCGCCGATCGCATGATCATGGAAGGCGACCCGTTCGTGCTGATCGAAGGCATGACCATCGCCGGTATCGCCGTCGGTGCCACCAAGGGCTTTGTCTATATTCGCTCCGAATATCCGCACGCGATCGCGGTGATGAACGACGCCATTTTAGCCGCCCGGCGTGGCGGCATGCTCGGCAACAGCGTTGCCGGGTCAACCTTCGCATTCGATCTGGAAGTGCGCGAAGGCGCCGGGGCTTATGTCTGCGGCGAGGAAACCGCGCTGCTTGAAAGCCTCGAAGGCAAACGCGGCCTGGTTCGCGCCAAGCCGCCGCTGCCGGCGCATAAGGGGTTGTTCGGCAGACCGACTGTGATCAACAATGTGCTGTCGCTCGCGACCGTGCCGATTGTCATGGACAAGGGCGCGGCGTTCTACAAAAATTTCGGCATGGGCCGGTCGCGCGGCACGATGCCGATCCAACTGGCCGGCAACCTGCAATATGGTGGCCTGTTCGAGACCGCGTTCGGCATCACGCTTCGCGAACTGGTCGACGATATCGGCGGCGGTTGCTTCACCGGGCGTCCGGTGAAAGCCGTCCAGGTCGGTGGCCCGCTGGGCGCTTATTTCCCGCGCGCTTTGTTCGACACGCCGTTCGATTACGAAGCCTTCGCCGCGCGCGACGGCCTGATCGGGCACGGCGGCATCGTGGTGTTCGACGACAGTGTCGACATGGCCAAGCAGGCGCGTTTCGCCATGGAATTTTGTGCCGTCGAATCTTGCGGCAAATGCACGCCATGCCGGATCGGTTCCACCCGCGGCGTCGAGACGGTCGAGCGCATCATGCGTGGCGAAGAGCGCGAGAAGAACATCGCGGTGCTGACCGATCTCTGCAACACCATGAAATTCGGTTCGCTGTGCGCGCTCGGCGGCTTCACGCCCTATCCGGTGATGAGCGCGCTTCGCCATTTCCCCGATGATTTCAACACCGCGCCGCGCTTGCAGGCCGCGGAATAGGAGAAGCGCCATGTCACTGGTGCGTGAGATCGACTACGGCACGCCAAAATCGAAGGCGGAGAAGACCGTCACGCTGACCATCGACGGCCAGCAGGTCGCGGTGCCAGAGGGCACCTCGATTATGCGCGCGGCGATGGAACTCGGCACGCAAATCCCGAAACTTTGCGCCACCGACATGGTGGATGCTTTCGGCTCCTGCCGCCTCTGCCTCGTCGAGATCGAAGGCCGCGCCGGCACACCGGCGTCGTGCACGACGCCGGTCGCTGCCGGCATGGTGGTGAAAACCCAGACCGAACGGCTCAAGACGATCCGCAAGGGCGTGATGGAGCTTTACATCTCCGACCATCCGCTGGATTGCCTGACCTGTTCGGCCAACGGCGATTGCGAATTGCAGGACATGGCGGGCGCGGTCGGCTTGCGCGACGTACGCTACGGCTATGCCGGCGAAAACCACGTGTTCGCCAAGAGCAACGGCAAGTCAAACGACAACTGGCTGCCGAAGGACGAGTCCAATCCCTATTTCACCTACGACCCTTCGAAATGCATCGTCTGCTCGCGCTGCGTCCGCGCCTGCGAAGAAGTGCAAGGCACGTTCGCTTTGACCATTGCCGGCCGCGGCTTTGGCAGCCGGGTATCGCCGGGCATGGAGGAATCTTTCTTAAGCTCCGAATGCGTGTCCTGCGGCGCCTGCGTGCAGGCCTGCCCGACCGCGACACTCAACGAAAAGAAGATGGTCGAGATCGGCACACCCGAACATTCCGTGGTGACGACCTGCGCCTATTGCGGCGTCGGCTGCGCGTTCAAAGCCGAGATGCGCGGCGACGAGCTGGTGCGCATGGTGCCCTACAAGGACGGCGAGGCGAACCGCGGCCATTCCTGCGTCAAAGGTCGCTTCGCCTGGGGTTATGCGAACCACAAGGAGCGCATCCTGAAACCCATGATCCGCGCCAAAGCGTCCGACCCCTGGAAGGAAGTGAGCTGGGACGAGGCGATTGACTATGCGGCATCGGAGTTCCGGCGTATCCAGGCCAAAGACGGTATAGATTCCGTCGGCGGCCTGACTTCGTCGCGCTGCACCAACGAAGAAGTCTATCTGGTGCAAAAGCTGATCCGCGCCGCCTTCGGCAACAACAACGTCGACACTTGCGCGCGCGTCTGCCACTCGCCCACCGCCGCCGCCATGAAGATGACACTCGGCACCGGGGCCGCCACAAACTGCCTCGACGACATTGAGATCGCCCGCACCATCCTCGTCTGCGGCGCCAACCCGACCGAGGGGCATCCTGTCATCGGAGCGCGCATCAAGCAGGCCGCACGGCGCGGCGCAAACCTCATAGTCGTCGATCCGCGAGCGATCGAGTTGACCCAGTACGCAGCCGTACACCTTCAACTTCGCCCTGGCACGAACGTGGTGCTTTTCAACGCGTTGGGAGCGGCGATTGTCGATGAGGGCCTCGTCGACGAGGGCTTCCTTCGCGCACGCGTCACCGAGTTCGGGCCGTATCGCGAATTTATCCGCCAGTTCACGCCCGAGAAGGTTGAACGCATCTGCGAGGTGCCGGCCGAGAAGATCCGCAAGGCCGCGCGCCTTTACGCCACGGCCAAGCCCTCGCTCAGCGTCCACGGCCTTGGCATGACCGAGCATATCCAGGGGACCGAGGGCATCATGGCGCTGGTCAACCTTGCCCTCCTCACCGGCAACATCGGCAAGTCCGGCAGCGGCATCAACCCCCTGCGCGGCCAGAACAACGT
>PLTE01000204.1 GCA_003164375.1 Hyphomicrobiales bacterium | reverse complement strand
CCGTGTCGTTTTCGTTGATGACCGGCAATGCGCGCCATTCCAAAAGCTTGGCGATAGTCGAGCGCGCATTGAGGTAGCGCCGCCGCTCTTCGGTGTCGCCGAGCGTGACCAGCACCTGGCCGGCGGTGATGCCGTGGCGCGACAGTGCTTCGGTCCAGGTCCGCGCCAGCGCGATCTGACCGACCGCCGCTGCAGCCTGGCTGTCCTCGAGCTCGAGCCGGCCCGGCGGTAATTTCAGCACCGTGCGGCCGAGAGCGATGGCGCCCGACGACACCACGAGGAGGTCGCGGTTGCCGCCGTGCAATGCGGCAAGATCCGCGGCCAAAGAGGCTAGCCAGTCTTCATTGAGCTTACCGGCCTGGGCATCGACCAGGAGCGAAGAGCCGACCTTCACGACGATGCGGCGGAAATCGGCAAGCCGAGGCGTGTTCATGGCAGGGCTTTTAGCGAGGGTTTGGTGAAAACAATAGACAGCGCGAAAGCGAGGGCTCTAGGCCCTGATCCAATTCGATTGAATCGGATCAGGGCCTAGATTCTTCGTTTGAGCATGATCTCATCCGAAAGCCGGTTTCCACCCCCGGATCAAGTCGGGGGGGCAGGCATTTTCGGGATCATGCTCTAAAGCTCGGCTTCGAGCTGCAGCTTCGCCTTGTTTTCCAGGCAATAATAGCCGGACAGCCGGCTGACCAGCTTGCGGCGTTTCCAGTCATTGAGGATGCGGCTGACATTCTCGCGAGCGATGCCGGCCATGGCTGCGAGATCGCTCTGGCCGATTTTCTGGCGGATGACGATGCGGCCCGAGCCTACGTCCTGGCCAAAATCCTGCGCCAGTTCGAGCAGCGTGCAGGCGACGCGGCCGCGCAACGGCAAGAAGCTGCCCGCCGCGATCACCGCGTCGGTCTCGCGCAGTCGGGTGGCGATCAGCGTCACCAGCGATTTGTAGACCTCGGGATGTTTTGCGGCGAAATCCTCGAACGCAGCGCGGCTGAGGAAGCTCAAGGCGGCGGCACGCACCGCCACCACCGACGCCGAACGCGGCAGCCCGTCGATGATCGAAAGTTCGCCGACGATGGCGCCCGGGCCGAGGAAGGCGAGAATGCGCTCGCTGCCGGAGCGCGACATCATGGTGACTTTGAGGAGACCGTCCTCGACGCGATAGCAGCCGTCGCCGGCATCGCCCGCGAGGAACAGCGTGGCGTCGGCATTGAGCTTGACCGGTGTCGCGCTCTTGAACAGGTCGGCCGACAGATGTTCGGGCAATCCCGACAGCAGGCTCGGGACGGCCGCGCTCGAAGGGGTACGGATGATCGGCATGACGCTATCGCTGCGCCTCGCGCTCGGGACCACCTCCCGGTGGTTCAACCATGCGGCAGATTTGGAAAAAGGAAAAGCCCGCCCGGACCGTTTTCGTCCGGGCGGGCGAGGCGGCCCCTGGGCAGGGGCCAGCGGGGTGTATGGGACCGAATTGCACCCCTTGAACGCCAGGGTCGGATCATTGGGGGGAGGTTGGGGGACCGAGAAATGATCCGAATGACGTCCCAAAGCGTGCAACCAAACTAGCGCCTGGCCGCGACGGCGAAGTGATCGCCATCACAGAATGGCGCTTTGCCGGCAAGCCTCTGATTTTCATAAGTTTTATTTCCTCCGCCGACCGGCGGGGACCAATCCGGACGCAGCGGCGCGGCAGGTCACGCCTTCGGCGCCCGCACCTCGATGCCGGCGCGTTGCTCGAGCGGCTGCACCATCTGGGTGACATCCTTGTCCGGGCCGAGTTCGTCGCAGGTCAGTTTGAGCAGTCCGGCCACCGCCTCGATGACGTTGTTGGTCAGTCCGAGCGCTTTGGCTTCCGAGATAAATAAATTCACGTCCTTGAGCATGAGCCCGGCGGCAAAACCCTGATTGAAGGTGCGCGGCAGCACGACCTCGGGAAATTTTTGTTCGGTCGCGGTGGAGCGGCCGGAGCTGACATTGATCACGTCGAGCATGATGCGCGGGTCGAGTCCCGCCTTCACCCCCATCACCATCGACTCCGACGTCGCGGCCATGGCGGCGGCGGAGAGCACATTGTTGCAAAGCTTCATCGTCTGGCCCGAGCCGGGTCGCTCGCCGATGTTGAAAAACTTGCCGATGACCTTGAGCGCCGGCTCGACCGCTTCGACGTCGGCGCGCGGCCCCGACGCCATGACAGCGACAGTTCCCTTCTCGGCGCCGCGAACGCCGCCGGAGACCGGGGCGTCGATCTGCACGATGTCCCGCGCGGCGAGCAATTTGAAAATGCGTTGCGCCATCACCGCGCCGGTGGTCGACAGATCGACGAAGCGGCGCACGCGCTTGCCTTCGATCACGCCGTCCGGTCCGGTCGCCACTTTGAGCACGATGTCGGGCGTCGGCAGGCTGACCAACACGGTCTCGACCAAGTCGGCGACTTCCTTTGGCGAGCGCGCCGCCGTAGCGCCAAGCGCGGCGAGATTGCCGATCGCTTCCTGTCGGGTATCGTAGACGATGACTTTGTGGCCGGCCTCGACCAGGCGGCGCGCCATATGCGCACCCATATTGCCGAGACCGATGAAGCCGATTTCCATGACGTTTCTCCCCGATTATTTGACGCTCATTGTAGCGGTGGTGAATTCCGCGCGCACCTTTTCGCTGTGTTCGCCGAGCGCCGGCACCGGGCCATAGCGCCGCGTCGTCGCGGCGTTCCGCTCGGCCGGCACCGGATAGGACACCGGCCCGCTCGGGGTGTCGATGGTGATGCGGCGCAGCTGCGGATGGCGGGCGAGCTCGGCCGGACCGTTGACGCGCGCAAACGCGATATCGGCGGCGGCGAGTTTTTGCTCGAGCGCATCGGCATCGTGCGCGGCGAACACGGCGGCGACCCGGCCGTCGGTTTGCGTTCGGCGCTTGACCCGTTCGACATTGGTGGCAAAGGCCGGATCGGCGGCGAGCGCCGTGTCGTCCAAAACTTTCTCCGCCAGCACCCGCCATTCGCGGTCGCTCTGGATGGAAATGAGGATTGCGATGCCGTCGCGGCTTAAGAACGCGCCGTAGGGCGAGATCGAGGTGTGGGCAAGGCCCATGCGCTGCGGCGGCGCACCGGCTTCCTGCTGCAACAGCGGCACCGTCATCCAGTCGGCCATGGCGTCGAACATCGAAATTGAGAGCGCCGCGCCTTCATTAGTACGTTGGCGCGCGATCAGCGCTTCGAGGATCGCCTCATAGGCGTTCATGCCCGACGCGATATCGACCACCGAAACGCCAACCCGCGCCGGCTCCGCGGTGCCGGTGATCGAGGCAAGGCCCGACTCCGCCTGGATCAGCATGTCGTAGGCTTTTCGCTTGGCGTGCGGCCCGGTTTCGCCGAAGCCCGAAATCGAGCAACAAATCAGCCGTGGATATTGGCGTCGCAATTCGGCAATGGAGAAGCCGAGCTTTTCGACCGCGCCCGGCTTTAGGTTCTGCAGGAACACGTCGGCGCGCGCCAGCATGGCGGCAAGGAGCGCCCTGTCCTCGCGTTTGCCGAGATCCAGCACGACCGATTCCTTGCCGCGATTGAGCCAGACGAAATAGCTGCACTCGCCGTGCACGAGGGCGTCGTAGCCGCGGGCGAAATCGCCCTCCGGCCGCTCGATCTTGATGACGCGCGCGCCGGCATCGGCAAGCCGGCAGCTGCACATCGGCGCGGCCACCGCTTGTTCGAGCGCGACGACGAGGAGGCCGGAGAGGGGAAGAGGATTGCTCAATACGACCTCGGCAGCCCCAATACATGCTCGGCGATGTAGGACAGCACCAAGTTGGTCGAGATCGGCGCCACGGTGTAGAGCCGCGTCTCGCGGAATTTGCGCTCGATGTCGAATTCCTCGGCGAAGCCGAAGCCGCCGTGGGTCTGCAGGCACATATCGGCGGCGGCCCAAGAGGCTTCGGCGGCGAGATGCTTGGCCATGTTGGCTTCCGCGCCGCAATCAAGGCCAGCTTCGTAAAGTCCGGCCGCCTCGCGCACCATCAGCTCGGCTGCACGCATGCCGATATACGCGCGGGCGATGGGAAACTGGACGCCCTGATTTTGTCCGATCGGCCGGCCGAACACCACGCGCTCACCGGCATAGGCGGTGGCCTTTTGGATAAACCATTTGGCGTCGCCAACGCATTCGGCGGCAATCAGAATACGCTCCGCATTCATGCCGGAGAGGATGTAGCGAAAGCCAAGACCCTCTTCGCCGATGACGGCGTCGGTCGGCACCCGCATGTTCTCAAAAAACACTTCGGTGGTGGCGTGGTTCATCATGGTGCGGATCGGCCGGATGGTCAGGCCGCGTCCCTTGACCGCGCGCATGTCGACAAGAAAGACGGTAAGGCCGCCGGTGCGCGATTGCGCCTGCTCGCGCGGCGTCGTCCGCGCCAACAGGAGCATAAGGTCCGAATGCTCCGCACGCGACGTCCAGATTTTTTGGCCGTTGATGACGTAGCTGTCGCCGTCGCGCACCGCGGTGGTGCGCAAACTCAGCGTGTCAGTGCCCGAGGTTGGCTCAGTGACGCCGAACGCCTGCAAGCGCAATTCGCCGCGCGCGATGCCCGGCAGATAACGCGCCTTCTGTTCGGCGCTACCGTGCCGGAGCAACGTGCCCATGGTGTACATCTGGGCATGACAGGCGGCGCCGTTGCAGCCCGACGCCTGAATCTCCTCCATGATGGCGGCCGCTGCGGTCATGGTCAGGCCGCTGCCGCCGTATTCTTCCGGGATCAGGGCGGCGAGAAAGCCGGCCTTGGTCAAAGCGGCGACGAATGCGTCCGGATAAGCGCGCTCGCGGTCGAGCGCCCGCCAATAGTCACCGGGAAAGTCGGCGCATAAAGCGCGCACAGCGTCGCGGATCGGGGTGAGATCGACGCTCTCCGTCATACCCGCACCTCGGCGTGACCGTTATTGGCGGCGATGACATCGCGTTCGATCACACGCGCGCGAAAACTCACCACGTTGCCGTCGCGCCACATTTCGGTGCGCAGCGTTTCGCCTGGGAACACCGGCGCCGAAAAGCGGCACGCGAACGAAACGAGCCGCGTCGGATCGTAACCGCACATGGTTTTCAGCACCGCATGGCCGGCAATGCCGAACGTGCCGAGCCCGTGCATGATCGGGCGCGGATAACCGGCTTGTCGCGCCGCCTCGGGCTCCGCATGCAGCGGATTTAGGTCGCCGCTCAAGCGATAGATCAGCGCCGCTTCGGGGCGCGTGCCGAGTTCGCAGACCGCGTCAGGCGCGCGCGCCGGCAGCTGATGCGGCTCCGGCGCCTGCCGCGGCGGCCCGCCGAAGCCGCCATCGGCGCGGCAGAAGGTGGTCTGCGTCACGGTCGCGACCGGCTCGCCGGTTGCCTTGTCGGTCACCTTGCGCTCGCTGAGCACGAGCGCGCCTTTGCCGGCGCCTTTGTCAATCACCTCGACGATGCGCACGCGGCCGATGACGGTGCTTGCGCCTGACAGCGGCCGATGCAGCGTGATGCCCTGCTCGCCGTTGACGAGCTTGAGCCAATCGATACCGGTGTCGCGTTCGCGCGCCCAGAAGCCCGGGCTGCCGAGCACCGTGCCCATGGTCGGCAGCACTTTCAGGTTCTTTTCGTAGACGAAAGGCAACTCGTCCTCGTTCATCGGATCGTGGCCGAGCCCGACGCCGAGCGCATAGAGCATGCAGTCCTTCGCCGCGTAGCTCTGTTCGCGGGGCGGCACGGCGAGCGCCATCAGCTTGTCGTAGACGATGGTCATCAGACCGGGTCCATCACACAGGGTCCCAGGAGAATACATCACCCGAACGATCGAGCGGCGTGAAGGATGCGGCAAAGGCACCTTTAAGCTGCGCGTCGAGCCTTTCCGGCGTCCAGCCGTCGGAGCGGTGCAAAGTGCGGATCGGGCGGGTCTGGTTGAACAGATAAATCTCGTTGTTGCGCACCGAGAAGATCTGGCCGCTGACGCCGGAGGCGCGATCGGATCCGAGATAGACGACGAGCGGGGCGATTTTCTCAGGCGTCATTTCGCGGAACGCCGCGATCCGCGCCTTTTCTTCTTCGCCCTCGGCCGGAATCGAGTCGATCATCCGGGTCCAGGCAAATGGCGCGACGCAGTTCGAGCGCACATTGAAACGCGCCATGTCGAGCGCGATGCCGCGCGACAGCCCGACGATGCCCATCTTGGCCGCCATGTAATTGGCCTGACCAAAATTGCCGACCAGGCCCGAGGTCGAGGTCATGTGCACCATGCTACCGGAATTTTGCTCGCGGAAATGGGTGGCGCAGGCCCGGCTCATGGCGAAGCTGCCATGCAGATGCACGGCGATCACGTCCGACCAGTCCGACCAGCTCATGCGGTGGAAAATGCGGTCGCGCAAAATGCCGGCATTGTTGACCAGAATATCGACACGGCCGAAGGCATCGAGCGCCGCCTGGACGATTTTTTCCGCGTTGCCGGGCTCGCTGATCGACGCCGTCGAGGCGATCGCCGTGCCGCCGGCCTTTTTGATTTCATCGACGACGGCCTGGGCCGGCCCGGCATCGGCTCCGGCGCCGTCGAGGCTCGCGCCAATGTCGCAGACGACGACGCGGGCGCCCTCCGCCGCCATCAACAGCGCGATACCGCGACCGATGCCGCGCCCTGCGCCGGTAACGATGGCGACTTTTCCGGCGACGATGTCAGGCATTCGCTCAGTCCCCCCACACCTCGCGCGCGAGCTCGCCGATCATGCGCAGCTTGGCCCATTGCTCGTCCTCGGCGAGGATATTGCCTTCCTCGGTCGAGGCGAAGCCGCATTGCGGGGAGACTGCGAGCTGATCGAGCGGCGCGTATTTGGACGCTTCCTCGAGCCTGCGCTTGATATCGTCCTTCTTCTCGAGCGCGCCGCTCTTGGAGGNNGTCGAGGCGAAGCCGCATTGCGGCGACAGACAAAGCTGATCGAGAGCGGCGAACTTGGCGGCCTCTTCGATACGGCGCTTGATGGCGTCCTTGGCTTCGAGCGTGCCGGTCTTGGTCGTGACCAGGCCGAGCACGGCGAGGCGGCCCTTCTGCAGCCGCTTGAGCGGCGCGAAGCCGCCGGCGCGCTCTGAGTCATATTCCATGAAATAGCCGTGCACCTTGATGCGGTCGAACAGCACTTCTTGCATGGCGTCATAGCCGCCCGACCCCATGAAGGTCGATTTATAGTTGCCGCGGCACAGATGCATGGTCACCGTCATGTCGGACGGGATGTCGGAAATCGCCGTGTTGATGAGATCGCCATAGATGGTGCCGAGCGCTTCGGGGTCGTCGCCGCGGTCTTTCATCTGCTGGCGATATTTCGGATCGCACAGCATGGCGATGAAAACCTCATCGAGTTGCAGGTAACGGCAGCCGGCGTCGGCGAAGGCGCGCACCGCTTTCTTGTAGGCCTGGCCGAGGTCATCGAAGAATTTGTCGAGCGTGGGATAGACCGACTTGTCGATCGGCGTCGCCATCGGGCGGCCGTACAGCGCCGACGGCGCCGGAATGGTCATCTTCGGCGTCCGCGTCGTATGCGCTTTGAGGAATTTGAAGTGGTCGAGCATCGGATGGCCGGAGAAGCCGATCTTGCCGGTGACGCGCACGCCTTCGTTGCGGGTCGTGACCGCGGCAAACGCGATGCCAGCGTCCATCACATGGCGCTCGACGCCGTCGAGCCCCCACAGAAAGTCGAGATGCCACCAAGAGCGGCGGAATTCGCCGTCGGTGATCGATTGCAGGCCTGCCGCCTCTTGTTTTTTGATGACGTCCTCGATCGCGCGATCCTCGACCGCGGTGAGTTCTGTGGCATCGATCTCGCCTTTGGCGCGCCGCTCGCGCGCGTTTTTCAGCGCGGCTGGCCGCAACAGGCTGCCGACGTGATCGGCGCGGAATGGCGGTGCCGTCCGTCGCATTGAATTCCTCCCAGTCTTTTTTGTCAGCGAATCTACCGTCATCCTGAGGTGGCCGCGAAGCGGCCCTCGAAGGATGCACGGCTCGGGCCGTCGCCCTTCGAGGCTCGCTTCGCTCGCACCTCAGGGTGACGGAACGGAGTCACTTTTTGTCGTCCTTGCGCACATAGCGGCCGTCTTCGAGCCGGCCTAGGCGGTGCGTGGCGTAAAGCGCGTCAAGCTGCCGAACGATCTCGCGGCCATCTTTGCTGCCCAGCGCCGCCATCAATTCCAGGAAACTCGCCGGCCCGGCGGCGAGTGCGTCAGCGACCGTCTTGTGCCGCACTGCATTTTTGGCGACCGGCGGCGCCGGCACCGAGAACTCGATCGCATCGGTCTTGCCGAATGGAATGGTGCAATCGAAGCCGAGCTTTGTGCCGGTGCGCGCGCCGCCGAGCGACGGATCGAGCGGCACCACGCGAAAGCCGGAGCCGGTGATCAGATCGCGATCGGCCTGAAAGCGCGTCGCCAGCGCCCAGTCGGTCGCCTCGTCGGAGAACACATCGATGTCGGGATCGAAGGCGAACACATGCTTGGCTTCGGCATACGAACCGAAGACGGCGGCGATGGCGTTCTTGGCGTCGCCGGGCACGCGCTGGCGCAGCGACACCCGCAGGTTCAGCATGCCGCCGCTCGACGGCGTCGCGTAGACCGCGAGCGGCTCGCGTACCGAAGCCAAGAGCGCGGCCCAGGCCGCGGCTTCGGTCTTCACGGTGGTGAGCTGCGCGGTGTCGGTGCGCGCCAGGTGGCGGCCGCCGATGGTCACGGTTTGGAACAGCGCGTCCTCGCGATGCGTGATCGCGGTGACGTACAAAACCGGATTATGCTTCACCACGCCGTAATAGCCGACATATTCGCCATAGGGGCCTTCCGGCTCGATATGACCCGCCGGATCGAGATAGCCCTCGATCACATATTCGGCGTCGGCCGGAACATGAATGTCGTTGGTGACGCATTTCACCACCGGCGCCGGCTGGCCGCGCACGGCGCCGATGATATCAAGCTCGTTTACCCCATGCAGGGAGACCATCGCTGCCAAGAAATCCGCCGGATGCGAGCCGACCGCATAAGCGACCGGCACCGGCTGTTTGCGCGCGGCGGCTTGCAGATAAATAGCGCGCATGTCGCTCGGCGCGATCAGATCGACGCCGGCCTGCCGCGGTCCGCGCAGCATAATGCGGCGGCAGCCGATATTGGTGAAACCGGTGCCGGGAAAC
Organism: Hyphomicrobiales bacterium; assembly: GCA_003164375.1. Classification (GTDB taxonomy): domain Bacteria; phylum Pseudomonadota; class Alphaproteobacteria; order Rhizobiales; family Xanthobacteraceae; genus BOG-931. The sequence goes on along the minus strand of PLTE01000204.1, from coordinate 12,784 downwards.
AGCGCAAAGTCGATGCCGGCGGAGATATACGGCGCGCCGTCGGCGCCGTGCTGCAGATGCACCGGCAGCGCGCAAAGATCGGCGTCGTCGCCCTTGCGCACGACCTGCTGCACCGGCGCCTGCTGCGACGAGACCGTGACCGGCGGGTGCAGCTTTTGCAGGCGCTGGGTGAGCGTGCGTAAAAGTCCGCGCTCGTCGGTATCGAGCGCGTGCGCAAGCCTGAGCCGCGAGCCCATCACATTGCCGACCAGCTCGGCCTTCTCCGGGCCCGCCGCCTTAAAGAGCACCGCGTTCGGATTGCCGTCCAGCGCTGCGCCGATGTCGAACAGCTCGATCGGCTCGTCGCGCACCTCGCACTCGCCGAGGTCGACCAGCTTTTGCACGAAATTGCGCAGCCGGAAGCGCTCGGTATCGATCGCGGCTGCCATCGTGGTCGACATCGTGGCCGACATGGGCGTCTCCCAGCATCGCTTATTGGGGCGAATTTCGCGGGGGATTTAGCAACGGCCGCGCGCAGGTGTAAATGCCGTTGCGTGCGCGACCATCCGCATAGACACTCACCGCGCGCATGGCGCGTTTAAGGAGAACATGGATGCTGCCCACACTTCGGCTCTACGAGGACGTGCTTTCGAACGGCGCCGAGGCGGCATTGCCGGCGCTGCCGCGCATGCTCTTTCTGGTGCACGGCGAGGGGACGATCGCCGATCGCACGTTGCGCGACGGCGACACGTTCAACGGCGAAGCCGCGGTGACGCTCAAGGCCGGAAGCACCGGCGCGACGGTGTGGCGCTTCGATCTGCTCCCCGGCGATACCACCGTCGGCGCTGCCGTCGGGCCCGGCGTCGTCTCACGCGAGAAGCTCAGCGCCCGGCTCGAGACCCTGCCGCAAGGCGCGCTGATCCTGCGCGGCGACAGCGTGGCGTTTCCGCCGGGCGGCTGCGCCTACCGGCATCGCCATCAAGGCCCGGGCATCCGCTGCCTCGTTGAAGGCGGCATCCGCATCGACACCCACGGCCGCTCGACCTCCTACGGTCCCGGCGGCGCCTGGTACGAGACCGGTCCGGACGGCGTCTTCGCCCAAGCCGCCGACCGGCCGACCCGTTTCATCCGCGTGATGATCCTGCCACTTTCTTATCTCGGCAAAAGCTCGGTGCAGTATCTCAACGAGGAAGATAAGGCGAAACCGAAGTCGCAAGCGTATAAGATCTTCGTCGACATGCAACTGACGGCGGGCGCGTAAGCAATAGAACGCGCAATTCAGTAATGTCTCAGTTTCCGTGCCGCACGTACCGCCGCTGGATTCCGCCTGCGTCGCAGACGATCTAGCTTTGTGAGCCGTGAATCAGGAGCGCCGGTTCAGCCTTCGGCTTGAGCAAATCAGGTGGAGGTCGGGAAACAGCCCGAGCCTCCACCTTTTTTAGATGCGTTTTATGCTGCCCACTTCGCTTTGAGGCGGCTGATGGTTGAGTTACGCCGTAGAGGGCGTCCGTCCGGTCCGACGAAAATGACGGAGCCGACGGGAACCCCGAGCTTCTTTTCGATCACGACCTGCACCGAACCTATCCTGGCATCGGAGCGCGCCTTCCTAAAACGGATCGGATTTTGAGTACGTTTTTTGGTCTTTGCCATTCCTAGTTCCTTAGCGGCTTGGAGCAGGATGGTCATCGGTTGTGCCGCAGCCAGCCGACGACCTCACCCGCCCATAAGAGCGGGTTTGTCGGCGGCCGCCCGTTGATCGGGCAAGTCAGCTTCTGCGGGCTAACGCAGGCGGTCACTTAAGTGAGCGTGAGGCTCGGACTCCGTGCCCATTAAATAGGTGACGACCTATTCGTCGGCAACAGGCGGGGGTGCATAAATGAGGAATTACGCACCAGCTTCGGCTGTTGATGCCGCCGTGTGATTCTGGTGCGGGATAGTTGCCGGTCATTCCACTGGTCCCCAATCGCCATCTTCGTTTTGGCCCGCAGCTCGCCGTCGTACTCTCGCGGCAAATTCGTCATAGGCCATGCCCTCTCTACAATATGCAGTCAGCAAGTCCTTGTGCTCATCAAAGCGTTCTCTCGCGCCTGGCATGACAATCGGCAAATTGGTTCCTATAAACTTTGTAAGGCGACCATCGGGCTGATTGCCGAGGCGGATATCAAAGTAAGCCATCAAATTTTTGTCACGAGCCTTGGTCGCGAGAGCTTCATCAGCCAGCGGCACCATTTGATTGTAGGTTTGGTGGAGAATGAACCCACATCGGTTGAACACGAAGAACACCGAGGGGTGGATGCGGCGGGCTATCAGTACCGGAACACAATCGAGATGGAGGCACTTATCTGCCAGCGCCACCAGCTCGGGGCGATCGCTGTAAAGCCACTCACGGATATTTTTGCACTCGATGCCTGCCCAATCGCCTGCAACCATTAGTAAAAAATCGACAAGGCGGTCATCTGGGATGGCGTTGCTACCAATGTGACTAGGGGGTTCTTCCTTCGAGTAGAGCTGGCTGTCGTCGTGGGCATCGAGATTTAGGAAGCGGCCAAAGCAGCCGCGTGGATGCGCAGCGACAAGGGCTCGGTACGTGGCGATTTCAAGCGCCTGGCCGACCCTCATGGTGAAGCTCTGGGCGAGTAGGCATCCTGGACCGCAGAGAGTTCATTGTATCGGGCGGTCAGCTTCTCTTGAGCGGCGTTACCGAGGTAGAACCACGGTGGCCGATTGGGTGCGGCCTGCCAGCGTTGCAGTACTCCTTCCTGGACCATGGCATCGCGGGCTTCAGTAAGGATGTGGGGATTGATGCGCTGATCAAACGGTCCAGCGTCAGAAATTTTCATTTCCAGCGTGCGCATCGTAGCGAGGGTGTGACTGCCGAGCACCCGGAGAAGGCGGGTTCTGGCGATTTCGATGCGCTCTTCTCGTGAGAGCTTCGCCACCCGTCCGATTACCTCTTTTATATATATCTAGGAGTATTCCGGGCTTGTGGCTCGTATCAGAAATTGCACAACCTTGTCCAGGTTGTGAATGTGTGATAATGTTACACATTCATCTTTGGTTTAACGAGCGGCCCAGCGCAGTTAGTGAGCCACGTCAAAGTTCAAACTGAGACAATACCCGCGATTCACATCGGCTTGTAACCACGCTCCATGTCGACATCGATGAGCATGGCCTTGCCGCTCGCGAGCGCCTTGCCGATCAGGTCAGTGGCGTCTTTCACGGTGGCGGCACGCGCGCCGTCGATGCCGAGCGAGCGCGCCAGCCCGACGAAATCGATTGCCGGATCGTTGAGTTCCATGCCGACGAAATTGTCGGCCTGTTCGGCAAGTCCACGCAGCATGACCAGCCGCTGCTTCAAGATGCGATAGCTGGTGTTGTTGAAGATCACCCAGACGACCGGCAGCCGGTAGCGCGCCGCGGTCCACAGCGCCTGCACCGTGTAGAGCGCGCTGCCGTCGCCGACCAGCGCCACCACCGGCCGGTCGGGCAGCGCGAGCTTGGCGCCGATCGCTGCCGGCAGGCCCCAGCCGATGCCGCCGCCGCGCAGGCCGAAAAAACTCTGCGCATCGTCTGAGTTGATCAGCGAGCGTATGCCGGGCGCCGACGAAAGAATTTCTTCGATCACCACGGCGTCCTTCGGCAGCATGGCGCCGATCGCTTCAAGGAGCGCCGTCGGCTGCACCGGCGTCTTGGCGGCGAGCGCGCGGGCCTTGGCGCGAAACGCCTCGCGGTCCTTTTTGATAGTGTCGGTCAAGGACGTAAGCCGCGCCGCCGCGGCGCTCTTGGCGACTGCGGTCATCAGCGCGGCGGCACCGGCGGTCATGTCGGGCAGCGTCGCCTTGGGATCGCCGAGGATCGCAACCTGCGCCGGATAGTTCTTGCCGAGCTGCCACGGATCGGTGTCGAGATGAATGAGCGGTAGACCCTGCGGCCACGGATCGATGTTCGACGGCAGCGACCAGGTGAATAGATCGCCGCCGACGGAGAGCAACAGGTCGTGCCGGTCGAGCACTTCGCGCACGCCGGCCTGCGAACGCGTCATCATGCCGCGATAGAGCGGATGCGATGCCGGAAACGACGCGGTGTTCGGAATGAATTCGACATAGACCGGCGCGCCGATCAGTTCGGCGAGCGCCGCGAGCTCCTTATGCGCCCTGCTCTGCGCCACGGCGTCGCCGGCGATGATGACCGGGCGTTCGGCCTTGGCCAGCATGGCTGAGGCCGCGGCGACGGCGACGGCGTCGCCGCGCACCCGCGGTGCGACCCGCGTCGGTTCGAGGAGGTCGATGTCGGCCTCGTCTTTCAAAATGTCGCCGGGCAGGCCTAAGAATACCGGCCCGGTCGGTGGCGCCAGCGCGGTCTTCACCGCCCGGTGCACATAGCGCGGCAGATCCTCGAGGCGATGCACTTCGGCGGCCCATTTGACGAACGGCCGCGCCAGCGTAGCCAAGTCCGCGGTCAGCACCGGCTCGGTGACGATGTAGGAGAGATCCTGCTGGCCGGCGGTGACCAGCACCGGCGCGTTGGCCTTCATCGCGTCGTAGAGCATGCCCATGGCGTTGCCGAGCCCGGGGGCGACATGGAGATTGAGCACCGCGAGATTGCCGGAGGCCTGGGCGTAGCCGTCGGCCATCGCCATCAGGGCGGCCTCCTGCAGGCCCAGGATGTAGCGGATGTCGTGCTCGACCGCGAAGGCATCCATCAGCGGCAGTTCGGTGGTGCCGGGATTGCCGAACATTACCGACACGCCCTCCTGCTTGAGCAAATCGAGGAAGGCGCGTTTTCCGGACATTACGGGCAAGATTTCCTCCGTCGTCATTCCGAGCGCGCGCCAAGGCGCGAGCCGGAATCCATAATCGCGATACTCGCAATTTTGCGAAAGAGAGAATACAGCCGCCTGCAGGGATTATGGATTTCCGGCTCGCCGCTTCTCGGCGTCCCGGGATGACGGCAGTGGTGCCGCGGAAGGGATTCGAACCCCCGACCCCCGCATTACGAATGCGGTGCTCTACCAGCTGAGCTACCGCGGCACGCCGATGGAATGGCGCTCTAGTAATACCGGGGGGGAGTTAACGCAAGGCGTGTGGCGGCCGTTTCGCCCGTTGCGGCGTCCGCGCGGGGGACCTAGGCTGAAGTGCGATTGATTAAGAATCAAACTGGATCGGTAAGGCTTCCGCGCGCCGCCGTATTCGGATGAGGGAGGCTTTCATGCTGATGAAGACCCTATGGCTCGGGACCGCCGCGGGCCTGGCGGCGCTGGTGTTGCAGGCTTCCGCGCCGGCTTTCGCGCAGTCCGCCGCAGCACTTTCCGGCGAAGTCAGCTCCGCCAAAGAAGGCGTGATGGAAGGCGTCGTCGTCAGCGCCCGGAAGGACAATTCGACCATCACCGTTTCGGTGGTCAGCGACGACAAGGGCCGCTTCAGCTTCCCGGCGTCGCGACTGGATCCCGGACATTATGCGATCGCCATTCGCGCCGCGGGTTACGATCTCGATGGTCCCAAGGAGGCCACCGTCGCTGCCGGCCTTGAGGACAAGATCGACGTCAAGCTTACGCCGACGCGAAACCTCAGCGCGCAACTGACCAATGCCGAGTGGCTGATGAGCATGCCCGGCACCGACGACCAGAAGCGCTTGGTGCTCGACTGCAACAGCTGCCACACGCTGGAGCGCATCATGCGCTCGACCCACGACGCCGAAGAGTTCAAGCAGGTGCTCCTGCGCATGGCCGGTTATTACCCCGGCAGCACGCCGCTAAAGCCGCAGCGGCTGGTCGGCGACGCGGTGCGCCGGCTGATCTCGGCGGAGGCGGCGCCGGCGGCCGCGGACTGGCTCGCCGGCGTCAATCTGAGCCGGCAAGACACTTGGTCGTGGCCGCTCAAGACGCTGCCGCGGCTGACAGGCAAGTCGACCCGCGTCATCATCACTGAATACGACATGCCGAATAAACTGATCGAGCCGCACGACGTCGTGCTCGATCACGAGGGCAACGTCTGGTACTCCGATTTCGGCCAGATGTTCGTCGGCGAGATGGACCCGAAGACCGGGCAAGTCACGCAATATCCGATCCCGGTGACCAAGCCCGGTTATTCGCTCGGCGTGCTCGATCTGGAAATCGACAAGGACGACAATCCTTGGATCGGTATGATGTATCAGAGCGCGATCGCCAAACTCGATCGCAAGACCGGGAAATTCGCGACCTGGTCGACGCCCAAGGAATGGGACTCCGACGCCGACCAGCTTGGGCACCTCGCGATCGAGGGCACGCCCACCGACGGCAAAGTGTGGATCAAGAATTCCGCCGGCGGTCGCATCTACCGGCTCGATCTCAAGTCCAACACATTCGAGGATCTCGGCGCGCCGCAGGATCCACGCACCGGCAAGCGCATCGGCACTTACGGCATCCATTCGGACGCGGAGAACAATCTCTATCTGCTCGATTTCTCGGCCGGCAACGTGGTGCGGATCGACGCCAAGACCAAGCAGCCGACGGTCTACCTCACGCCGACGCCGAATTCGCATCCGCGGCGCGGCCGCGTCGACGATCAAGGCCGCATGTGGTTTGCCGAATACTTCGGCAACGCCGTCGGCATGCTCGATTGGGAGACCGGAAAGATCCAGGAATGGCAGGTGCCGACGCCGTGGTCGTCGCCCTATGACGCGGTCGTCGACCACAATGGCGACGCCTGGACCGCTTCGATGAACACCGACCGCGTCGCCCGTCTCGATGTCGCGAGCGGCCAATACACCGAGTATCAGCTGCCGCGCCAGACCAATATCCGCCGCGTCTTTGTCGATGATTCAAAGAAGCCCGGCGCGCTGTGGATCGGCAGCGTACACGGCGCTTCGATCGTCAAGGTTGAGCCGCTGGATTGAAGACGAAGGCTGCGCGGTTAGCCCGCATCGGCCTCCGCGCGCAGCTTGAAGCGCTGGATCTTGCCGGTCGCGGTTTTCGGCAGCTCTGAACGGAATTCGATCCAGCGCGGATATTTGTAGACGGCGAGCTTGTGCCGGCATTCGTCCTGCAGCTTTTGCACGAAGTCGTCGCCGGCCTTGTCGGGCACTTTGAGCACCACGAAGGCCTTCGGCTTGATCAGCCGGTCGGTGTCGGGCCAACCGACCACGGCGGCTTCGAGCACGTCGGGATGGGCTTGCAGCACACCCTCGACCTCGAACGGCGAGACATACATGCCGGAGACTTTGAGCATGTCGTCGCGCCGGCCGCAGTAGACGAAGTAGCCGTCGTCGTCCTCGAAATATTTGTCGCCGGATCGCGTCCATTCGCCCAAGAAAGTCGAGCGCGACTGCTCGCGGTTGTTCCAATACATGATCGCGCTGGTCGGCCCGCGCACTTGCAGCTCGCCCATCTCGCCGCGTTTTTTGATGACCTCGCCGTTATCGTCGACCAGACGAACGTCGTAGCCGGGCAACGGCTTGCCGGTGGTGCCGTATTTCACGTCGCCGGGACGGTTCGACAGGAAAATATGCAGCATCTCGGTCGAGCCGAGGCCGTCGAGAATGTCGATGCCGTAGCGCTCGCTCCAGCGCCGGCCGATATCCGCCGGCAGCGCCTCGCCGGCGGAGACGCACGCCCGCAACTTCAGCTCGGCGCCCTGCGGCGCCGCGGGACTAGCGAGAAACGCGGCATAGAACGTCGGCACGGCGTAAAACACTGTAACTTGATACTTTATTAGAATCTCCGCGACGAGGTCGGGCATCGGCCGCTGCGGCAACAGCACGGTGGTCGCGCCCGCCGACATCGGAAAGGTCAACGCATTGCCGAGCCCGTAAGCGAAAAACAATTTCGCCACCGAGTAACAGATATCGCTCTCGGTGATGCCGAGGATCGGCCCGGCATAAAGCTCGTCGGTCAGCCTGAGATCGGCGTGGCTGTGCACCGCGCCCTTGGGCTTGCCGGTCGAGCCGGAGGTGTAGAGCCAGAAGCAGATGTCGTCGCGCGTCGTCGACGCGGTCATTGCTTCGGTCTTGGCCCCGGCCAGCAATTCATCGAGCGACAAATGAGCGTGCGCGTCGTCGCCGGAGACAATGACATGCTCCAGAGCGTCGGCTTCGCCGATCACATCGCGAAATTTGCTGTACAGCGCTTCGGAGACGACCAAGAGCCGGGCGCGCGAGTCTTTGAGCATGAAGCGGTAATCGTCTTCGGTCATCAGCGTATTGACCGGAACCGCGACCACGCCGGCCTTGATGGCGCCAAGAAAGGCCGTCGGCCAATCGACGGTGTCGGTGAGGCAGATCAGGATGCGCTCTTCACGGCGGATGCCGAGCGAACGCAGCACATGGCCGAAGCGTTCGACGCGGCGGGCAAGCTCGGCGTAGCTGTATGTCCCGCGGGGATCGATAAAGGCCGGCTTGTCGCCGCGCCCGGCGTCGAGATTGCGCTGGAGAATATCGGCCGCGAAATTGTAGTCGCGCGGGATCGCAGACGGCCGCGGCGGCGGGCTCGGCGGAGCAAGCGACATTGCGGCATTTCCTCCCCCGGGCCGTGCGGGACGTTGCCCACGCGCTGCCCATTGCAAGGCATTATGCCGCCATGCAAATTCGCCGGCAATGGGACAAGCTTACGGCACTGTTATTCGGCCGGAATTGCGCTATGAGAAGCCAGCCGCAGACCCGGAGCCCGCCATGATCTTGAGCCGCGACCGCATCCTCACCACCCATGTCGGCAGCCTGCCGCGCAACGAGACTTTGAGCGATCTTTTGATCGCGCAGGAAGAGGGCGCGAGCTACGACGCAAAACTCCTGGCCGCGGAAATGGACAAGGCGGTCCGCCACGTCGTCGAGAAACAGGTGGAAGCCGGCATCGACGTCGGCAATGACGGCGAGCAGCGCCGCATCGGATTTCAGACTTATGTGCCGCAGCGCATGTCGGGCTTCGCCGGCGTGTCGAAGCGCCGCCGCGGCCGCGAGTTCGAGGAATTTCCCGATCTGGTCAGTTACCTGATGCGGCGGTTTCCGAATCCGCCGAAGAGTCAGCAGGGCGCGCCGGAGGCGCAGGCCGATATCAAATACCGCGATCTCAAGCCGATCACCGACGAAACCTCGGGCTTCAACAAGATCGCCGACGAGCTGCACGCATTTTCCGAACGCTTCATGACGGCGCCGTCGCCAGGCATCATCTCGACCACCATGCTCAACGCTCATTACGCCACGCACGACGCCTACCTCGATGCCATCGCGCGCGAGATGAAGAACGAGTATCAGACCATCCACAAAGCCGGCATCGTGTTGCAGATCGACGCGCCGGACCTGGCGATGGACCGCACCATGATGTACCGCGATCTGTCCGACGCCGATTTCGTCAAGCGCTGCGAACGCCACGTCGCTGCCATCAACAAAGGCATCGAGGGCATCCCGCGCGATCGGGTGCGGTTGCACATCTGTTATGGCAATTGGGAAGGTCCGCATATCCACGACATCGCGCTGGAAAAAATCCTGCCCGCGCTCTACGGCGCCAAGGTCGGCGCGCTGTCGATCGAGTTCTCCAATCCGCGCCATGCCCACGAATATTCAGCGCTCAAGCGCGTGCCGTTCCCGGGCGACATGATCCTGCTTCCCGGCGTGGTCGAGACCACCTCGAATTTCGTCGAGCATCCCGAAGTGGTGGCGCGGCGGATCGAGGAGGCGGTGGCGGCGGTCGGCGACCGCGAGCGAGTCATCGCTTCAAGCGATTGCGGCTTCGGCACTTTCACCCGGCGCGAGTGGGTCATCGAGCCGGTGGTGTGGCTGAAGCTTAAAGCGATCCGCGCCGGCGCCGATATCGCTTCCGCCCGGCTTTGGGGTAAAAGAACCGCCGCGTAAGACGTACCGTGACCCTGAAGTGCGAGCGAAGCGAGCCTCGAAGGGCGACGGCTCGGGCGCCTCGGCCGCATCCTTCGAGGGCCGCTACGCGGCCACCCGAGGACGACGGATCAGGCGCATTTCAATTGTTAGTACAAAGGAAAAAGCATCGTGATCGATCTCTACACCTGGACCACCCCGAACGGCCGCAAGGCTTCCATTGCGCTCGAGGAATTCGGGCTGCCCTATACCGTTCACCCGGTCGACATCTCAAAGGACGAGCAGTTCAAGCCGGAATTTCTCAAGATCTCGCCGAACAACCGCATTCCGGCGATTGTCGATCGCGACAACGGCATGAGCCTGATGGAGTCCGGCGCCATCCTGATCTATCTCGCCGACAAGACCGGCCTATTGCTGCCGAAGTCGGGCGAGGCGCGCTACCACACCATCGAATGGCTGATGTGGCAGATGGGCGGCCCGGGGCCGATGCTCGGCCAGGTGCATCACTTCGTGAAATACAATCCGGGCAAGGCGCCCTATGCCGAGGAGCGCTACCTCAAGGAGGCGCACCGGCTTTATGGCGTGCTCGACCGGCGGCTCGCCGAGCATGAATACCTGGCCGACGCCTATTCGATCGCCGATATCGCGCTGTGGCCGTGGGTATCCCGCTACGAATGGCAGACCGTCGATCTTAATAAATATCCTAACGTCAAACGCTGGTACGTCGCCATCGCCAAACGCCCTGCCGTGCAGAAAGGCTATAAAGTGCCGAAGGATGTCGGCGAAATTCCAATGCCGTAAGCTGTGACCTGTGCGCATCCCTCGCCCCCAAAGGGAGCGGAAGAACACCGGCGCGCGCTGGGCTAAGATACGCTAATATCGAAACCTGAGAATTCGATCAAACATTGCCCGACCGTCCCGCGACGCCCCCCGCGGGATGACGGACCAGCCGAAGGGAGTACGCCATGGACGACATCACCCGCGATCTGACCAAGATCCGCGCCGAGGATATTAATCCCCGCTACAATTGGGGCCGCCATCTGCCGGTGCTCGGCACCATGGGGGTCGATTTCGAGGAGCGCGTCGACTACCGCCGCCTGCACCGCTACAGGCTCGCCCGCGCACAAGCAGCCCTGGAGGCTTCCGATCTCGGCGCGGTATTGTTGTTCGACGACAACAATATCCGCTACGTCACCTCGACCAAGATCGGCGAATGGGCGCGCGACAAGCTTTCGCGTTTTGCCGTCCTGGTGCGCGGCGGCGATCCGATCCTGTGGGACTTCGGCTCGGCGGCGGTCCACCACAAGCTCTATTCGCCCTGGCTCAAGCCGGAGAACTGCAAAGCCGGTCTCGTCGGCCTGCGCGGCACGGTCGATCCCGCCTTCGGCCTGATGAAGCGCCACGCCGAGGAAATCGCCGCGATCCTGCGCGACGCCGGCGTCGCCAAGATGCCGATCGGCGTCGACATCATCGAGCCGCCGATGATGTTCGAGTTGCAGAAGGCCGGCCTCACCATCAAAGACTGCCAGCAGGTAATGTTGAGCGCCCGCGAGGTGAAGTCCGCAGACGAGATCGCGCTTCTCAACCGCGCCGCCGCCATGGTCGACGGCGCCTACGATGTGGTCAACCAGATGCTGCGTCCCGGCATCCGCGAAAACGACATCGTCGCCGAGGTCAACAAGTTCCTCTATACCCACGGCTCCGACGACGTCGAAGCGGTGAACGCGATCTCGGGCGAGCGCTGCAGCCCGCATCCGCATAATTTCACCGACCGCATGATCCGCCCCGGCGATCAGGCGTTCTTCGATATCCTGCAAAGCTTCATGGGCTATCGCACCTGCTACTATCGCACCTTCAACGTGGTGCGCGCCACGCCGGCGCAGCACGACGCGTACCGGAAGGCGCGCGAATGGCTCGACAACGCCATCGCCCGCATCAAGCCGGGGGCCTCGACCGCGCATATCTGCGAAGTGTTCCCGGAGGCTCAAGAATTCGGCTTCCCGGACGAAATGTCGGCCTTCGGCCTGCAATTCGCCCACGGCTTAGGCTTGAACCTGCACGAGCGGCCAATCATCTCGCGGGTGATTTCGATGGACCACCCGACCGAGATCGTCGAGGGCATGGTGTTTGCGATCGAAACCTATTGCCCGGCGACCGACGGTTATTCCGCCGCCCGCATCGAGGAAGAGGTCGTGGTCACCGACAAAGGCTGCCGCCTGATCTCGCTGTTCCCGGCGGAAGAGCTGCCGATCTCGGCGAAGTATTGAGAATTAACGGCCGATGCGTTTCTTCCGTTGAGCGTCATGCCCGGCCTTGTGCCGGGCATCCACGTCTTAAGCGCTCAGAATATCCGCCGGGTTTGAAGACGTGGATGGCCGGGACGAGCCCGGCCATGACGTTGATTGGACGTTCATAACAATGACCGACCTCCCCAAAACCGCCGTTGCCGAACATCTGGTGCAGAAAATCTGCGCGCTCGATGCCGCGCATTTGCCGCCGCCCGTCGTCGGCAAATGCGAAGAGTTGCTGATCGACGTGGTCGGTCTCGCCGTCACCGCGCGCAACGAAGACTATGTGCAGGCGACCCTCAACGGCTGCGACGACGACGGGCCCTGCACCGCCATCGGCCACGTCCGCACGCTGTCGTCGGCCGGCGCGGCGCTGGTCAATGGCACCGCCATTCACGGCGAGGATTTCGACGACACTTTCGAGGGCGGCCCGATTCATGCCGGCGCGGTGGTGGTGTCGGCGGTGCTGGCGGCCTGCGAGCGGCACAAGCTCGACGGTAAGGCCGCACTGCTCGGCATCGCCGTCGGCGTCGAGACCATGTGCCGGCTGTCGACGGTGGCGCCGACGCTCACGCATAAGGCCGGATTCCATCCGACGGCGGTGTTCGGCGCCATGGGCGCCACCGCCGGCGTCGGCGCGGCGCTTAAGCTTGACGCCCGGCAGATGATCGACGCGCTCGGCACCGCGGGCTCGATGGCCGGCGGCATCATCGAATATC
>PLTE01000322.1 GCA_003164375.1 Hyphomicrobiales bacterium | reverse complement strand
GGCCCATTTGGCGGCCTCGGCGACGTCCATGACCTTGAGCTTCTCGCCTTGCGCCTTCTTGACGCCTTGCGAGGTCTTGCGCAGCGCCACTGCGACCTCTTTGACGCCGGAGTCGCGCAGATTGAGCGCATGGGCATNNGGCTGCCATAGCCGATGATGGCGACCTTCTTGCCCTTGATCAGGTTCAGGTCGGCGTCGCGGTCGTAATAAACACGCATGTTCACACCCCTCATGCGGCCTGACGGCTGCTTGTTATCGGTTGCTGCTTCTAGTTTCTGCGGGCCGCCAAAACAAGCCCAACAGCACGCTTGTTTTGCTAAATTTTATACCGCCGTCAGGAGGCTTTCCGCGCGCCGGTATCGTGCATGACGCCGTCGAACCGTTCGCGTGCGCGGGCGATTTTTATCTGATTGCGGGTCGCCCATTCGCCGAGCGCCGAAACCGGGGTCAAGAGATCGCGCCCGAGCGCGGTCAGCGCATAGTCGACCCGGGGCGGAATCGTCGGAAATACCGTGCGCGTGACCAGGCCGTCGCGCTCAAGGCCGCGCAACGTCAGCGTCAGCATGCGCTGCGAAATACCGCCGATCGACCGGCGCAACTCGTTGAAACGCATCGGCCCGGGGCCGAGCCGGGTGACGACGAGGACCGACCATTTGTCGCCGACCCGGGCCAGCACGTCGCTGATCGCCCGGCAATCGGCGGGCAAATGCATGTGTCTTGGTTTCACGGATGTGCCCTCTTGTGCCGTTTCCGGCTGGTCACCTATCTAGCCTAAGTTACGAATTCTAACCGAGGGATTCAACCATGCCGCTCCCCCATATCGCCGTGATCGTCGGCAGCAATCGCCGCGACTCCATCAACCGCAAGCTCGCCCAGGCGCTGGTCCAGCTCGCCGCCGGCAAATTCGACGCGACATTCGTGCGCATCGACGATCTGCCGATGTACAACCAGGACGACGAAGGCACGCTGCCCACCGCAGTGGCGCGCTTCAAGGCCGAGCTGGCGCGGGCCGACGGTGTGTTGATCGTCACCCCGGAACATAACCGCTCGATTCCGACGGTACTGAAAAATGCGGTCGATTGGGGTGCGCGGCCGTGGGGCAAGAATTCGTGGTTCGGCAAGCCCGGCTTCATCACAGGCACGTCGCCTGGCGCCATCGGTAGCGCGCTGGCGCAGCAGCATCTGCGCTTGATCCTGATCAGCCTCGGCATGACGCTGCTCGGCGGCGATGCTTTCATCACCTTCAAGCCGGATTTGATCGACGATCAAGGCAATATCGGCGACGACGCGACGCGAAAATTCTTGGCTGATTTCGTCGACCGCTTCGCAACGCTGGTCGCGCGTTTGGCGCCGGCGTCGGAGCGTCAGGCGGCGTAGCGGCGCCTCACATCCCCTCCGGGCCGCGGCCGATGGCGACGATGCCGGTGCGCGACACTTCGACGAGGCCCACCGGCAGCATCAGATTGATGAAGCTTTCGATCTTGTCGGAGGCGCCGGTAATCTCGAACACGAAGCTCTCGGTGGTGGCGTCGATGACGCGGGCGCGGAACGCGTCGGCAAGCCGCAGCGCCTCCATGCGGTTGTCGCCGGAGCCGCGCACCTTGACCATGGCGAGCTCGCGCGCGATCGCAGGACCCCCGGTGGTCAGGTCGATCACCCGATGCACCGGCACCTGGCGGTCGAGCTGATTTTTGATCTGTTCGAGCACCATCGGCGTGCCGCGCGTGACGATGGTGATGCGCGACAGGTGCTTCTCGTGCTCGGTTTCCGAGACGGTGAGAGAATCGATGTTGTAGCCGCGGCCGGAAAACAGCCCGATGACGCGGGCGAGCACGCCTGGCTCGTTGTCGACCAGCACGCACAGCGTGCGGACCTCGACACGCTCGCTGGTCGGGGCGGCAGGGTAATGTGACGTCGCGGTGTTCATGGCATTCCTCTTCAACGCCTGACCAAGGCAAAGGCCCAGTCATGGCCGAGGCCGTGGTTGATGGTAAGGTCGATCCACAGCATGGCGTGGGCTTCCAGCAGCCTGGAACTGCGCAATGGGCCGGCATCGATCACTTCGAAGCCCAGTGCCGCGACAAGCGCGATGACCTTAGGCTTATCGGCAGTATCGTCGCCCGCGACGAACATCACCGATTTCACCCCGTGGAAGTCGGGGTTGGCCATATTTCTGAAACCCGTGGTGTTGAGCGTCTTGAACACCGACGCAGCCTTGGCCCAGGTTTGGACCTTTTCGCCAGCTGAAATGTTGTGTCCGATCTCGAGGCTCAAGCCATCGGGTCCCATCGCCAACGGGTTCGTGGCATCGAGGATTATTCTTCCGCTCAGATCGCCCATCGAGCGGATCGCGGCTTCGGTCGCCGGCCAGGGCGTCGTCAGAACAATCATCTCGCCGAAGGCCGCCGCCTCGGCGGGCGTGCCGGCCTGCGTTTTGCCGCCGATTTTGCGGATCAGCGCCTGGGTCGCGTCGGATCTGGGGTCCCTTGAGCCGAAGAAAATCTCGTGGCCGGCTTTCTGCGCCCAGGCGGCGCCGAGCGTGCCGCCGACCTTGCCGGCGCCGATTATTGCGAGTTTCATGACGAAAGCCTCCTTGCTCGTCGCCTAGACCAGCATCTTGCCTTCTTCGGTGATGGCGTCCTCGACGCGGGTCGCGGCGTCGCCGAGCAGCATCTCGTTGTGGGCGCGCCCCGACGGAATCATCGGGAAGCAGTTCTCCGCCGGATCGACCACGCAGTCGAATATCACCGGCTTGTTGACCTCGATCATTTCGCGGATTTTCTCGTCGAGCTGGCCGGGATGCTCGCAGCGGATGCCGTGCGCGTGATAGGCCTCCGCCAGCTTGACGAAGTCCGGCAGCGCCTCGCTGTAGGAATGCGAATAGCGCCCGCCGTGCAGCAGTTCCTGCCACTGCCGCACCATGCCCATATATTGATTGTTGAGAATGAAGATCTTGATCGGCAGATCGTATTGCACCGCCGTCGACATCTCCTGCATCGTCATCTGCACCGAGGCTTCACCGGCGATGTCGACGACGAGCGAGTTTGGATGCGCGAGCTGCACGCCGACCGAGGCCGGCAGGCCGTAGCCCATCGTGCCTAGGCCGCCCGAGGTCATCCAGCGCGACGGTTCCTGGAAGTGGTAGAACTGCGCCGCCCACATCTG
>PLTE01000307.1 GCA_003164375.1 Hyphomicrobiales bacterium | reverse complement strand
GAACTCGGCGACATGGGCATCCAGGCGTTTGTCAACAAAAAACTGGTTCGCTACGTCGCGGCTGACGCGCCGGCTTGAGCCGCAGCAATGAACCGACGGGGAACGCCGCTCGTGGCGCTCCCCCATTCGTGGCGGGAATTTCTCGCCGTGAAACCGGACCAAGCGATGATTTTTACGATGCGTTGGAGCGCCCCATGTATGTCAACGTCGCCGTTCTGAAGGAGACCCATCCGCACGAACGACGCGTGGCACTGGTGCCGTCCATCACGGCGAAGCTCGTCAAGCTGGGCGCCAAGCTGCACATGCAGTCGGGTGCGGGCGATGCCGTCAGCCTGGTCGATGCCGTCTTCAAGGACGTCGCTTTCACTGCCGATCGCCACGCCCTGGTCGGCGACGCCGACGTAGTTCTCGCGGTGCAGCCTCCCGCCTTGGATGTCATCGACGCGATGAAGGATGGTGCGATCCTGATTTCCTTCATCTATGCCGGCAAGCAGCCCGCATTGGTGCAGCGTCTTTTGGACAGAAAAATCACCTGCTTTGCCATGGACCGGATTCCGCGCATCACGCGGGCGCAGGCCATGGACGCGCTGTCCAGTCAATCGGCTTTGGCCGGCTATTACGCGGTGCAGCTCGGCGCAACGCATCTGGCCCGCGTGTTGCCGAAGATCACGTCGGCCGCGGGCGCGATCGGACCCGCCAAAGTGTTGGTAATGGGCCTCGGTGTCGCCGGCCTCGAGGCGGTCGCCACGGCACACCGACTGGGCGCCGTTGTCGAAGGCTACGACGTGCGACCGGAAACCGCGGAACAGGTGGTCTCGTTGGGCGCCACATTCGTCGCGACCGGCGTCGATGCGCGCGGCAAGGGCGGCTATGCCCGCGAATTGACCGCCGCGGAGAAAGCCAAGATCGACGCCGTCGTGACCAAGCACATCCAGCAGGCCGACCTCATCATCACGACGGCCGCCATTCCTGGCCGGCCCTCACCCAAGCTCATCAGCAAATCGCAGGTCGCCGGCATGAAAGCCGGCGCAGTGATCGTCGATCTGTCGGCCGAAGGCGGCGGCAATTGCGAGGACACCCAACCGGGCGAGACCGCACGAATCGGCCAAGTGACGATCGTTGCGCCGCTGAACGTGCCGTCGCTGCTCGGTGAAGATGCGAGCGAACTCTACGCCAAGAACGTAGCGAGCCTGCTCACTTTGATGATGAAGGACAACATCGTCACGCTGAACTGGGACGACGAAGTGCTCGCCAAGACGGTTCTGACCCACGAGGGCAAGTTGCGCAGCGATAAGAGCGAGCACGACGCTTACCCCAGCAACGCTGCCGATAAAGCCGCGGCCAAAACACCGCCAACAGCCAAGCCATCCGTGAAAGCGGCTTGAGCCCAACGAGGACCGCACGATGGACTTTTCAATCCAGATCACCGGCTTCGTCGCCCTCTATATTTTCATGCTGGCCGCCTTTGCCGGCTGGGTGATCATCGGCCATGTGCCGGCGATCCTGCACACGCCGCTGATGTCCGGCTCCAATTTCGTCCACGGCATCGTGGTGGTCGGAGGCATGTACGTTTTGCTCAACGCCAGCACGGTGCAGCAGCAGGCGATCGGATTTTTCGCCGTGCTGCTCGGCGCCGGCAACGCCGCCGGCGGCTATGCCGTCACCGGTCGGATGCTGGCGATGTTTCAGACCAGCGGACACAAAACCGAACACGCAAAGCGCGGCCACGCCAAACACCGTCGCCCGAAAGCGGTGTGAGGAACTGACATGACGATGACAAGCATTGCCCAACTGACCATCGGCGCCACCGATCTCGCGGCAGCCTTGCTGTTCTTGTATGGCCTCAAGCGGATGTCGTCGCCAGTGACAGCGCCGTCCGGAATCTTCGTAGCCGGCATCGGCATGCTGGTCGCCGTGCTCGCCAGTTTTTTCTACGTCTTCGATGTGTCCGCGGCCGCCAAGCCGCATCTGATCGTCAATGTCGGCCTCGGCGTCTTAGCCCTGGCCGTTGGCGGCGGCTTCGCCTGGTGGGGCGGCAAGAAAGTTGCGATGACGGCGATGCCGCAGATGGTCGCGCTCTATAACGGCATGGGTGGCGGCGCCGCCGGCGCAATCGCCGCGGTGGAGCTGTTCGGCACCAAGGCGCCGGGAATAGCCCAACTTGTCGTGACACTCTTGGGCGCGCTGATCGGCGCGATTTCCTTGTCCGGCTCGCTGATCGCCTGGGCCAAGCTCGAAGGCGTCATTAAAAAGCCGCTGCGCATGCGAGGGCAGCAATATTTCAATATCGTGGTTTTGCTCGGCACGCTCGCCGTTGCCGGCTATCTCATTTACGTCACGACAGGTCCGTCAAGCCAGCTCTTGCCGACGCCGCAGTTGATCTATCTGTTCTTCGGCTGCGCGCTGGTCTACGGCATTCTGATGACACTGCCGATCGGTGGCGCGGATATGCCGGTGGTGATCTCGATCTACAACGCCGCCACCGGTTTAGCGGTCGGTCTTGAAGGCTTCGTGTTGGCGAATCCGGCACTGATGATCGCCGGCATGGTTGTCGGCGCCGCGGGCACGCTCCTGACGCTGCTTATGGCGCGGGCCATGAACCGCTCGGTTTCAAACGTCCTGTTCACGAATTTTGGCGGCGCGCCCAAGCACAAGCCGAGCCACATCAAAGGCGAGCTGAAGCCGACCGCCGCGGCCGATGCCGGCATTTTCATGCGCTACGCCAAGAGCGTCATCATCATTCCCGGCTATGGGCTTGCGGCCGCGCAGGGACAACAGAAGCTCTATGAATTCGTGAAATTACTGCAGTCGTCGGGCGTCTCCGTTAAATTCGCGATCCATCCCGTCGCCGGCCGCATGCCGGGACAGATGGACGTGCTGCTCGCTGAAGCGGGCGTGCCTTATGACCTCATTTTTCAGCTCGACGATATCAACGATGAATTTAAGACTACCGATGTGGCGCTCGTCATCGGCGCCAACGATGTGG
>PLTE01000123.1 GCA_003164375.1 Hyphomicrobiales bacterium | reverse complement strand
TCGAGGCGCGCATCCGCGCCATCAACCCGTATGCCAGGGTGCACAAGACCGAGCGCGCGCAAATCGCCTTGAATGAGGTGCTCGGCCGCAACGCCTTCGATCTCGACCGCATCCTCGATATCGAACCGGAATTCCTCGAAAGCGAAGACCACGATCATCACCATGATCACGATCACGATCATCACCATGATCACGGTCATCACCATGATCACGATCATGGGCATGACCATCATGAGCACGCCCACCATCACGGCGGCTTGAAGCATTATCACGACGAGGACATGCAATCGATTTCGCTTCATACCGACAAGCCGCTCGACCCGGATAAATTCTTTCCGTGGGTGCAGGATCTGGTGCAGAAGGAAGGCCCGAACATTTTGCGCTGCAAAGGCATCCTCGCCTTCAAGGACGACGACGAGCGCTTCGTCTTCCAAGGCGTGCACATGATCCTCGACGGCGACCACCAGCGGCCGTGGAACAAGGACGAAAAACGGCAAAGCCGCATCGTCTTCATCGGCCGCAATCTGCCGGGCGAGAAGATCACCCAAGGCTTCGAGAGCTGCGTGGCGTAATCCCTTCCTCCCCCCTTGTGGGGAGGGGAACGCGCAGCGCCAACGCGGCACGCCATGACCGACACCCGTAGCGATATCGTTTCCGTTGTCGAACGCACGCATTCGCTCGCCGCCGAAGGCGCCATCGTCGGCGCGCATTTTCTCGGCCGCACCGCGGGTTTCGTGCTCGGCGAGGAGGCGATCGTACTTGCGGCGCCCACCGGCGAGCCGCATCGCGTCGCGGTGCATGGCGGCGCGATCCTCAGCACCACGGCCGACGCCGAACGCATCGTCAGCGCCGGCGACGACGGCAAACTGGTCGCCACCGACGTGAAAGGCTACAGCGCCACGCTTGCGAGCGACCCGAAACGCCGCTGGATCGACCACGTCGCGCTCGGACCGGACGGCGCGGTCGCCTGGTCGGCCGGCAAGGCGGCGTTCGTGCAGGCCAAAGAATTGCGCGAACTGGAAGCGCCGTCGACCGTCGGCGGGCTGGTCTTTTTACCCAAGGGCTTTCGGCTCGCGGTGGCGCACTACAACGGCGCCACGCTGTGGTTTCCGAACGCGGTCGGCGCCGCGCCGGAAAAGCTCGAATGGAAGGGCTCGCATCTCGGCGTCACGGCGAGCCCGGACGGCCGCTTCCTGGTCACCACCATGCAGGAGCCGATGTTGCACGGCTGGCGGCTCGCCGATCGCCAGCACATGCGCATGTCCGGTTACGCCGCGCGCGTTAAGTCGTTCGGCTGGACCGTCGGCGGCCATTGGCTCGCGACCTCAGGCGCCACGCAGCTCATTCTGTGGCCGTTCCAAGCCAAGGACGGCCCGATGGGCAAGCAGCCGAAAGTGCTGGCGCCGTCCGAGCACCGGATCGTGGCCGTCGCCTGCCATCCCAAACAGGACATCGTCGCCACGGGCTATGAAGATGGCCTGGTGCTGTTGGTGCGCGTCGACGACGGCGCCGAGATTTTAGCCAAGACGCCGGGCGACGCGCCGATCACCGCGCTCGCCTGGAGCGCCGACGGGCTGCTGCTCGCCTTCGGCACCGAAAGCGGTGAAGCCGGCATCATCGATCTGGCGTGAGATCGGCGCAACTGCGCCAAGCGCCGGACGTTATGATTCGGTGAATAGGATCGTTAAAATCCTTTTCACCGTCATCCTCATCGCGCACGGGTTACGCTCGTCGGCTTTGGCGCAGGCCCAATCCGGCGACACGAAGGCCTGCGCGGATGGTGCGAGCGCCACCCCCAATCAGAACCAGAGCGAAAAGCTCGCCCAGTCCAACGGCGTCATTTGTCCGCCCGATGTCGACCCGGCCATAAAAGCGCCGACACCGAATACCGGGAAAACACCGGTGATCCCGCCGCCAGGCAGCCCGGGCGGGCGACCCGAGCGTTCAGCCGAAGTGAGCTGCCTCTCCCCGTCCGCGGGGAGAGGGAAAAAGTCAGATCACATATTGCCGCAGCGGCGGGTAGCCGTTGAAGCCGACCGAAGAATAAGTCGCGGTGTAGGCTCCGGCGGCCTCGATCAAGACTTTGTCGCCGATGGCGAGCGACACCGGCAGCGGATACGGCGTCTTCTCGTAGAGCACGTCGACCGAATCGCAAGTCGGGCCGGCGATGACGCAGGGCACCGTCTCGTCGCGATCATGCGTGGTGCGGATCGGATAACGGATCGATTCGCCGATGGTCTCGGCGAGGCCGTGGAACTTGCCAATGTCGAGATAGACCCAACGCAGCTCGTCTTCCGGCGAGCGCTTGGCGATCAGCACCACCTCGGCCTCGATGACGCCGGCATTGCCGACCAGACCACGTCCGGGCTCGACGATGGTGTTCGGCAAATTGTTGCCGAAATGCTTGCGCAGCGCCTTGAAGATCGCCTTGCCATAGCTTTCGAGCTTGGGCGTCTTGCGGATGTATTTCGCCGGGAAGCCGCCGCCGAGATTGACGATCGACAGGCTGATGCCGCGTTCGGCGCAAGTGCGGAACACCGCCGCCGTCGAAGCGAGCGCGCGGTCCCAGGCCTCGACATTGTGTTGCTGGGAGCCGACGTGGAACGAGATGCCGTACGGGATGAGCCCGTTTTTATGGGCAAGTTCCAGGATGTCGGCGGCATAAGCGGGCTCGCAGCCGAACTTGCGCGACAACGGCCATTCGGCGCCGGAGCCGTCGCAATGGATGCGGCAGATGACGCGGCTGCCCGGCGCGGCGCGCGCCACCTTCTCGACCTCGGCCTCGCAGTCGACCGCGAACAACGTGACGCCGAGCCGGAAGGCTTCGGCGATCTCCTTCTCTTTCTTGATGGTGTTGCCGTAGGAGATGCGGTCGGGCGTGGCGCCGGCGGCGAGCACGTCGTGCGTCTCGGGCAGCGAAGCGACGTCAAAGCAGCAGCCCAGCGTCACCAAGAGCTTGAGAATTTCCGGCGCCGGATTGGCCTTCACCGCATAGAACACCTTGGTGTCCGGCAGCACTTTGGCGAAGTTCTGATAGTTCTCGCGGACGACATCGAGGTCGACGACGAGGCAGGGTCCGTGATCGGTGCGTTGCTTGAGAAATTCGCGGATGCGTGCAGTCATTTCCACCCAGCTCCCTAAATCCGACTGGCGGCGTAGCCGCCGAGGTGAACCTCCTGCGACGCGCGTCGCCCCGCACGATTGCGGGACGCGTTGCGCCGCCGTGATTGCTGCCTTGGTCCGGATGAGGGAGATCCCGTTCCGCACTGCTGGCAAAGATGGACAAGCCTCTTCGGTGTCCCCGGCATTGGCGCCGGCAAGTAGACCCAAAAAAGCCCTTCCGTCGTTGCTTTAAGCCGCGTCGCCCGTGGAGAGCGGGCATTGCCGGTTTCGCCTCCGGCTGCCGGTCGCTGGAGCAAGGAAAGAGCGCGAGCAGGTTGCGCTCTTCCTTAGGCGGCTGTCCGGCCTCTTGTCCGGATGCCCACCGACCGACACACGGCCACAGGCACGTGCGAAATTGGGCATTCCGCCAATAAGCGATTTCTCTTATGCGTGCAAGCGATTTAGTCTTAAGAAAAAGTAAAGCGCCACCTTAGCTGTGCATCGTCACAGCAACGCGCGCGCTTTAGTCCGCGGTGAACGGCTCGACGAGATGCGCGGCGCGCACGAACTGCACCATCACCGCGATACCGAGCAAGATGAAGAGACCATCGAGCACGCGTGCGCCGAGCGCGCCGAGCGCGAACAGATTGGCGATCGCCCAGCTGCCGGCGAACGCCGCGCCGAACACCTCGGCGCTGATCAAAATCGCCGCGCTAAGGACGGTCAGGACGTTGGCCCAGAGGATGCGGCGCGAGCGCTGCGGTTGAGAGGTGTTCATCGTGTCGGCTTCTGATGTTGGCTTGTAGCGGTGGTTGATGGGCTTATCGCGGTCACGCCGCGTCTCGCGCGGTCTTATGCGACAGCAGCCCGGCTTCCACAAGGGCGGCGCGGATACGGTCGATTTCGCCGCGGCCG
This sequence comes from Hyphomicrobiales bacterium, assembly GCA_003164375.1. Classification (GTDB taxonomy): domain Bacteria; phylum Pseudomonadota; class Alphaproteobacteria; order Rhizobiales; family Xanthobacteraceae; genus BOG-931. The sequence goes on along the minus strand of PLTE01000123.1, from coordinate 2,406 downwards.
AGCTTGACCAGAGGCGGCCGCACCACGGCGCGCGGCAGCCGGCCGAGCAGCACCAGGGCTTCCTTCATGCGGTTATGCATATCCGCCCAGGGCTCGGCATAAAACACGCGCGCCAAGGGATAGATACGGTCGTTGAGCCGCCGCGCCTCGGCGAGGTCGTTTGACTGAAGCGCGCGGAAGAGCGCCGCCTGCAGGTCGGCGATCACGCTGCCCGAGCCCGACAACAGCCCGTTGCAGCCGAGCACCAGCGAGCTCAACAGCCAGGCGCTATGGGTGGTCAGCACATTGACCGGCCGCTTGAGGCTCTGCAGCTCGCGGATATGCATCTCATGCTGCGGCACATTGCCCGCCCAGTCTTTGATGGCGCGGATGGTCGGCACCTCCTCGATCATCTTCAGGAGCGTGTCGCGCGGGTAGCCTTGGCCGGTCTGGAGCGGATATTGGAACGCGATCAGCGGTAGCGTGGTGGCGCCGGCGATGCGCTTGAAATGCTCGACTGCCATGGCCGGCGATTGCCCGAGCGTGAATGGCGCCGGCGGGAACACCAGGAGCGCCGAGGCGCCGCCGGCCTCCGCCATGCGGGCAAGCCGCGCCGCTTCGAGACTACCGTCGGCCCAGACGCCGTTGACGATCGGCAAGCGGCCGCCGATCTCGTCCTGGGCAATATCGAGCACCCGACGCTGTTCGTCGAAGCTGCAGGAGGCCACTTCGGTCGAATGGGCATTGATGGTGACGGCGGAGAGGCCCTCAACCGCCGCCACGTCGGAAAGGTGCTTGCGGAAGTTCTGCTCGTCGATCGCAAGATCGTCCGTGAATGGCAAGAGCACGGCCGGAATGACGCCGTGCGGCACATAATGGGCGTGACGAGGCATTTTCGGCTCTCCTTTTGGCGCTGAGCCAACTTCTTTTGGCGCGAGCCCGCCGATGACATATATCACGGCTGCACCCGCTTTTGGTATGGCCCCCAGATGACCCAGATCGCCACTCCCGGCACCCTTAACGGCAATCCTTTTTTCGAGGCTTGGTCCACTCCGGACCAGGTTCCGCCCTTCGACCGCATCAGGCCCGAGCATTTCCGCGAGGCTTACGCGAGGGCGCTGGCCGAGCATGTGGCCGAGGTCGCCGCCATTGCAGCGGAAACCGTACCGCCGAGCTTCGCCAATACCATCGCTGCGTTGGAACGCAGCGGCAAGGCGCTCGATCGCGTCGAAAGCGCGTTCCACCTCCTGGTCGGCGCCCATAGCAACGACGCGCTGCTCGAAATCGAGCGCGAAATGTCGCCGCAGCTTGCCCGCCATTGGAACGCGATGAACTCCAATGTGGCGCTGTATCGACGTGTCGATACGCTGATGCAGAAGGCCGACACGCTCGGGATTGATGCCGAGCAAAAGCGCGTGATCGAGCGTTACCATTCAGGCTTCCGCCGCGCCGGGGCGGGGCTCGATGCCGCGGCCAAACAGCGGCTCGCCGAAATCATCGAACGGCTGGCAGCGCTGGGCACCGCCTTCAGCCAGAACGTGCTCGCCGACGAACAGGCCTTCGCGCTGCCGCTTGGCGGCGAGGCCGAGCTTGCCGGCCTGCCCGATTTCATGCGCGAGGCGCTGCGCTCGGAGGCGCAGGAGCGCGGCCTCGACGGGTACGCCGTGACGCTGTCGCGGTCGTATGTCGAGCCGTTCCTGCAATTCTCGGAACGGCGCGACTTGCGCGAGAAATTGTTTCGCGGCTTTATCCTGCGCGGCGACAATGGCGGCGCGACCGACAATAAGGGCAATATCGCCGAGATGGTGCGGCTGCGCGCCGAGCGGGCGCAGCTCCTCGGCTACGCCGACTTCGCCCACTACCGGCTCGACGACGCCATGGCGAAGACGCCCGCGGCGGTGCGCAACCTCCTAGACGCGGTCTGGGCGCCGGCGCGCTCGCGGGCGCTGGCCGATCGCGACGCCATGCAGGCGCTGATCGCCGAAGACGGCGGCAACTTCAAGCTCGAGCCATGGGACTGGCGCTATTACGCGGAAAAATTGCGGCAACGCCGATGTGATTTCGACGAGGCCGCGATCAAGCCCTTTCTTAATCTCGACCGCATGATCGAGGCCGTCTTTGATACCGCGCAGCGCCTGTTCGGGCTCTCCTTCATCCCGCGCGCCGACGTGCCGGCCTGGCATCCCGACGTGCGGGTGTGGGAAGTGCGCGGCGCCGACGGCGGTCGGGTCGGCCTGTTCTTCGGCGACTATTTCGCGCGGGGATCGAAGAGGAGCGGCGCCTGGATGACCTCGCTGCGCGACCAGCAGAAGCTCGACGGCGAGATCGCTCCCTTGATCATCAATGTCTGCAATTTCTCCAAGGGCGCCGAGGGCCAGCCTTCGCTATTGTCTCCGGACGATGCGCGGACCCTGTTCCACGAATTCG
>PLTE01000109.1 GCA_003164375.1 Hyphomicrobiales bacterium | reverse complement strand
TGCCGAGCTTGTCGGCCAGGAACGAGTGCTCGTAATAGGCGGAATTGTAGACGCCGGGAGTCAGCAAAACGACGTTCGGCTCGGCCGACGCCGACGGCGGTGCGACCGATTTCAGCGTGTCCAACAGTTCGTCGGGGTAGTTCTCGATCGGGGCGACGCGGTAACGCGAGAACAATTCGGGAAACAGCCGCAGCATGATTTCGCGGTTCTCCAGCATATAGGAGACCCCCGACGGCGTGCGCGTATTGTCCTCCAACACGTAAAAAGTATCGGCGTCGAGCCGGATAATATCGATGCCGGCGATGTGAACGTAGATGTCGTGCGGCACCTTCTGGCCGTTCATCTCCGGCCGAAACACCGGATTCTGAAACACCAACTGTTCGGGAACGACTCCCGCCCTGAGAATCTCGCGGCGGCCATAGACATCCTTGATGTAGGCATTGATGGCTTTGACTCGCTGCTCGAGGCCGCGCGTCAGCAGTTCCCATTCCTTCGCCGCAAGGATGCGGGGGATGATGTCGAAGGGGATCAGGCGCTCCTGGGCCTCGGGGTCGCCATAGACCGCGAAAGTAATGCCGATGCGCCGGAACAGGAGCTCGGCCTCGCGACGGCGAAAGTCGAGCACGTCCGGTTTGACCTCTCCGAGCCAACGCGACAGCTCGGCATAAGCCGGCCGCACCTTGTCCCCGGTGCCCTCCATTTCGTCGAACATATCTAACCCCGGCCCCCTAAAACCATAATCGTCTGAGGGTTATACGCTTTGCGGCATCTCAAATTGTAGCAATCTTCGCGCCAGTTCGGATCGGCGGCCATCCACCCGAATGGTCGCCAGGCCGACACCGTTGCTCATGTTTTAGGCGGACTGACTAACGCTGTGGCGAAGCCTTGGTTCCCGGGAACTTGCACGGCGGGTCGAGGGTTAGAGTGAGGCTGGGAGTGGGGATGCAGGTCCATGTTCGAGTGGCTATTGGTCGTCGCAATCGTGATTGCGGGTCTTGCCTGGTACCTGCAGTACAGGCGCCGGCAAGCACGCGCTCTGGCGAGGCGCGAGCTGCCGGGGCTCGATGTCCTCGCGCGGCGCTATGCGCGCGGCGAGATCGACCGCGACGAATATCTCCAGAAGCGAGGCGACATCCTCGGCTATCCCGAAGTTCCCGAAGGCCCCGTCTAACATCCTGCGTGAGACTAGCCTGGGCTTGGCCGGCTTGAGCCGCCATCTTTGCCGCGCTAGAGGAGGCGGAGCACGGAGATTGAGCAATGGCCAATGACGCGGCCCCGGCCGCCGGCGGGCAAACGTCTTCAGCGCCCGTCACCGCGGCGGTTCTCGTCATCGGCGACGAGATCCTGTCGGGGCGCACCAAGGACAAGAACATCGGCTATATCGCCGAAAATCTCACCGGCATCGGTATTGATCTCAAGGAAGTCCGCGTCGTGCCGGACGACGAGCCGGAGATCGTCGCCGCGCTCAATGCGCTACGCGCGCGTTACACCTATGTTTTCACGACCGGCGGCATCGGACCGACCCACGACGATATCACCGCCGAATGCGTCGCCAAGGCTTTCGGCGTCGCTCTCGAACACCACCCGGGGGCGGTCGAGATCATGCGCGCGCGGCTCGCCCAAACCGGCGGTGTGATGAACGAGGCGCGCATGCGCATGACCCGCATCCCGGTCGGTGCCGAACTCGTCCTCAATAAAGTCTCCGCGGCCCCGGGTTTCTGGATCGGCAATGTCGTGGTCATGGCGGGCATTCCGAGCGTCATGCAGGCGATGCTCGAATTCGTCACGCCGCAGCTCAAGACCGGCGCGAGGATGCTGTCGGAAACCGTTCGCGCTGATTGCCGCGAAGGCGATATCGGCACCGAGCTTGGCGCGATCGCCAAGCAGCATCCCGACGTGGTGATCGGTTCCTACCCGTTCCAGGACGAAAGCAACGCCGCCAATACCCACGTCGTGGTGCGGGGCCGCGACCCGCAAAAGATCGCCGCGGCGAAAGCGGCGGTTGAGGTCATGTTGCTGCGCGTCAAGACGGAGCTTGCCAAAGCCTGACGGCTGCGGCGCAATCGCGGCATCGATTCGTCCCTTGCCGCATGCAACGATCGCACCATGAATCGACGCGGGATTATTGCGGTCGTTCTCACGCGTGCACTTGCGGCGCTCGCGGTACTGTTGACGCCGTATTTTGCCGGAGCGGCGCCGGCTGCGAGCCTGCAAGGTTTGGGTATCGTCTTTCTGCACGGCAAAGGCGCTTGGCCGGGCGGCTTTGACGGCGGAATCTTAAGTGCGCTCGAAGACGAAGGCGCGCAGGTGGCGAAGCCGGAAATGCCGTGGTCGTTTCACCGCCGCTATGCCGCGACTTACGACGACGCGATGGCCGAGATCGACGCGGTCGTCGCCGGGCTGCGCGCCAAGGGCGCCAGCCGGATCGTCGTGATCGGCCATTCGCTCGGCGCCAATGCCGCGATCGGCTATGCCGCGCGGCATCCCGAGCTTGTCGGTGTGGTCGCGCTTGCGCCGGGCCATCTACCGGAGGCGGACCCGATGCGCAGCTTCGTGCGCGACGCGGTCGATCGCGCCAAAGCGCTGATCGCCGCGGGTCAAGGCGACGTGCCGCAGACTTTTCCCGACATGGCGCAAGGTATCCCGCTGACCGCGACCGCGACGCCCAGAGTCTATCTCAGCATGTTCGATCCCGACGGGCCGGCGGTGATCCCGAAAAATACCGTGACGATAGGACGAGGGGCGCCACCGGTGCCGTTGCTTTGGGTTGCCGGCAAGCTCGATCCGATCGATCGTCGCGGCCCCGACTATGCGTTCAACGCCGGCGCCAAAAATCCGAAGAGCAAATATATCGAGGTTTTCGCCGGCCATTTGACGACGCCCCTGGTGGCGCATCGGCAAGTCGTCGAATGGATCAATTCGCTGTGATGGCGACGACGAGTGCGGTCACGGCTATTCGCCTTGTCGCGACGGCACCGCGTGCTTACGTTCCCTATCTAAATTGGTCATATCGATTCCGATCGGGTAGGAAACGCTAGCGGTGAGTGAATCCGACACTCTCTTCGACGCGCTACGGCAATCGGCCGACGCCGATTGCTCTGCCGCCATCGAGCGCGCGGTTACGAACGCGCCGGATCGCGAGCTCTGCCGTGTCAACGCTCTCGATTTCGCGGGCAAGCACGGCCTCGAGGAAGAACGAGCGATCACGGCATTCCTCCATGCCGCCCGGCTTGGCCTGTTCGAGCTGTCGTGGAATGTGCTGTGTCCCGGCTGCGGTGGCGTGCTCGACGCCGGTACGACGCTCAAGACCATCAATCGCGACGAATACGACTGCGGGCTTTGCGCCACCGGCTACAAGCCGACGCTCGACGAAATGGTCGAAGTGACCTTCACGGTGAGCCCGCGAGTTCGTCGCATTACCGCCCACAGTCCGGATACGCTTCCCGAGGTCGAATATTATCGTCAGATATTCTGGAGCTCCGGGGCCGACCTGCCGGAGAATCTGGCTGAGAGTCTTGCCGAGTTCACCATCGACTCGATCGAACTGCCGCCGCGCGAGAAGGCGGTGCTGTCGGTCCAACTGCCCGGTGAATTCGTCATTGCGTTCGATCCGGTCACCCACGGCACTCTCTTCATCGACGTCAAGGGCGAGCCGACGCGCGAGCGGCAGACGCTATCGATGGTGTTCGACCGGGTGCAAACGCCGGTCAGAACGGTGGAGATGCGTCCGGGACCGTTGCGGCTGTCGCTCGAGAACCGTACCGACCGCCGCGTTCTGCCGGGGCTGTGGATCGCCGGCGATGCGCTCCATCATCTGCTGGGCAAGCGCCGGCCGTTCCTCACGGCCAAGCGGCTACTCACCAATCAGACGTTCCGCGACATCTTTCGCACCGATACGCTCGATGTCGACCAGCGGCTCAAGATCACGAGTCTCACCTTCTTGTTCACTGATCTCAAAGGCTCGACAGCATTGTATGAGCGGGTCGGCGATCTTGTGGCCTACGATCTGGTGCGCCAGCATTTTCGTGTGCTCCACGACATCGTGGCGGCGGAGGCGGGCGCGGTCGTTAAAACGATTGGCGATGCGGTGATGGCGACATTTTCAACGCCCGACCGGGCGCTCGCGGCGGCGCTGCGAATGCGCGAAGAAATGGCGCTCTTTAACGCCGAGCGCCAAAACGAGGATTTGCTGTTGAAGATCGGCATTCACGAAGGGCCGTGCCTCGCCGTGCGGCTCAACGACAGCCAGGATTATTTCGGCCAGACTGTGAACATGGCCGCGCGCGTACAGGGGCTAGCCTCGTCGCGCGCGATCTTCGTCACCAAGTCCGTGGTGGACGATCCGAGAGCGGCGAAAATCCTGCAAAGCTCGGGCCTTCGCCCGTCGGAGCAACGCGCGGCACTGCGCGGTATCGCCGACGAGACGACGGTGTACGAAATTCCCTGATTGCGCGCTGTGGTTCCGGTCTGATATCGGCTTTGAGGTCGATCCAGTATTCACCGGAGCAACATTATGGCGATGCCGCAGCCTGAGCCGGAAAAGCCACCAAATCCAGCCAAGATTTTTCCAGTGTCTTGGGATCAGTTCCATCGCGATTCCCGGGCGCTGGCGTGGCGGATACACGGCGCCGGCCCGTTCGAGGCCATTGTCTGCGTCACCCGCGGCGGCCTCGTGCCGGCGGCGA
>PLTE01000348.1 GCA_003164375.1 Hyphomicrobiales bacterium | reverse complement strand
GATTGACGATCGGGATCGAGACGAAACCCGCGATGAAAAGGCCGCCGAGATAAACGGTCGTGGCGTAGCGTTTACGCAAGGCCTTGGCCTCATCCGGCGGCCGAAAGCGCATAGCGGCGAGTTCGAAATATTCGCGCCCGAGAATATAGGCCGTGGCGAGGAAGAAAATCACCGCGCCGAAGCCGAGAAAGATCATGAGCGGGGCGGCGCACAGATAGATCACGACCGCGAGCAGCACCGTCTTGATGCCTTCCCACATGGCAAGCCACAGCGGCAGCGCCCGGCCGGGCGGGTCGCCGGGATAATGCTCGCGTTCCACCTCGGCCCCGATTTGGTCGGCAAAAAAGCTGGCCACAAAGGCCGTCACTGCCGGCATCAGGAAGACGCTGCCGACGATGATGCCGAGGCTCGCGGCAATCGAGACGAGCCAGGCGATCGCCGATACCGGCAGGTGCGCGTGCGGGCCGAACGTAGTCTCGACCGTGGCGCCGCCGGCGCCGACCAGATGAACAAGCAGGCGGTCGAGCGCTATGCCGGCGACGACGATCAACGCCAGCGCCAACCCGATCGATTTCCACAGCACCGCGCGCAGCGGCGGTGCGAATATCTGTATGATCGCCTTGATTGCGTCGTCGAGCATCTTTCCCTCTCGCAAGCGGCAGAGGTAGCGACGGCGATCGACGAACACAAGGGACGACAAGCACAAGAGACAATCACGCGACGATCGCTTGCGCCTCGTCGCCCGCACTCACGGCTTGCGGCACCAGCGGGATATCTACCATCTCCGGTGCGACGCCTGGTGCAATGGCGGCCACACCGTTCAGATCGGCCCACTGCAGCATCTTATAATCGAAACCGCCTGCGATGGTCGGTTTGACGACGTTGAAATAGGGCGAAATGTCGAAGTCGCGCGGGCAGTAGAGCGAGGAATGGCGGATTTCCATGATTTCCTCGCGCGCCTGGCGGCTGCCAGTCAGCCTGATCTTCGGCAGGATCGGATAACGCACGGAGCGGAACGCGTCCGCGATCAGCGCCGAGCAGATCAGTCGGGTCGGATCGCCCGAGCCGAGCGCGATCAAGCGCCGGCGCCAGCGTTGCGGCACCGGCAGCGGAAGCAGATAGCGCATGAGGTCGATGATGTTTTTCAGATCGTAGGCGAAGCCGATACGCTCGACGGCATAGGCGCAGACGCGGGCGCAATCGGCTTGCGTCAAGCCGACCGGCCGGCAGATGCGAGTGTGGAAGCGCAGATATTTCGACAGCGGCGCCGACACCACGCCGTCGCCGACATTGGCCTCGATCAGAACGTCCGGCTCGCCGTCCGCGCCGACCCGGCCGGAGAGCGGTCCGACATAGAGCGCGGCATGCGACCAGGTCGATTGGGTCAGGTATCTGATAATGCCGGCGATCCGGTTATTGCCTTCGACCAAAAGCACGTCGCCGGGCTGCAGCGACTGGCGCAACGCATCGGGATCGCTCGGCGTGAACGGCTCGTAGCCATTCACGGGCCTTTGCAGGTAGCGGGCGATCAACCGCCCGACGCCATCGAGCGTCCTGCTCATCGGATCTCTTGCGACCTCCCAGCCGGATCGCGCGGTATCGCCGCGTCATTATTCGTAGGTATTTTATGCCATGTCTCTTGCAATTTGGTTCACATGCTTGCCCGCGCCGTTGAGCGATGCTTAAGCATGGCGTTTGCCCGCGATGCGTCGTTGGTGCAAGCTGGGTTCAACTGCAAGCAATTGGAAACCATGCCGCGTAAAGCTGTTCCGCGACCGAACCGACGTTCGTTCCTCGCCGCCTCGGCCGCGCTCGCCGCGCGTTCGGCACTCGGACCCGCATTTGGCGCCGCCGCGCCGTCCTCCGGCCCGGTCGACGTGGTGATTATCGGCGCCGGCGCGGCCGGGATCGCTGCGGCGCGAAAGATCGCTGCGTCCGGCCGGCGCTATCTCTTGATCGAAGCAGCCGATCATATCGGCGGGCGTTGCGTCACCGACCTCAAGAGCTTCGGGGTACCCTACGACCGCGGCGCACACTGGATTTATCTGCCCGACCTCAACCCGGTGACCAAGCTGGCGCCGCGCCGCGGCCTCGACGTCTATCCCGCGCCGCAGAGCCAGAAAGTACGCATCGGCCGGCGTTTCGCGCGCGAGGGCGAGCTTGAGGATTTCTTGACCGCGCAGGTCCGCGCTACCCGCGCCATCGACGACGTCGCGAAGAAGGGGGATATCCCGAGCGCCCAGGCGATGCCGAACGATCTCGGCGATTGGCGCGGCACGATCGAATTCGTGCTCGGCCCATACAACTGCGCCAAAGACCTGGCGCAAGTGTCGTCCTTCGACTTCGCCAAGGCAGCCGAGCGCAATGCCGCGGCATTTTGCAAACAAGGCTTTGGCGCGTTGCTCGGTACGCTCGCTCAGGGCCTGACGATACAGCTGGCGACGCCGGCGAAGATCATCGACAATCGCAGCGGGATTACGGTGGAGACGGCGAAGGGCGCCATCAACGCCCGCACCGCGGTCGTCACCGTGCCGACCAGCGTCGTCTCCTCCGGCGGCCTGCGATTCAGCCCCGAGCTCGGTCACCATCAGATCGACGCGTTCGGCCGGATGTCGCTCGGCAGCTACGATCACATCGCGCTCGAACTCCTCGGCAATCCTTTAGGCCTCGAGAGCGACGATCTGGTTTTCGAGAAATCGGCCGATACGCGCACCGCGGCGCTGCTCGCCAACGTGTCCGGCACGCCGCTGTGCCTGATCGATGTCGCAGGCTCGTTCGGCCGCGATCTCTCAGCGCAGGGCGAGGCGGCCATGTTCGACTTCGCTTCGGAATGGCTCGCCGGGCTTTATGGCGCGGAAATAAAGAAGACGATCGGCCGTAAGCATGCGACGCGCTGGAACAGCGAACCGTTTGCGCTCGGCGCGTGGTCGGCCGCCGTGCCGGGCAGCCAGTTCGCACGACGACAATTGCTGGAACCGATCGCCGACGACGTCTGGTATGCCGGCGAGGCCGCGCACGAAACTTTGTGGGGCACCGTCGGCGGTGCCTGGGAATCCGGCGAGCGCGCCGCCGACGCGGTGTTGCGCCGCCTCGGCCCACTCAAACAATCGGCTCCGGCGGAGGCGGAAGCCGCACCGAAGCGCAAGGTCAGCCACGTGGTCACCCACCCACGCGCCGAGCGCCCAGCGCCGCGCCGCGAGGCCACCGAGCCGCAATACTACGGCGGCACGCCTAATATCATGCGCGAAGAGCGGTAGCTGGATGAAAACTGGTTTTGAACACATCCCTACGACGCGCTAAGTTTCGCGAAGGGCCATGCGTCGATATTTCGACCCAATCAGATAGACTCGGCCAAACGTTCAAAAGATTCCTCGACAAGACTCATATGATGGAACATCGCGGTGTGTGCGGCCGCGGCGTCGCCCGCTAGAATTGCTTCGATGACCTTCTTGTGTTCGTCGTGCGAGCGGGGAAGGCGTCCTTCAGTTCGAAATTGCGCGCGGCGAAACGGCGCTAGCCGCCGTCGAAGTCCGGCCGCAAAGTCGGCAATGATTTCATTGTGAGCACCCAGATATATCTGCGTATGGAACGTGAGGTTGGCGGCCGCGAACCCGTCCCCGTCATCTTGCAGAACCAATTCGAGCATGGATTCGTGAAAGCTTGCCAGGCGGCGCCGTTCCAGAGGCGTCATGCTCATGGCTGACAGGCGCGCGCAGGTCGCCTCGACCTCCGCCATGGCGCCAAAGAGCGTCTCGATTTGCGCCGAGGTGGCCCGGACCACGGTCGCGCCGCGCCGCGGCTTGATGTCGATCAATCCGGTGGAAGCGAGTTGCCGTAACGCTTCGCGCACAGGCGTGCGAGAAACCGCGTAGCGTTCCGCCAGCGTCTTTTCGTCAAGCCTGAGTCCTGGTCGAAATTCGCCGGACAGGACCGAAGCTGCAATCGCGTCCGCGAGCCGCTCTGCTCGGGTCATACCCTCAGCCGTGTCCGTTTTCATGCGGAACCGATAGCACGGCCAAAGCTGTTCTGCACAGTTTTTATGCATGCAATATGGATTATAAGCATGCATTTTTCTGAGATTGTATGCAATATAGGCCTGTAATAGGCTTTCTGCCGCCCCTTCGCGGTCGTGCAGCTTGCCGCAGCGCCGGCGCTGAAACGTCGTTTTCGCAGCAGCGATATGAAGCGAGTTTGGACCCTCTCGACTTGTTTTGAGCATTTCGGTGCCGCCCGCTCCCGTCAGCACTTTGGTGGATCGGCGATAAGCGATGACGGCGGAACCGTCGTTGTGGCGATGTGGGAAGACGAGATCGTTCGCGAAGACAGCCGGGTTTTATATCGATCTCGATTTGGACCGGCGCTGAAAGGGAAGTCGCAAAGAGTAAGCCTGCAATGGCGAACCCATCTCAAATGGGCGATTGCTCACTGCGACGGTTGCGTCCGCGTCGTAGTCCTGACGGCCGAAGAAACCCAGGCCAATCCCAGGGTCATCCGTTCCTGTTATCCGGACGATGCCTTGGTCATGAAGATCACTCACTTCGACGCGAAAACCGGATCATTCCAAGCCTGCTCCGTAAGCCGGGGTGTCTTCGGAGCAGTAAATGCCTCTTTCTGATGGAGTCGATAGTTCTCAAGGTGGAAGCACATGCCGAAATCAAGTCCGATAACAAGAGACCACGTTCTCGATGCGATGACTTACGTGGGAACTGATCCGGCTCTCTGGCCGCTCCGCTCCCGACCAAAGCTTTATGTCGTGATCGATCCCAGAAACGGCGCTTCGCTGCCGCCGAAGCTCGTCTTGGCCACAGCCGCGCAAATGGCGAGCAGCGATCGTCGCCATCCCATGTTCAGCGGTGGCCAGTACACAAATAGGCGGCTTCAGGAACTGGGCTTCTCAGTGGTACAGAAAGCGTCTGCCCAACCGATTTCTTCATCGACCGCCTTCTGAGACTTCGGCCTTCGGGTATTTCCTTTTCAAGAAAATCCGTGCCTAATCGCGGCGAAGGAACCCGCTATGCCGATCCATGATTTTAGCGCTCCGCTGGGCACGGGCGAGGAGCGCGGTCTCGCCGACTACCGCGGTAAGGTCTTGTTGATCGTCAATGTCGCCTCGAAATGCGGCTTCACACCGCAGTACAAGGGCCTGCAGGCTCTCTACGAACAGTTCCAATCCCGTGGCTTCGAAATCCTCGCCTTCCCATGCGACCAGTTCGGCCATCAGGAACCGGGGTCGGATGCCGAAATCGCTGCGTTCTGCAGCGACACTTATGGCGTAACCTTCCCGCTGTTTGCCAAGATCGACGTCAACGGCAACAACGCCCACCCGCTCTATGTTTGGCTGAAGGAGCAGAAGGGTGGTCTGCTCGGCGACCGCATAAAATGGAATTTCACCAAGTTTTTGGTTGATAAGGCAGGCGCCGTGCGCGCGCGCTTCGCGCCAACAACCAAGCCGGAAAGTCTCGCGCGTGAAGTGGCGGAGCTTCTGTAGACGCGCGCAATCACCGACGGGATAGCGTCAACTGACGTCCATTCACGCCCGCAGCACGCCACCGGTTCGCTTACTGACTTCGGCGACGATCTTGTCCGCGAGCACTTCGATCTCGGCGTCGGTCATAGTCTTGTCGCGCGGCTGCAGCGTGACTGCGATGGCGATCGATTTCTTGCCCGGCTCGATGCCTTTACCCTCGTAGACGTCGAACACGCTGACGCCCGCGATGAGCTTCCGGTCGACGTTTTGTGCGGCGCGCAGGATATCGGCGGCCTTTACATTGCGCTCCACTACGAAAGCAAAGTCACGCACGACCGGCTGGAACGTCGATAGCTCAAGCGCGGACTTGGCGCGCGTCGGCTTCGCTTTCGGCTCGGGGATGCGCTCCAGGATGACTTCGAAGGCGACCAGCGGACCTTCAAGGTCGAGCGCTTCAAGCGCGCTCGGATGCAATTCGCCGAAATGGCCGAGCACGTTTTGCGGACCGATCTGGATGGTGCCGGAACGGCCGGGATGAAACCAGGCCGGGCCGCCGGGCACCACCTGCAGCGCTTGTGGCGTGGCACCGGCCGCGGTCAGGACCGTAAGCGCGTCGGCCTTGGCGTCGAAGGCGTCGACCTCGCCGTCGCGTTTGAGCCAATGCCGGCCAATGCCGGACGGCTTTGCCAGCGCGCGGCGGACGCCCGCAGCGGCGGTGAACTGATCGCCCGGCTGGTCGCCGCGAAAAATCTGGCCGACTTCGAACAGGCCGGCATCGGGAAAGCCGCGGTCGGCGTTCTTCTGCGCCGCCGCCACGAGGCCGGGAATAAGACTCGGCCGCATGTCGGAAAGGTCGGCCGCGATCGGATTGGCGAGCGCCAGTTCAGGCTTGCCGCCGCCGAACAGCTCGGCCTGCTTTTTGGCGATGAAAGACCAGGTCACGGCTTCGACCAGATTGCGCGCGGCGAGTGCGCGCTTGGCCTTACGGGTACGCACTTGGATCGGGGTCAGCACCGGCTTGCGCTGTGCCTCGCCGCGCGGGAACGGCGTCAACGGCACGCGGTCGACGCCGATAATGCGCACCACTTCCTCGACCACGTCGGCCTTGCCCTGCACGTCGGGCCGCCAGGATGGCGCCGCGATTTTCACGCGCTCGCCTTGGCCGGCGACGAAGAAGCCGAGCCGCTCGAGCACGCGCCGCATCTCGGTCAGCGACACATCGACGCCGGCGAGGCGCTCGAGTTCGGACTGCGGAAAATCGACGATGCACTCCGGCGCTTCGGCGCCACCGGCGGCGGCGACTTCCGACGCGGTACCGCCGCACAAATCGAGCACCATCCGGGTCGCCAATTCGAGGCCCGGCAACATGAAAGCCGGATCGACGCCGCGCTCGAAGCGATAACGGGCGTCGGAATTGATGCCTAGCTTGCGGCCGGTGTGCGCGATGTTGAGCGGCTCCCACAGCGCCGATTCGATCAGCACGTCCGTGGTCGCGGCCGAGCAACCGGTCTGTTCGCCGCCCATGATGCCGGCCAGCGATTCGACGCCCGCGTCGTCGGCAATGACACAGATTGTATCGTCGAGCGCATAGGTCTTGCCGTCGAGCGCCAGCAGCGTTTCGCCCACTCGCGCGCGGCGCACCGTGAGATTGCCGTGCACTTTGGCGGCATCGAACACATGCAGCGGCCGGCCGCGGTCGTAGGTAATAAAATTCGTGATATCGACCAGCGCATTGATCGGACGAAGCCCGATCGCAGTGAGGCGCTTTTGCAGCCAGTCCGGCGACGGGCCGTTCTTGACCCCCCGCACGAGGCGGAGCGCGAAAGCCGGACACAGCGACGACGTCGCGCCGAAATCGAATTTCACACTCACCGGACAGGGAAACTCGCCTCTGATTGGCTTAATCGCAGCGTCCCTGAACCGGCCCATATCGGCCGCGGCGAGGTCGCGCGCGATGCCGTGCACGCCGGTAGCGTCGGCGCGGTTGGGCGTCAGATTAATCTCGAGCACCGGATCGTCGAGGCCGGCATATTTGGCGTATGCCTCACCGACCGGCGCATCGTCCGGCAGGTCGATGATGCCGTCGTGATCGTCGGAGATCTGAAGCTCGGCCTCCGACACCAGCATGCCGCGGCTCTCGACGTCGCGGATCTTGCCGATACCGAGCGTGATGTTCTTACCCGGAATAAAAGCGCCGGGTGGCGCGAATACGCTTTTCATGCCGGTGCGCGCGTTCGGTGCGCCGCACACGACCTGTACCGGCTCGCCCGAACCTGTGTCGACCATGCAGACGCGCAAGCGATCCGCATTGGGATGCTGCCTGGCGTCGACGACGCGCGCGATGACGAATGGCGCGAACAGTTTCGCCTTGTCCTCGATGCGCTCGACTTCCAGCCCGATCATGGTGAGCTTGTCGGCAAGCTCGCCGAGCGGCCGATCGGTGTCGAGATGCTCCTTGAGCCAGGCGAGGGTGAATTTCATCATGGCTTTACGGGCTCAATCCACCCGCCAAAGTCGGGAAATCCAACGGGCGGAAGCCGTAATGGTTGAGCCAGCGCACATCGGCCTCGAAGAAGGCGCGCAGGTCCGACATGCCGTATTTGAGCATGGCGATGCGGTCGATGCCCATGCCCCAGGCGTAGCCCTGGTAGACGTCGGGATCGAGGCCGCAGTTGCGGAGCACGTTGGCGTGGACCATGCCGCAGCCGAGAATCTCGAGCCAGTCCTCGCCTTCGCCGAAGCGGATCTCGCCGCCCGAGCGTCGGCACTGGATGTCGACCTCCATCGACGGCGAGGTGAAGGGGAAGAAGCTCGGTCTGAAGCGCATGCCGACGCGCGGCACTTCGAAGAACGCCTTGCAGAA
>PLTE01000273.1 GCA_003164375.1 Hyphomicrobiales bacterium | reverse complement strand
CAGAAGCGCAGCGTAATCCGCCATTTCATCCCGGCAGGCGGCGGATTACGCCTTCGGCTAATTCGCTACACACTACTCCACCTTCAAATACAACCTCCGAACCAGCGCGGGCCACTTCGTCTCTTCGCTGTCGATATCGCGCGCGTATTCGGCGGACGTCGAGGTGAGCGGATCGCTGCCTTGGAAATGGATGCGTTCCTGCACTTCTGGATTGGCGGGGAGATTTGCAGTTCGGTGGCGAAGCGCCCGCTTCGAATGACAAGAAAGACGTGGATGGCCGGAACATAGGCGAGCAAAGCGACGCCGTCGTTCCGACGGCTGTGTCCGGCCATGACGTGCGAGGGCGCTCACTGACGCTCGGTCATTCTGGCGAACGTCACATCCATCAGCACAAGACCAAGGCTCGCTATGGTCATGGTGAAACGCGATGGATCGAGGCGGCGCAGCGAGATCGTGGCGCTTGGTGTCAATCCTGGAAAGCGGACTTCAAGTTCTGCCGTCGCATCGGTCTTGTGCCCGGTGACCGTACCGTTGAGCACTTTCTCTGCGCCGTCGGTCACGATGCTGGTTTGGCTGGCTTCACCGGTGAGCTGATCGCCGGCAATCATAACTGCGAGATGTAGCCATTTGCGCAGTCCCGCCTGTCCGATGCAGGTCGTTTCGCTGTTCAGATGACGCAGGTCGGCTTGAATTGTCATCCGGCAATTGGTCGGCTGCGGCGATTCAAGAGGCGTATTGCGGTCGGTGCCGTTGCCGCGCCATTCGCCGTTGAAGTCGCTCAATTTGGTCTCGGCCGCGGCCTCGGCTTTAGCCGGCAAAACTGTTGCCGCGAGCATCGCCATCGCGATTGCCATCACCAAGCAACGGGCAAAGCTCATCGATACGGCCCCGTGGGCGGGAATTACGGCGACGGTGCGACGATGCGCGTGCGCAAGCTCATCAGGCCTTCGATGCCGATTTCCATCAGGTCGCCGGGCTTGAGGTAAAGCTCGGCCGCGTTCGGCTGGCCCATGGCGACGCCTTTCGGCGCGCCCATGGCGATGAGATCGCCGGGCTCGAACACCACATAGCGCGTGAAGTGCCCGATCACGTCGGCGATCTTGAAGATGAATTGGCTGGTATTCTCGCGCAGCCGGCGCGTGCCGTTGACGTCGCAGGTGATCCAGAGATCGTCGACATCGGCGACCTCGTCGAGGGTGGCGATGAACGGCCCGATCGGGGCGAAGCCCGGCATGTTCTTGGCGGTCCAGAACCGCGAGCCGGACGCGACCTCGCGCTTTTGGATTTCGCGCGCGGTGACGTCGTTGAACACGGTGATGCCGGCGATATGATCCAGCGCCGCGGCTTTGGCGACGCGATGCGCCCGCTTGCCGATGACGAAGACCAGCTCCGGTTCGTAATCGAGCGTGGTGATGCCGTCGGGCCGCGCCACGTCGGAGGCCTGACCGCACATGGTCTCGACCAGTTTGATGAAGCCGGTGGGCTCGGAGGGGATTTCGGTCAGCATCTTGTTGGCGATCAGTTCCTCGCGATGCTGACGCGAATTCTTGCCAACGCAGAAGAATTTCGACGGGTCCGGGATCGGCGGCAACAGCCGCAAGCCGTCGAGCGGCTGCACCAGGCCATTCTGTTCGGCGGCCTTGGCCAGTTCCTCGAGCGCAGTCAGGACCGCGCGGCCCGAGGTCAGCGCCGCTTTCACTGTGGTCGCCGGCGCGTGCCGATCGAGCCGATGCGCGGCGGCGCAAATGTCGACCAGGCCATTGGCGCGGAGAACGCCGAGGCGCGGCGCCGCGGGCCGCGCCGGATCGATAAAGGTTGCGAGTTTCATGTTGCGAGCTTCACGGTTTGGCGCCGTTTTGCTGCTTGGCTTCGGCGTCGCGCAGCACTCGCGTCCATTTTGCCAGATCGGCGGTGATGAAGCTGCCGTATTCGGCGGGTGTCATCGGGTGCGGTTCGGCGCCGAGCTTGGCGAGCCGGTCGCGCACGTCGGCAGTCTGCAAAATTTCCACGGTCGCCGCGTTGAGCTTGTCGACGATGGCGGTGGGTGTGTGCGCGGGCGCCAAGAGACCGAACCAGCCGACCGCTTCGTATCCCGGCAGGCCGCTTTCGGACGCGGTGGGAAGGTCAGGGAATAGCGGCGAACGGGTTTTGCCGGTGGTCGCCAGCGCCTTGAGCTCGCCGGCCTTGACCAGAGGTTCGACCGTCTGCGGCGGCGCGAACATGATGTCGATGCGGCCGGCAAGGAGATCGGTCACCGCTTCGCCGGTGCCTTTATAGGGCACGTGCAAGAGCTCGACGCCGGCTTCTTTTTGGAACAGCTCGCCCGACAGATGGGAGGCTGCGCCGACGCCTGAGGAGCCGAAGGTCAATTCGCCCTTCCTGCTGCGCGCGAGCGCGATCAGGTCGGCGACGGTCTTGACCGGCAGATCGCGGCTGACGGTGATGACGTAAGGCGGATCGGCGACCAGCGTCACCGGCGCGAAATGCTGATCGAGCACGAAGGGGCCGTCCTTGCTGTAGAAGTCGGCGATCGACATCAGCGCCCCGGTCGAGGCCATCACCAGCGTGTAGCCATCGGGCGTCGAGCGTTCGACGGTCTTGCCGCCGATGCTGCCGGAAGCCCCCGGCTGGTTTTCCACGATTACGGCCTGGCCCCATGTCTCGCCCAGCCGCTGGCCGACGATGCGCGCCAGCACGTCGGTGCCGCCGCCGGGCTCGAAGGGGACGACGATACGGATCGGCCGCGACGGATAATCCGCAGCGACCGCCGGGCCGCAGGCGAACAGCGCGGCGGCAAGGGCAAGGATGAGCTTTGTCACGTCACGACATATTGAGAATTGGAGCGGGCGAAGGGATTCGAACCCTCGACCCCGACCTTGGCAAGGTCGTGCTCTACCCCTGAGCTACACCCGC
>PLTE01000407.1 GCA_003164375.1 Hyphomicrobiales bacterium | reverse complement strand
ACCGAAACCAGCAGCGGATTTTCGCCGTCGCCGAATTTCTTGCCGGTGATGCGGCCGATGTCGCCGAGCGCGGCTTCGACCTGCGCCTTCAATTCCTTCGGATAGGTTTTGCCGTGGGCGTAGAAATAGGTGCAGACCTCGGTGGTGATGGTAAAACCGGGCGGCACAGGCAGGCCGAGATGCGCCATCTCGGCAAGCCCCGCGCCTTTGCCGCCGAGCAGGTTTTTCATCGCCGCGCGGCCGGCCGACTTGCCGCCGCCGAAGGCATAGACCCACTTGACTTTGCCGGTTTTGGCCGGCGGTTTCGCCGCAGCAAGCCGGGAGGCTTTGCCGCGAGCAGGCGATTTCTTCACCACCGAACGGGACGCTTTTGCACGCGATTTGGCCATGACATCATCTGATCGATTGGGGGGCGGCTAGTGATGGCAATTCCCGGCGGGCGACGCAACCGGCGCGATCGGGCGGCGCTAATGGATGAAATGATAGATGGCATTGAGCCCCATAACTCCGACGATAATGAGGTAGATCGCAACGATAAAGTTCAACAGCCGCGGCATTACCAGGATGAGAATACCGGCGATAAGCGCGACAAGCGGCGTGATGTGGGCGGCGGTGATGACCATGTTTTTCCCTTTGGGCTGGAATGCAATCGGGCGGGACGGCGCAATGGACAGGGCTTAAACGCACGAACCGCCGTTCGGTTCTAGCATGGGCTGGATGTTTAGGCAGTCGTCATGGCCGGGCTCGTCCCGGCCATCCACGTCTTTAACCACCGCCCGCCAAGACGTGGATGCCCGGCACAAGGCCGGGCATGACGGGTGAAGGATGATTTGCTCACCCCTCGATCTTGGAAAAATCGGCCACGGCACGGGTGGCGGCGCGGATTTCGTTGAGCAATTTTAACCGGTTCTCGCGCAGCGCCTTGTCCTCGACGTTCACCGTCACTTTGTCGAAGAAGGCATCGACATGCGGGCGAAGCTTCGCCATGGAGGTCATCGCAGTAGCAAAGTCCTCGGCCGCCACGGCGCGTGCCGCCTCGGCCTTGGCAGCGTCGATCGCCTGCGCCAGCGCCTTCTCCTCGGCCAGTTCGTAGCGCTGCGGGTCGGGCGCGCCGGTATATTCGCGGCTGTCCTTCTTTTCCTCGATACGGATAATGTTGGTCGCGCGCTTGTAGCCGGCGAGCAGATTCTTGCCGTCTTCGGTGTCGAGGAATTTTCCTAAGGCTTCGACACGGCGGACGACGAGGAGGAGATCGTCCTGGCCTTCGAGCGCGAACACGGCATCAACGAGATCGTGTCGCGCGCCTTGCTCGCGGAGCTGGACTTTGAGTCGGTCGGCAAAGAAGGATATCAGCTCCGATTGAAGCTGATCGCGCGCTGGGATCCTTCCAATTATCGTGTCGCCTTGCTGAGGTCCCAAGGTCGATAAAACGGAGTTTTGGGTATCATACCCCTTCTGCAATGTCTGCGGGATGTAGAGTATCGCTTCCTTGGACCAATCAAACTTGGCTTTGGCGGCATGTTGCGGGTGAACGGCCGCCGTAACCGACGTATATCCTCGGTCACTACGATCAGATAACAGGACAATCACATTATTCCTTTGGTAGGAAAGAAGTCGAACGAAGTAGGCGTCAGCTATTAATCTCGCTAAGGACACACGCTTTCGGCTTTCTAGAATTAGTCTGATAATCCCTAACGCCGCCCTGCGTAGCGCATAAGGATCTTTGCTTCCAGTTGGCTTCTCGCCCACGGCCCAGAAGCCGACTAGCGTGTCGATCTTATCGGCCAGCGCAACGGCTACCGAAACAGGCTCGCTGGGCACCAGATCGTCAGGACCTCTCGGCCTGTAGTGATCTGCGCAAGCATGCGCAACGGCTTCGTCCTCGCCCTGTTCTTCAGCGTAATATTTTCCCATCGTGCCTTGTAGTTCGGGAAACTCGCCGACCATTTCCGTGAGCAAATCCGCCTTGCAGAGCTTTGCTGCGCGCTTGGCTTTCGCGACATCGGCGCCTACGAGCGGCGCAAGTTCGGCGGCCAATCGTTCAATCCGCTCAATGCGATCGGCCTGCCTCCCGAGCTTCTCGTGAAACACAATGTCCTTAAACTTCGGCAGCCGGTCCTCCAGCCGCGTCTTCAAATCCGTCTCATAAAAAAACTTGGCATCCGACAGCCGCGCCCGGATGACGCGCTCGTTGCCGGCGATGATTTCCTTGCCGCCGTCGGTGGCTTCGAGATTGGAGACAAGCAAGAACTTGTCGACCAGCTTGGCATGCGCTGCGTCGCGCAGCACGAAGCATTTCTGGTTGTTGCGGATGGTGGCGCGGATGACTTCTTCGGGGATTTGCAGGAATTTCTGGTCGAACGAGCCCATCAGCACCACCGGCCACTCAACGAGGCCGCAGACCTCGTTGAGCAGGCCCTCGTCTTCGACCACTTCGAGCCCTTGCGCGAAGGCAAGCTGCTTGGCCTCGGTGATGATGATATTTTTGCGCCGTTCGGCGTCGAGTACGACCTTCGCTTTGTCGAGCTTCTGCAAATAATCGTCGAACCGCCGCACCGTGAAGGGCTCAGGCGCGAGGAAGCGATGGCCGCGCGTCTCGTTGCCCGCGGCGATGCCGCCAACCGTGAACGGCACGATATCAGGCTCCTCGGTCTCCGGCCCGAAGGTGGCGACGATGGCATGCAGCGGCCGCACCCAAGTGAGCGCGCCGGGCGCGCTCGATGCTGCGCCCCAGCGCATCGACTTCGGCCACGGAAAGCTTTTGATCACCTCGGGCAAAATTTCGCCGATGACGTCGATCGCGGCGCGGCCCGGTTTTTCGATCAGCGCGACGTAGAAATCGCCCTTCTTATCGGGCTGCACTTTGGCTTCGGAGATCGCTTTCAGCCCCGCCGCCTTCAAAAACCCAGCGATGGCGCCCTCCGGCGCGCCGACGCGCGGGCCTTTCTTCTCCTCGCGCAGATCGGGCTGGCGCACCGGCACGCCGTGGACGGCAAGCGCCAGCCTCCGCGGCGTCACAAAGGCCTTGGCGCCCTCATAGACGAGCCCGGCGGCCACCAGCCGGTCGGTGACCGCTTTGCGCAAATCCTCCGCCGCCCGCGCCTGCATGCGCGCGGGGATTTCCTCGGAGAACAGTTCGAGCAAAAGATCAGGCATGGTTCGTGACGCTAGCTATTCCCCTCCCCCTTGTGGGGAGGGGTGGGGGTGGGGGTCGGGAGGATCGCACTCTGAACTACTTCCAGGACACCGTCGATGTTGCCCAAAACCTCGTTGTTCCAAAATCGCAATATCCGATAGCCCTCGGCTTCGAGAAATCTAGTTCGTCTCGCATCAAGTGCCGTCTGCTCGGCGTGTTGTCCGCCGTCAATTTCGATGACAATCTTCAAGGCATGATTAGCGAAATCAACAATGTAATGACCAAGTCGTACTTGGCGACGAAAGTGCGACGCGGGCAACGACAGTCGATGCCGCAAGTGCCACCACAGTTTTCGCTCCGCCTCGGTCGGATTTGACCGCATCGAGCGCGCCCGAGTCTTATTGATCGGGACGATGGCTCGATCTTGCATGGCCCAGACGCGACCTTGGCCTGAGGATCGCTTCTCGATCATAGAGTCACCTCCCGACCCCCACCCCTACCCCTCCCCACAAGGAGGAGGGGATCAATCAGGGCAGCGTTTTATGGCTCCCGTCGCATAGCGGCTGATGCGAGGAGCGCTTGCAGGCGCAGAAGAAGGCCTGTTCGCTTTTTTCCGGCTTCCATTCCTGCGGCTGGAACGGCGTACCTTTGTGCGAGCCGTCGCAAAACGGTTGCGCCTTGGAGCGCCCGCAGGCGCACCACCAATAGCTCTTGCCGGCCTCGACATCGATCGGGATCGGTTTGCGCCCCCCGATTTCAGGTAACTCGCTCATTTTTCTTTCTCCGCTTCGCTCATGTCTCTTGCCGCTCTGCTCATGTGTTTTTGCCGCCGCCTTCTGTTGCCAGCCAGGCCTCGCCGCAAGCCTTCGCCAGCTCGCGGACTCGCAGGATGTAGCTCTGCCGCTCGGTGACCGAAATCACCCCGCGCGCGTCGAGCAGATTGAACACGTGGCTTGCCTTGATGCACTGATCGTACGCCGGCAGCGCCATGCGATGCCGGCTGCGATTGCTCGCCTCGTCCCAGCCGAGCTCGAGATATTTCTTGCAGGCCGCTTCCGCCATGCGGAATTGCTCGAACAGCATGTCGGTGTCGGCATATTCGAAATTATGCCGCGAATATTCCCGCTCGGCTTGCAGAAAGACGTCGCTGTAGCTCACCTTTCGCGCGCCGTCGCGACCGTTGAAATTGAGCTCGTAGACGTTCTCGACGCCCTGCACATACATCGCCAGCCGCTCGAG
>PLTE01000261.1 GCA_003164375.1 Hyphomicrobiales bacterium | reverse complement strand
GGGAGAGGGACAGGGTGAGGGGCGTAACCTCCCGAATTAGGCGTAACAGGGCGAGGCAGGGATATGGCGAACAAATACCAACACGTTGCGGTTCTGATGGGCGGCTGGTCCTCGGAGCGCGAAATTTCGCTGAACTCGGGCGCGGCCTGCGCAGGCGCCCTCGAACAGGCCGGCTATCGCGTCGCCCGCGTCGATGTGGACCGCAACATCGCCGCGCGCCTCGCCGAGCTTCGGCCGGACGCCTGCTTCAACGCGCTCCACGGCAAGGGCGGCGAGGACGGCTGCATCCAGGGCATCCTCGAAACCTTGCAAATTCCCTACACGCATTCCGGCGTGCTGGCCTCCGCGCTGGCCATGGACAAGGCGCGCGCCAAGATCGCGTTCAAGGCGGCCGGCGTGCCGGTGGCGGAAGGCATCGTCGCATCCCCCGCCGAGGCCGCGCGCGCTCACCTGATGCCCCCGCCCTACGTCATAAAGCCCGTCACCGAAGGATCGAGCGTCGGCGTCTTCATCGTCACCGAGGAGCACCCGCACCCGCCGCAGGAGCTGTTCAGCGATGACTGGACGTTCGGCGAAATGGTGATGGTCGAACGCTATATCCCGGGCAAGGAACTGACCTGCGCGGTGCTGGGCGACCGCGCGCTCGACGTGATTGAGATTGTGCCGGCGACACGCTTTTACGACTACGAGGCGAAATACGCCGCCGGTGGATCTAAACACCTCCTACCGGCCCCGATTTTACCAAATGTTTACCAGGAGGCCCGAAGACTCGCATTGGCTGCCCATAGCGCACTTGGCTGCCGCGGCGTGAGTCGCGCGGACTTTCGCTATGACGAGCGGGGGACGGGGAAGCTGATCTGTCTTGAGGTCAACACACAACCGGGCATGACCGAGACTTCGCTCGTACCCGAGCTTGCCGCCTACGCGGGCATCACGTTCGATGAGCTGGTGCAATGGATGGTGGAGGACGCCTCGACCAACCGCTGATGCGGTCGGGGCAATCGACTGCAAGACAGGTCGGCGCGCCGGTCGATGAGCCCGGTCGCGCGCGCACCGGCGTTGAGCATATTCGCCGCCGTGTCGCGCGCTGGAGCGGCAAAATCGA
This sequence comes from Hyphomicrobiales bacterium, assembly GCA_003164375.1. Taxonomy (GTDB): domain Bacteria; phylum Pseudomonadota; class Alphaproteobacteria; order Rhizobiales; family Xanthobacteraceae; genus BOG-931. The sequence continues at coordinate 29,665 of PLTE01000261.1, read as the reverse complement.
GCATATGCGGCTGCCGCAGGGTGTAGGTATCGCGGGACTGATTCTGCTCCTTGCCGCCACGCTCGGCTATGGCGCGGTCGCCGGCCAGCACGTCCCAGACGTCGTCGATTGGCTCAAAGATGCGCGCGATATCGCGGCGAATTCGCTCGGCTTCCGCATCGCGGCGATCTCGCTCACCGGCGAGAAGGAAGTCAGCCGCGAAGAGGTTCTCACCACGGCCGGCGTGAGCGGCCGTGCCTCGCTGTTATTCCTTGATGCCGACGCGGCGCGCATGCGGCTGGTGGCGAACCCGTGGATCGCCGATGCGGCCGTCTTCAAGCTCTATCCGGACCGTCTGCAGATCACGATCACCGAGCGTCTCGCCTTTGCGCTCTGGCAAAAAGACGGTCGTGTCAGCGTCATCGCCGCCGACGGCACCGTGCTCGAGCCGTTCGTCGAAGACCGTTACGTCGGCTTGCCGCTCGTGGTCGGCCGCGGCGCCGAACGGCAGGCCAAGGATTTCCTCGCCATCGTCGATCGCTACCCGAACATCCGATCGGTGCTGCGGGCCTCGATCCTGGTGGCCGAGCGGCGCTGGAACTTGCGGCTCACCAACGGCATCGACGTGCGTCTGCCGGAAACCAATATCGAAAACGCGCTCGATCGTCTCGTCGCGCTCGACCGCGACAAGAAATTACTGTCGCGCGACATTACCGTCGTCGATCTGCGTTTGCCGGACCGCGTGAGCGTGCGCCTGTCGGACGCCGCCGCACAGTCCCGCGACGAAGCGCTCAAGGCCAATACGAAAAAGAAAAAAGGGGGCGACGCATGAGCGCGCTCCATTACGGCCTCACCCCGAAGATGAAACCGATCTCGCCGCGGCGCAGCGCCGTGATCGCGGCGCTTGATGTCGGATCGAGCAAGGTTGTGTGCTTGATCGCGCGGCTGCGGCCGCATGCGCCGCAGCAGGTCTTGACCCGCCGCAGCCATTCCATCGAGGTGATAGGGTTCGGCCATACCGTCGCCCGCGGCATGAAAGCGGGCGGCGTCGTCAATCTTGCGAAAGCCGAGGAAGCTATTCGTCAGGCTGTCGATGCCGCCGAACGCATGGCGTCGGTGGAGATCGAGTCGGTCGTGCTGTCGATCTCGGCCGGCCGCTTGGGCAGCGAATTATTCGCCGCCGACATCGAAATCGCTGGCTCAGCCGTCGGGGACGGCGATATTGCCCGCGTTCTTGGCGCCGGCAGCCGCCATTCGCTGCGCGACGGTCGCGCTGTGCTGCATTCATTGCCGGTCGGCTTCTCGATCGACGGCGTCGGCGGTATTCGCGATCCGCGCGGTATGCTTGGCTCGCAGTTCGGCGTCGATATGCACGTCGCCACCACCGACATCGCCGCCGCCCGCAATTTGATGCTGGCGGTCGAGCGGTGCCATCTCGACGTCGAGGCCATGGTGGCCAGCCCCTATGTCGGCGGCCTCGCGGTGCTCGCCGACGACGAGGCCGATCTCGGCTCGGCCGTTGTCGATCTGGGTGCCGGCACCACCACGATGGCGGCATTCCTCAACGGACGGCTCGTTCATCTGGAAGGTTTTGCGCTGGGCGGTCATCACGTCACGATGGACATCGCCCGCGGCCTCAATGCCCGCATCGCCGATGCCGAGCGAATCAAGACGCTTTATGGCAGTGTGCTGTCCGGAGGATCGGACGAGCGCGACATGATCACGGTGCCGCCGCTGAGCGAGGACGAGCGCGAGCAGGCGCAATTCGTGTCCCGCGCGACGCTGGTGAGCATCGTACGGCCACGCGTCGAGGAAATTCTTGAAATGGTGCGCGACAGGCTTGCCGCATCGTCCATTGTCGCCGAACAGCGCGGCCACGTCATCCTCACCGGCGGTGCGAGCCAACTCACCGGACTGCCCGACCTAGCGGCGCGAATCCTCGGCCGGCCGGTGCGCATCGGGCGGCCGCTCGGTATCGCTGGAGCGCCGGACGCAGCCAAAGGCCCGGCCTTTGCGGTCGCGGCCGGACTTCTCGTTTATCCGCAAGCGGCGCATCTCGAACATTTCGAGTCGCGGCGTCGGCGGCAACTCATGACCGGCACGGGCGGCTATTTCGCCCGGGTCGGACAATGGCTTCGCGAGAGCTTCTGATGGCCCCCAGATGCGAAGCTAGAAACTCACAGCGGCCGGTGGCGGACCGGATGGAGCCATGCGTGGACGACGCCTGCGCGACGAACAAGAGGCAATCATGACCATCAATCTGAATATCCCTGACATCCGTGAACTTAAGCCCCGCATCACCGTATTCGGAGTCGGCGGCGCGGGTGGAAATGCCGTCAACAATATGATCACCGCCGGTTTGCAGGGCGTCGATTTTGTGGTCGCCAATACCGATGCCCAGGCGCTCACGATGTCGAAGGCCGAGCGCATCGTGCAAATGGGCGTGCAGGTGACCGAGGGCCTCGGCGCTGGCTCGCAACCCGATGTCGGGCGGGCCGCGGCGGAAGAAGTGCTCGATGAAATCCGCGACCACCTCTCCGGCGCGCATATGGTGTTCGTCACCGCCGGCATGGNNGCGGCGGCACCGGCACCGGCGCCGCACCGGTGATTGCCAAAACTGCGCGCGACCTCGGCATCCTCACCGTCGGCGTGGTGACCAAGCCGTTCCATTTCGAAGGCCAGCGCCGCATGCGCATCGCCGACGCCGGTATTACCGAGCTGCAGAAATGCGTCGACACGCTGCTCATCATCCCGAATCAAAATCTGTTCCGCGTGGCCAACGAAAAGACGACCTTCGCCGACGCCTTCGCGCTAGCGGATCAAGTGCTGTATTCCGGCGTCGCCTGCATCACCGACCTGATGGTCAAGGAAGGCCTTATCAATCTCGACTTTGCCGACGTGCGCGCCGTGATGCGCGAGATGGGCAAGGCAATGATGGGGACCGGCGAGGCCCAGGGCGAGAAGCGGGCGCTGACCGCTGCCGAAGCTGCGATCTCCAATCCGCTGATCGACGACGCGTCGATGAAGGGCGCGCGGGGACTTTTGATCTCGATCACCGGCGGTCGCGACCTCACACTGTACGAGGTCGACGAAGCGGCAACCCGCATCCGCGAGGAGGTCGACCACGAGGCTAACATCATCGTCGGCGCGACTTTCGACGAGGGCCTCGATGGCATGATCCGCGTCTCCGTGGTGGCAACGGGTATCGATCAGGCCTTGGCGCAACGCACGCCGGCGCCTGCGGCCACGGCAGACTCACGCCTCGCCGAATTGGCGCAACGCCTCCGCACCGATAACCAGCGGATCGCGGAGCGCATCGAGCGCACCGAACCGGCGCGGCCGGCTGCGGCTACGCCGGTTGCGGCCGTCGCCCCGGCGCCGACGCCGGCTCCGGTTGCTGTTCCAAGCCCCGTGGTCACACCGGCTACGGTAAACGCATCAATTGAATCGGCGGCCAAAGCGGCGATCGCGTCGGCCGTCGAGAACGTTACGATCCGTCCGCTCGCCCCGAAGCCGTCACTGTTTATCGATCCGGTTGCGAACGAGCCGGAAGCCGAAATGCCGGCAGCGTTCATCCCGCCGCAGGCGGAGCGGATGCCGCCGCGTGCCCCGCGCATGCCGCGAATCGATGAATTGCCGGTACCGGCGCAAAATGAGATCCGCGCTCGCCGCGGCGAGCTACCGCAAGACGATCATCCCGAGAAGCGGCGGCTGTCGTTGTTGCAGCGTTTGGCTTCTGTCGGGCTTGGCCGCCGCGAGCAGGACGTGCAGGAAGCGGCTCCGCCCCCGCCCGCGGCGTCAGTCAATGCTCCCCCGCCGGCAGAGCGGCTTCCCGGCCGCCCGATGCCGCGTCCGGCCGAGCCACGCCAGGAAATGTCGCAAAAACTGCCAATCTCCGAATATGCCAAGCGTTCAGCGCCGCAGGGCTTGGACCAGCACGGTCGGCAGAGCGCTGTGCATAACTCCAGCGAAGAGGACCAGCTCGATATTCCGGCCTTCCTGCGTCGACAGGCGAACTGAAGCCGATCGAGATCGGGCGAGCCCGTCGCAATGACTCGCCCGATTACTCACGGTTAACGCAGTCGCGGCGCTGATTTTAGATAAGCAGTTGATTAACATAGGTATTTTAACGAGCTCCCGCATGCTTGGTTTCGTCCGCTAACGGCTGCGGCCGAGCCGGACGTGCATTCGGGTGGCGGTATTAGGCTTCGCGGCGTATTATTTTTGGGGCGGCGAACCGACAACACTGCGGCGGGAAAAAGGTAACAGTCGGTAAGAAACCGTGAATTGGCCGGATGCAGCTGCGCCGGTAAGGTTTGTGCAGTTAAGGGGATGATTTGGGGGTTGCGGATTCGGCGGTCGTGGAGACTACCCCAATTTGCAAACCAAGCCGTTCCCGTAGGGGCAGCGTGGCCATTAGTTCGCGGTTGTCGCGTAGTTTGGCCGTTAAGGTGTGGGACGAGCACATGACGCGGAGCGTGCAGGCCGGCAGGCAGACAACGCTGCAAGATCATGTCACAGTCGTCGGCATCGGTGTTCATTCCGGCTCACCCGCTCATCTGACATTGCATCCAGCTGAGGCCGATAGCGGCATCGTGTTTGTGCGCTGCGGCGTCGATGGCCAGCCGGATCGCGAATTAAGCGCCAATTATCATTCTGTGACGGCGACCGAGTTCGCGACAGTTCTCGGCGACCAAAACGGCCCAGCGGTTTCGACGACCGAACATGTGCTGGCGGCCTTGCACGGTCTGGGCATCGACAACGCGGTGGTCGAGGTCGACGGTCCCGAAGTTCCGATTATGGACGGCAGCGCCGCACCCTTCGTGGCGGCGATCGATCAAGTCGGTATCGTGTCGCTTGCCGCGTCGCGGCGCTATATCCAGGTGCTCAAGCCGGTCCGCGTTGCCAAGGGCGAGAGCTACGGCGAGTTGCGGCCGCACCCGCGGGGGCTGCGGATCGAGACCGAAATCGAATTCGATCACCCGCTGATCGGGCGTCAGTCCTGCGCCATGGATATCGAGCCCGACCTGTTCCGCCGCGAACTGGCGCGGGCCCGGACGTTCGGCTTCATGCGTGACGTGGCGAAGCTGTGGAGCGCGGGCTATGCGCTCGGTGCATCGTTCGAGAATACCGTCGTGATCGCCGAAAACCGCGTTCTCAATCCGGAGGGGGTGCGTTTCCACGACGAGTTCGTCCGCCATAAAGCGGTCGATGCTATTGGCGATCTTGCGCTGTCCGGCGCGCCACTCATTGGCGCCTATCGTTCGGTTCGTGGCGGTCACAAGCTCAATCACGCGGTGCTGACCGCATTGATGAGCGATCGGAGCGCCTGGGCCTATGTCGAAATTCCGGAAATCCGCCGTCCGCGCGGCCATGCCGACCTCGCCGCCGGTTTCGTCAGTCCCGCCTACGGACCGGACGTCTCCTAGCCCTCTCTTAACTTTTACGCCTTAATCCGGGCCGATTGTCGGCCATAATTGATGTATTGTCAGTGGGCTGCCGCGCGCCCACCCTGACGGCTGGGGCTTGGCAGGGGATGAAGGCGCTGGCGGGGACGGGACTTTAATCACGCTCATGATGCCGCTGTTACGAGGATCACCGGGAGCCGTTTCCAGGCTGCGGACGCTGGCGCGCTTGCTCGCGCTCGTGCTCGTGGTGGCGCCACTCGTTGCGCCACTCATGGCCTGCAGCATATTCAACAGAGACGACGACTACGTCCCCGACACGCCCGCTGACAAGCTCTATAATCAAGGGCTTTACCTCCTCAATAGCCAACAGGACTACAAGGAGGCGGCGAAAAAATTCGATGAAGTCGACCGCCAGAACCCGTATTCGGAGTGGGCGCGCAAGGCACTATTGATGTCGGCCTATGCCTATTATCAGGGCGAGCAATACACCGATTGCGTCAACTCGGCGAAACGTTATGTGACGCTGCATCCCGGCAGCCCCGACGCGGCTTATGCCCAGTACCTGATCGGCGCCTCCTATTACGATCAGATTCTTGACGTTTCGCGCGATCAGGATCGGGCGAACCAGGCGATCGATGCCCTGCAAGAGGTCGTGCGCAAATATCCGACCAGCGAATACGCCATCAGCGCCAAGAAAAAAATCGATATGGCGCGCGATCAGCTGGCCGGCAAAGAAATGGATATTGGCCGTTTCTATATGAAAAGGCGCGATTTTGTCGGTGCGATCAACCGCTTCAAGGTGGTGGTGACACAATATCAGACGACCCGTCACGTCGAGGAGGCGCTGATGCGGCTGAGCGAAGCCTATGTCTCGCTCGGCATCATGGACGAGGCGCAGACGGCGGCGGCCGTGCTTGGTCATAATTTTCCGGACAGCCCCTGGTACAAGGACTCCTACGATCTCGTGAAGAACGCCGGTGGCGAGCCGACCACCGAGAACAAAGGTTCCTGGATCAGCCGCGCTTTCCAGAAAATCGGACTGGTGGGCTCGCCGAGCACCGGGTGACTGACGCGGACGCCGGGAATCGGTAATATCCGCCGCTGCCAAAGCATGATTCCGAAAAGCGGGTCCCGTTTCTTGGAAAAAATCATGCTCAAAACGTAATTCCCGTCATCCCGATGCTGGCTCGCCTCTCTATCCGCGACATCGTTCTGATTGATCGGCTGGATATCGATTTCGGCTCAGGCCTTGCCACGCTGACCGGCGAGACCGGCGCCGGCAAATCGATCCTGCTCGATGCCTTCGCGCTGGCGCTGGGCGCGCGCGGCGAGGCGGCGCTGGTGCGCCAGGGCGCCGAGCAAGGCCAGGTGACGGCCGCTTTCGATGTCGCCGGAGATCATCCGGCGCGCCGCGTGCTTGCCGAAAACGATCTCACCGGCGAGGACGATCTCATCGTGCGGCGGGTGCAATTCGCCGACGGCCGCACCCGCGCCTTTGTCAACGACCAGCCAGTCAGCGTGCAGGTGTTGCGCGCGCTCGGCACCGCCTTGGTGGAAATCCACGGCCAGCACGACGATCGCGCCTTTGTCGATGCCGCGACCCATCGCGCGCTGCTGGACGCTTACGGCGACATCGAGGGCGAGGCAGCGGAGGTCGCGCGCCTGTGGGACGAGCGGCGCGCGTGCGAGGCAGCGGTCGCCGATCATCGCGCTGCGGTGGAGCGTGCCGCGCGCGAGGCCGAATGGCTGCGCCACGCCGTCGACGAGCTCGGCCGGCTCGCGCCGCAAACCGGCGAGGAGGCAACGCTTGCCGAGCGCCGCACTGTCATGATGCAAGCAGAAAAGGTCGGCGAAGATCTACGTTCGACGTTGGACAGCGTCGCCGGGCCGAACTCACCACTTCAGCCTTTAGCGACTGCGGTGCGGCGCCTCGAACGCCGTGCGGCGCAGGCGCCGACGCTGATCGAACCGGCGGTAAAAGCGATCGATGCGGCACTCAATGCGCTCGACGAAGCCCGCACCCATCTCGAACAGGCGCTGCGGGCGGCCGAATACGATCCGCGCGAACTGGAGCGGATCGAGGAGCGCTTGTTCGCGCTGCGCGCCGCCGGGCGCAAATACGCTGTGCCGGTCGACGCGCTTGCTGGCCTTGCCCGCCGCTACGAAAGCGACCTCGCGCTGATCGACGCCGGCGCCGAAGGGCTAGCTGCGCTGGAGCGAGAGGCGGAGGAGGCCACGGCGCGTTATCGCTCGACGGCGCAGGCGCTCTCGGCCGCGCGGCGGCGCTCAGCGCAAAAGCTCGACAAAGCGGTCAATGCCGAACTCAAACCGCTCAAACTCGAACGGGCGCAATTCACGACCCAAGTCGAGAGCGAAAGCGAAGGGCCGCACGGGCTCGATCGCGTCGAATTCTGGGTCCGCACCAATCCCGGCACGCGGCCGGGGCCGCTGATGAAAGTCGCATCCGGCGGCGAGCTCGCGCGCTTTCTGCTGGCGCTCAAAGTGGTACTGGCCGACCGCGGTTCGGCGCCGACGCTGGTGTTCGACGAGATCGATACCGGCGTCGGCGGCGCGGTCGCCGATGCGATCGGGCTACGGCTCGCTCGCCTGGCGTCGGGCGTGCAGGTCATCGCGGTGACACATGCGCCGCAGGTGGCGGCGCGCGCCGACCGGCATTATCTCATCAGCAAGGATGCGCTCGCAAAAGGCAAACGGGTCGCGACCCGTGTCGCCGAATTGTTGGGCGAGCATCGCCGCGAGGAGATCGCCCGCATGCTGGCCGGTGCCGAAATCACCGCCGAAGCCCGCGCCGCCGCCGAGCGGCTGATCAAGGCGGCCGTGGGTTAAACGTCACCATGGCTCGTCGCGACAAGTCCGAGACGCCCGTCGACGATCTCGCCGAAAAAGCGGCCAAGGCCGAGCATGCGCGGCTTGAGGCCGAAATCGCTGCGCATGACCGGCGCTATTACCAGGAAGACGCGCCCACCGTTTCGGATGCCGAATACGATCGGCTGCGGCAGCGCTATAACGCGATCGAAGCGCGATTCCCGCAATTGCGCACGCTCGAAAGTCTGACCCAACGGGTTGGCGCGGCGCCGTCGGCGCGCTTTGCCAAAGTTCGCCACGCGGTGCCGATGCTGTCGCTCGACAATGCGTTCGCGGAAGAGGATGTGGTCGATTTTGTCGGCCGCATCCGGCGTTTCCTGCGGCTCGCTGAAGATGATGAGATTGCATTTTCCGCCGAGCCGAAGATCGACGGCCTGTCGATGTCATTGCGCTACGAAGACGGCGCGCTGGTCACGGGCGCCACGCGCGGCGACGGCAGCGAGGGCGAAGACGTCACCGTCAATGTGAAAACGTTGAAAGACATTCCGCACCGGCTCAAGGGCAAAAACGTACCGGCGGTGTGTGAGGTGCGCGGCGAAATCTACATGACCAAACACGCCTTCCTCGCGCTTAATAAGCGACAGGCGGAGAGCGGCGGACAGATTTTCGCTAATCCGCGTAATTCCGCGGCCGGCTCGCTGCGGCAGAAGGATCCGTCGATTACCGCGTCGCGGCCACTCGGCTTTTTCGCCTATGCCTGGGGCGAAATGAGCCAAATGCCCGCGGACAGCCAATCCGGCATGATCAAATGGTTCGAGCAATGCGGCTTTAAGACCAATCCGCTCACCAAAATCTGCCGCTCGGTCGAGGCGTTACTGAAATTTCACCGCGCGATCGAAGCGCAGCGCGCCAGCCTCGACTACGACATCGACGGCGTCGTCTACAAAGTCGACCGCCTCGACTGGCAGGACCGCCTCGGCTTCGTCTCGCGCTCGCCGCGCTGGGCGATCGCGCACAAGTTTCCCGCCGAGAAAGCGACGACCGTCATCAAGGACATCGAGATCCAAGTCGGCCGCACCGGCGCGCTGACGCCTGTGGCCAAGCTGGAGCCGGTGACGGTCGGGGGCGTCGTGGTCCAGAACGCAACGCTCCATAATCAAGATTTTATCAAGGGCATCGGTGGCAACGGCGAGCAATTGCGCGAGGGTCGTGACATTCGTAAGGGTGATACCGTCATTATTCAGCGTGCCGGAGATGTGATCCCGCAAGTCGTGGATGTTTTGCTGGAAAAGCGATCGAAAAAGTCTGAAGCCTATCGCTTCCCGACAAAATGCCCGTGTCCTCTGCACACCGACGTGGTGCGCGAGCAGACCGCGACCGGCGAGGAGGGCGCGCGCGCCCGCTGCACCGGCGAGTTCGCCTGCCCCTATCAGAAGATCGAGCATTTGAAGTTGTTCGTGTCGCGCCGCGCCTTCGACATCGACGGTTTTGGCGAGAAGCAGATCGAGTTCTTCTTCGAAGAAGGCTGGGTCAAGGAGCCGGCGGACATTTTCGAACTGCCGAAGCGCAATGCACAGATTAAGCTCGAGGAGCAAGAGGGCTACGGCGAGACATCGGTGCGCAATCTGTTCGCCGCCATCGAACAGCGGCGCGACATCGCGCTCGATCGTTTCATCTTCTCGCTCGGCATCCGCCATGTCGGCGAGACCACGGCGCTCGCTTTGGCGCGCGGCTACGGCTCGTGGCAGGCCTTCCACGATGCCTGCCTGAAAGTGGCCAAGGGCGACGAGGAAACCATCGCCGAAATGGATGCGCTCGATCAAATCGGCGAGACGGTGATCGAGGCCATCAAGGCTTATTTTGGCGAGAGCCACAATCGCGGCATCGTGGAGCGGCTGACCAAGCAAGTGAAAATCCTTGATGCCGAAAAGCCGCGCGCCAATTCGCAAGTCGCCGGCAAGACCGTGGTGTTCACCGGCACGCTGGAAAAGATGACCCGCGACGAGGCCAAAGCATCGGCGGAGCGGCTCGGCGCCAAGGTGTCCGGGTCGGTGTCGAAGAAAACTGATTACGTGGTTGCGGGCCCGGGCGCCGGCTCGAAACTCGCGGAAGCGAAAAAGCTTGGCGTCGCGGTCCTGACCGAGGACGAATGGGCGAAGCTCATTCGTTGAGCTTCACCCCAGCTCCGTCGTCGCCGCAATCAGCCAGTCGCGCGTCGGCGGATCGACGAGCGGGGCGAGCGTGTCGCGCACGCGCGCGTGATAAGCGTCGAACCATGCGATTTCTTCGCCGGTCAGCAAGGCTGGTTCAATGAGGCGCGCATCGATAGGCGCCAAGGTCAGCGTTTCGAACGCGTTGAGCGGCTTTTCGGCGTCGGCGACGCGCGCGGCTTCGGTGACCAGCACGAGATTTTCGATGCGGATGCCGTAGGCGCCGGTGCGGTAATAGCCGGGTTCATTGGAAATAATCATGCCGCGTTTGAGCGGTGCCGAGCCGAGTTTCGCGATGCGCGCCGGTCCCTCGTGCACCGAGAGATAGCTGCCGACGCCGTGGCCGGTGCCGTGATCGAAATCGAGTCCCTGCCGCCACAGAAATTGCCGCGCCAGCGGGTCGAGCTGTGCGCCCGAGGTGCCGTCCGGGAACACCGCCCGCGCGAGCGCGATATGACCTTTGAGCACGAGGGTGAAATTCTTGCGCATGGCGGCGCTCGGCGTGCCAACCGCAAGCGTACGGGTGATGTCGGTGGTGCCGTCCTCGTACTGGCCGCCGGAATCGACGAGAAAGAGTTCGCCCGGCGCGATGCGCCGGTTGCTCCGCCGGCTGACGCGGTAATGCACGATCGCGCCGTCGGCGCCGGCGCCGGCGATGGTGGGAAACGACACGTCCTTGAGCAGTCCGGTATCGCGGCGAAAGCTTTCCAGCGCCGCGACTGCGTCGATCTCGGTCAATTTGCCGCGCGGCGCTTCGCGGTCGAACCAGGCGAGGAAACGCGTCACCGCGACGCCGTCGCGCTGTTGCGCCGCGCGGGCGCCGGCGATCTCGGCTGCGTTCTTGACCGCTTTCATCGGCACGATCGGATCGCTGCCGCGCAGCACCTTGCCGCCGTTCGCCACGACAAGGCGCGCGATCGCCTCGGGGCAGGCGGCCGGATCGAGCCGCACCGCGCGTTGTGCCTTGCCGAGCGCGATCAGATCGCGCTCGAAATCCGCCGGCTCGCGGACGTCGGCAAGTTCTTCAAGATGATGACGGATGTCATTGTCGAGCTTGCGACCGTCGACATAAAGCGCCGGCCGGCCGTTCTTCGGCACCATGGCGAAGGCGAGCGCCACCGGCGTGTGCGGAACGTCGCTGCCGCGGATATTGAGCAGCCACGACACGGCGTGCGGATCGGAGACCACCAGCGCATCGGCGTCGGCTTTTTCGATGTCGGCACGAACGCGCATAAGCTTCGCTTCGGCCGTTTCGCCGGCATAGCGCAGATCGTGCAGCACGATCGCGCCGCGCGGCGGCTGCGGCCGGTCGGTCCAGCCGGCGTCGATCGGATTGTCGTCGGTGGCGACGAGGCTTGCCCGCGCTGCTTCGCAAGCCTTGGCGAGCCGCTCGGCGCCGTCAACCGTATGCAGCCAGGGCGCGTAGCCGAGCTTGGCGCCAGCCGGCAAATTCTGTTCGATCCATGCCGCCGGCGGATGCTCGACCAGATGCTCCACGGCGAAGACTTGTGCATCCACTTCCTCGCGCACCTGCACCAAATAGCGGCCGTCGACGAAGATGACGGCGCGGTCGTTGAGCACGATGGCGACGCCGGCTGAGCCGGTAAATCCCGTCAGGAAGGCGAGCCGCTCGGCGCAAGGCGGCACATATTCGTTCTGGTAGCGGTCGGCGCGTGGCACGATGAAACCATCGAGACCGCGCCGCTTGAGTTCCGCCCGCAGCGCCGCCACGCGCGCCGCGCTCGCGCCCTTCTCGCCGCGATCCTCGAACGACTGGAAATGTGCCTCGAACATGGGGGGCAATCTATGGGTGGCTGTGGCGGGGAGCAACGTCTGAACGCCTTCGCAACGGCCGCCTGAACAGCAATGTCGTCCAGCCGTCGATCGCGATGCGTCGTTCGAGCTTGAGCGCGCGATACGCTGAAAGTGCGGCGCTCGACTGTGCGGTCAAGAGACCGGACAAAACGAGGTGTCCGCCCGGCGCTACGATTTTTGTCAGTGGCGAAGCGAGCCGTTGCAGCGGGCCCAGGAGAATATTGGCGAAGACCAGATCGAACGGCGCGCGGGCGCGGACCGCCTGGGCGGTCAGGCCGTTCGCGTTCACGACCTCGACCAAGGGGCCGGCGCGGTTGAGCCAAATGTTTCCGTGCGCTACGCGCACGGAGTCGGCATCGATGTCGGTTGCGAGCACGCGTCTGCGGAGCGAACGTGCTGCGGCAATGGCGAGCACGCCAGAGCCGGTGCCGAGATCGAGAATGCGCCGGACATGCCTTACCCTGCCGCGCGACTTGCACAGCCGGTCGAGCGCAAAGAGGCAGCCGCGCGTGGTGCCGTGATGACCGGTGCCGAACGCCAACGCTGCCTCGATCTCGACGCCGATGCGGTTGACCGGGATGCGGTTGCGATCGTGCGCGCCGTGCACGATGAAGCGGCCGGCGGCAACGGGCTTGAGCCCGGCGAGGCTTAAGCCGACCCAATCCTTCGCCTTGAGCTGCTCGAAGGCGAGCGCCTTGCCGGCTTGCGGTCCGGCTGCCGCCGCGGCCAGCGCGCGGAGCGCGCTTTGTTCCGGTTCGGCGCGACAATAAATCGCCACCCGCCAGCGGCCAGCCCCCGCTTCGCCCGCCACCTCGGTCAGGCTCACGGCGACCTCGTCGGCTAAGAAGCTTTCGGCAATGAGATCGGCAACCCGGCGCGCCGATTGTTCATCGGTTATCAGCGTCGCAAGCGACGTTGTGTCGGCGGAGGATTGAGTAGGATAAATCATTGAATTTTCTACAGTTTCCATATTCTCGAACGTAATTCACAAGGCTCGCTGGCAGGTCATCTATCGCCGCATCTGACTAGGACTTCCACATCGCCATCCACAGCTTATCCGCGCTTCTGACCAGGCTTTGTACACAACATCTCCACAAGCAATTGCGGAGAGCGATTGGGGGGGCTGGGTTAGCCGCAGCCCTGCCCAGGAGCGGTGTCCTGAGTGCCGTACGATGCCCATAAGCGGCTCATAAAAAAGCCGGGAGAATGAAGCCGTTCGACTATTTCGCGCTCAAGTTTCAGAAGCTGGATCGAAAGGCCTGCCATACTTCTTGACCCGTCACCGCCGGCAAAGTCTGATGGCGCCAAATCTGATGGAGCCAAGTCAGATACGCAGAGCCGGCCGGGCGACAAGCCTGAGAAAAATCGTAAAGCGGGAGGATCGCCATGAATGGAATGGGCCGGCTGTGTCGCTCGGCGCTGTTGTTGCTGTCGATGGCCGGCGCCGGCGCGCCCGCCTTCGCTGAGGACTATCCGGTTCGGCCGGTCACCATCGTCACACCCTTTGCCGCCGGCAGCGCGACCGATACGGCAGCACGCCTGATTGGCAAATATCTGCAGGATTCGCTCAGCCAGCCATTCGTGATCGAGAACCGCGAGGGCGCCGGCGGCATGCTGTCGGCGGAGGATGTGGCGCATGCCAAGCCCGATGGCTACACGCTGCTATTGACCTCGAACAGCACCCATTCCGCGGCACCGGCGTTGTTCAAGCACGTGCCCTACGATCCGATCACGGATTTCACGCCGATCGCCCGCGTCGGCAGCTTCCCGTCCTTTGTCGCGGTCAGTAACGACCTGCCGGTGCAATCGATGGCCGAGCTTGTGGCCTATGCCAAGGCCAATCCCGGCAAGCTTGCGGCCGGCTACGGCAACTCGACCGGACGGATCACCGTCGAGACGATAAAACGGCGGCTTAATCTCGACATCGTGCCGGTCGCCTATCGCAGCAATCCGGCGGCGGTGACGGATCTGATGGCCGGGCACATCCAAATGGGCGTGCCGGATTTCAGCACCGGATTGCCGATGCTCAAAGCCGGCAAAATCCGGCCGCTTGCCGTATTGACCAAGCAGCGCGACCCGGCGCTCCCCGACCTTCCCACCTTGGATGCGACGGTCATGCCGGGCTACGACCTGCTGGCCTGGACCGGCATATTCGGGCCGGCCGGTTTGCCGCAAAACGTCGTGGATCGTCTCGCCGCCCCGATTCAGAAAGCCTTGGCGAGCCAGGAGGTGCGCGACCGCTTTCGGGACGGCGGCGTCGAGATCTACTGGACAGGTCCGGCCGGTTTCGCCGATTACGTGAAAGTCGAGTTGGTGAAATGGACGACGCTGATCAAGGCGGCCGGTATCGAGCCGGAATGAGGCGCAGCAAAAAGCAGCCGCGCCGAGATTACTTCAACTGGTCTTTCGCTTTGTCGAGACTGACGTTGATGCAGTCCTCGTCGACGCCCGGCGAGCCGGAGACGCCGATGCCGCCGATCACGTCATCGCCGACCTTGATCGGCACCCCGCCCGGATTGGGGATGATGTTGGGCAGCGTGGCCTGGGCGCGAACGACCGGATTGCCGTCATTCCACTGCTTGGCGAATTCCGTAGTCGTCCGTTTGAAAGTCAGTGCCGTATAAGCCTTGCGCCGCGCATTCTCCATCGTGTGCGGGCCGGTTTTATCGCCGCGCATCGCCACCAGTGTTTCACCGTCGCGATCGACCACCACCGCGGACGTCGCGTAACCCTTCTCTTTACAGGCAGCAATGGCGCCCTCGGCGAGGGTCCGGGCGAGGTCGTAGGAGACGTCTTTGTGCTCGAGCAGCTGGGCGCCGGCGGGCGCGGCGAGCATGCAGACGGCGGCAATGCCAGCCGCCAAAGCAGTACGGCGAACAATCGACATGGTTACCATCCTCCCGGTCAAAAAAGCGTCCGCTGCGAAGAACAGCGGACGCTAAAGACTATTCCCTCTGCGGCGCCGACAGGATGACACCAGCGCGGCGCTTACTCAATACGGCGTGAACGCTTCTACCACTGCCGATAAACCGGCGGCGGTTGTGGCGGATAGCCCGGCTGGGCGTAATAGGGTTGCGGCTGCCCGTAATAGGGCTGGGGCTGGGCATAATAGCGCTGACCGTATGCGGGTTGGCCGTAGACTTGCTGGCTGTACGACGGCCGCGGCGGTGCTTGGTCATATGGTGGAGCGACCGGCGTCGGCTGGGCGGAATAGGCGGTCTCGTTCTCCTGCGGACGCGCCCGTGCCACCGGACTGTTATCGGCGCCTGGCGTACGGCCGGCGACGACCACGCTGGTGTTGCCCATGCCTTCGGTCTTGACGAGATCGAACAGCGTCGCGGCGTGGTCCGGCGACAGCCTCACGCAGCCGTGCGACACCGGCAGACCGAGATGCTTGACGTCGAAAAAGCCGTGGATGGCATGACCATGAAGGTCGAAAAAGATCGTGTGCGGCATCGGCGCATTGTCCCATTCCTGGGACAAATGGTCGGCGTCCATGCGGTTCGGCTTGAAATTGCCGTTCGGCGTGTCGTAACCGGGCCGGCCGGTCGAAACTGGCCACGTGTAACGCTGCGCGCCATCGACCGCGACCGACATCTGCTGCGTGCTTTTGTCGATTGTAATGACGATATTCGCGCGCGCCGCCGAGGCGAACGGCACGGCCAGTGCCGCGGCGAGGAGCCAGGCGGCAAGGGATGAGGTTGAAAAGTGAAAGCCGTAAATTGCGGCAGGACGCATGATGCACACTCGAACGGTCGGTCGCCCAGTCCTTAGAAGTCTTTCGCCAGTCTTTAGTTCAAATCAAGAGCGTCCCCAGCACCGTCGCGCGGAATGGTGAACGGAATAAGGCGGGATTCTACTTATCTTCGGCTCAAGCGAAATAACGCTCGATGATGCGCCGGTAGATTGCCGTCAGCGTGACAAGGTCTTTAATCGGCGTGCACTCGTCTATCGCGTGCATGGTTTGCCCGACCAGGCCAAATTCCAGTACCGGGCAATAATCCTTGATAAAGCGCGCGTCGGAGGTGCCGCCGCTGGTCGAGAGCCGAGGCGTGCGGCCGGTGACTTCGGTGATGGCCGCGACGGCGAGATCGGTGAACGGGCCGGGCTTGGTGATAAAGACGTCGGCATTCGACGGCTGCCAATCGAATGCATAGTGAATGCGTCCCGCCGCCGCGGTTTGCGCGCGTCGCTCGAGCAACGCCTTAAGCGCGGGTTGGCTGTGACGGTCGTTGTAACGGATATTGAAGCGCGCCCGCGCTTCGCCGGGAATGAGATTGACCGTCGTATTGCCGACGTCGACCGAGGTGAATTCGAGGTTCGACGGAGAAAAATGCGCGCTGCCTTCGTCGAGCGGGGTTTGCAGCGCCGCGATCAGCGTGACGAGGCTGCGGATCGGGTTGTCGGCGCGATCGGGATAAGCGACATGGCCCTGGCGGCCGGTGACGATCAGCGTGCCGTTGAGCGAGCCGCGCCGCCCGGCTTTGATAGTGTCGCCAACCGTTTCGACATTGCTCGGTTCGCCGAGAATGCAGTGATCGAATTTTTCGCCGCGTGCGGCGGCCCATTGCAGGAGCTTGATCGTGCCGTTGACCGCGACGCTTTCTTCGTCGCCGGTGATCAGGAGCGAGATCGAACCCTCAGGCTTGCCGCCATTGGCGTCGAGATAATCGAGCGCTGCGGCGACAAAGCAGGCGATGCCGCCCTTCATGTCGACGGCGCCGCGGCCGTAAAGCTTGTCGCCTGCGACCTCGCCGGCAAAGGGCGAATGCGTCCATGCGGCTTCGTTTCCCGGCGGCACCACGTCGGTATGCCCGGCAAACACGAGATTGGGTTTTGCCGCGCCGATCCGCGCGTAAAGATTCTCGACCGGTGCGGTGCCGGGTTCGGCAAATGTCATGCGATGCACGTCGAATCCCGCTTGCGCCAATAGTCCCTGCAAAAGGCCGAGCGCGCCGGCGTCCTCCGGCGTGACCGACCGGCAACGGACAAGATCGCGGGCGATGGCGACGGGATCGGCAGTCATAGCGGCAGTGGTGATCGCGCGATGAGGTTCAGTCAAGTCCGCGGCGGCATTGCGTTGGGTGCGAGCGGGTCCGGGCCATATTTGTTCGGACCGGGTGTACCCCTGCGAAAGCCTAGTTCGACGAGCAGAGCGATACCTAACACGGTAAATGGCAGCGCGATGAGGAGCGAGAGCATGCTGGGCTCGTCCTCGGTGCCGGTCATTTCGAGCACCGTGAGCAAGTCGAGGATGGCGCCGGCGCCGAAGAACGCGATCAACAGCCATAGCGGCACGGTGCGATCGTGGCCGCGTTTCACCGCGATCGCGAATTCGGGATAGGTGAAGGCGAGGTCGACGATGGCGCTGAGCCGGTCGCCCTGGATTTGCTCGGCGAGGAGGTGGCCAAAAATCTCGGCGACCGTCACCGCCGCCATCGCAATCCAGAACGTCTTGCGGCTAATGCGGCCGTCGAAATTGTTGAGGAGATAAGGCCAATCCATCGGCAATGCTTGCTTTAATTCTCGTGTTCTCAGTCCCGAAGGAGTTCGTTGATGCTGGTCTTGGATCGGGTTTTTTCGTCGACCCGTTTTACGATGACGGCGCAATATAGACTGGGCACCGGTTCGCCGTTGCGGTTCGGCTTGCTCGCGAGGGTGCCCGGCACCACCACCGAATAGGGCGGCACCTCGCCCTGCATCGTCGCGCCGGAGTCGCGATCGACGATTTTGGTCGAGGCGCCGATAAAGACACCCATCGAAAGCACCGAGCCTTCGCGCACGATGACGCCCTCGGCGACTTCGGAGCGGGCGCCGATAAAGCAGTTGTCCTCGACGATGACCGGGCCGGCCTGCAGTGGTTCGAGCACGCCGCCGATGCCGGCGCCGCCGGAAATGTGGCAATTCCTGCCGATCTGCGCGCAGGAGCCGACCGTGGCCCAGGTATCGATCATGGTCCCTTGGTCGACATAGGCACCGAGATTGACGAATGACGGCATCAGCACCACGCCCGGCGCGATATAAGCGGAGCGACGCACAACGCAGCCCGGAACCGCGCGAAAGCCGGCGCCGCGAAAACGTTTGTCGTCCCAATGATCGAATTTGGACGGCACCTTGTCCCACCACACCGCGTGGCCGGGTCCGCCCGGGATTTCGCTCATATCGTTGAGGCGAAACGACAGCAGCACTGCTTTCTTCAGCCATTGATTGACGCGCCAAGTCCCACGCGATGGGCCGTCGGCTACCCGCTCCGCGACCCGCGCGGCGCCTCGATCGAGAAGCTCAAGAGCGTTCTCGACGGCATCGCGAACCTCGCCCTTCGTCGATGGGCCGATCTCGTCGCGCCGCTCGAACGCGGCATCGATGGCATTGGCCAGGTTCGCCGTTGAATTCTGGGCAGTATCTTGGGCAGTCTCGGCTGACGACATGAACATGGTCCCCGCTGCGCGGTTTGTCGGGGCAGGCATGGACGATGTCAAGCAGCCGCAATTTCACCCAGGAATCCGGCGAGATCGTCGGTGACATGATCGACATGCGGCGCGTCGCGGCCGGCGAGTTCCCAGTCCTCGCGCAAGACGACGCCGGTGCCTTCGGGTACCACCAGCACGGTGATCATGCCGAGCGCGTGGGGCACTTCGAGGTTGCGGGCGAGGTCTTCGAAGATCGCCGCCCGGGTCGGATCGACCTGGTGACGCTGAAGGAAGCGCTGATAGACCTGCGGTCGCGGCTTAGGCTCGAGTTCGGCTGCTCTGATATCGAACACATCTTCGAAATGCTTATCGATTTCGAGCCGGCGGAGCACTGCGTCGGCGTGATGTCGCGTGCCATTGGTGAGGATGAATTTGCGGCCCGGCAGCTTCGCGATGGCCGCGCCAAGCACGGGGTTGGGCGTAAGCGGCGAATGATCGATCTGATGCACGATTTCGAGGAATTGGTCCGGTTGCAGGCCGTGCTCCTCCATCAATCCGCGCATGGTCGTGCCGTAGCGCCTGTAATAATCCTTTTGCATCCGGAACGCTTCGTCACGCGTGACCTTGAGGAAGCCGACGATGTAGTCGCGGATGCGTTCGTCGACCTGCTGCCACAGATTGAGATGGTGCGGGTAGAGCGTGTTATCGAGATCGAACACCCAGGTTTCGACATGCTTGAAACAGGGTTTGCCGACGCCGCGGGCGGAGCCCTGCTTATTCCGGCGACTCGTTGTTGGCATGGTTGCGGGTGATGGTTGCAGGTGATGGTTGCAGGTGATGGTTTCGTGTGACGGCTGTCGGCGAGGGCTTTCGGCGATGCAGTTTGGATGTGTGCCGAATCACTTTTAAAGCATGACCCGCAGCGGTGGGAACCGGGATCCTGAAAAAGGATCAGCTTTGTTGTAACCTGCGCGGGGGCGATCGATGCGGCGGATTTGGTGGAAGTCTATTCCATTCGTGTGGGCGTTGCTCTGTGGTGCATTGGCCGCTGTCTCGGTTGCAGGCGTCGCGATATTCGCTGCGCATTCGTGAAGCAATCGGCAGCGAAAGCTCAGCCGGCCTCGCGCCAGGCTGTCGCCGGAATCAGACCTTTGAGCGCGCCGTCGTGCAATTGTACCGGGTCGCGCTCGCCTTCCATGGCAAGCCGCAATACGCAGCGCGCCAGTTCGTCGGGTTTCACCGTGGTATTGCCGATCGCCTTGAGCGTCAGCCACGCCTCGTCGAAGGCCGTTTCCAGAACGACAAGAGTCTGGGGGTCGAAGGAACTATTGTGGAAGCCTCGCATGGCCCCATCCTCACTTAAGCGCGGACATTTTCTGTGATTACCCGGCGGAGCTTGGGCGCAAAGTTGGCCGAGTTTGTGACACGGAGGCGTGATTCGGATCAACTGAACTTGATCTCGCCGCCGCCAAGGTCAGAATCCGTAGAACTACCATATGCTCATCGCCACAATTGAAATGCGACCAGCGCGGCCAACATGACGGCGCTGCCAAGGCCCTGGATCGGCGTGATGATCTGGCCGAGCACGAGCGCGCTGAGAATCATCGCCGTCAGCGGCTCGAGATTCATGATCAGCGCGGTCCGAAACGGGCCGATGCGCATCGTCGATACAAAAACGAATAAAATCGAGACAGTTGTCGCCAGGCTCATTGCGACCAGACACGCCACACCCACATTTGTTTGCGGCATGTTCCAGGTCTGCTTTGCCAATGACACCGCGATGAACACGGCGGTCGACGACAACATCGAATACCATGTCGTCAGCCGCGCGTCGGCGCCGACCAGATAGGCACGCGTGGCGATCAGGACGCCGGTGCGGCAACAGGCGGCGCCGAGCGCATAGGCGACGCCTGCGACGGCAAGGCCGGCCGGATGGGCGCCAATCATGAGCGCTAAGCCGCAAAACGCAGCGATGGCGCACACGACTCCCTTCCAGCGCACCGGCTCAAGACCGACGACCGCGGCGCTCAGACCGGTCAGCAGCGGATAGGTGAAGTAGGACAGGATCGCGGTCGGCACGTCGATCGCCTCGATCGCCTTGAACAAGCAGAAGATGAGGCCGGCGAACAGGATGCCGATGCCCATCGCGATAAAGCGCACGCGCGGGTCGGCAGAAGGCTTCGGTCCGAAGCGCAGCCATGTCGCGACAAAGGCGAGGCCGACGATGCTGCGGAACGACAGCATGGTGAGGACGTCGCCGCCGTCTGCGAGCACGATCTTCGACAGCACATCGGAGATGCCGAGCGCGGTGCCGGCGGCGATGCCGGGCGCCAAGGGAAATATGGTGCGGGAAGCCAAGAGCCAACTGTGCAAGAACTAATTGTGAATGAGCGTGCCGGCGCCGAGCTCGGTGAACAATTCGAGCAGTACGGCGTGCGGCACCTTGCCGTTGAGGATGACGACGCCCTCGACTCCGCGGTCGAGCGCCTCGATGCAGGTCTCGACTTTCGGGATCATGCCGCCGGAGATGGTGCCGTCGGCGATCAGCCGACGCGCGTCGTCGACCGACAATTTTTTGATCAGGCTATTCGATTTGTCGAGCACGCCGGGCACGTCGGTGAGCAGCAAGAGCCGTTTGGCCTTGAGCGCGCCGGCGATGGCGCCGGCAAACGTATCGGCGTTGACGTTGAACGTGCCGCCATGGGCTGCGGCGGCGACCGGCGCCAGCACGGGGATCAAGTTGCGTCCGAGGATGGTATCGAGCACGGTGGTATCGACCTTGTCGGGCTCGCCGACAAAGCCGAGATCGACAACCTTTTCAATCGCGGAATCGGGATCGATCACGGTGCGTGTCAGCTTGCGCGCAACCACCATATTGCCGTCCTTGCCGCACAAGCCGATGGCTTTGCCGCCGGCGTCGTTGATGTAGCCGACCATCTGCTTGTTGATGGAGCCGGCCAGCACCATTTCGACGATTTCAAGCGTTTTGGCATCGGTGATGCGCAGCCCCGCCGCGTAATGAGGCTCAACGCCGACTTGCTTGAGCATGGCTTCGATCTGCGGGCCGCCGCCATGCACGACCACCGGATTGATCGCAGTCTGCTCCAACAGCACGATATCGCGGGCGAATTCGCGTGCCAGATCCTCCGCGCCCATGGCGTGGCCGCCATATTTGACGACGACGATTTCCTCGTCGTAGCGCTGCATATAGGGCAAGGCTTCCGCGAGGATGCGGGCTTGCACCTCGGGACTTACGGGGTTGGTCGTGCTCATCGGCTTCTTCTTCCCGGCATTTAGCGAAAGTCTTCTAGCCGCGTGACGGCCGCACGACAATGCGCTTCAATAGACCCGGCGCTTCAATAGACCCGTTCGGCGAGAAGCCGCGCGATGGCGGCACGCAAATTCTCGATCCCGGCGCCGGTATGCGTCGAAGTGGCGATCAGATCGGGAAAGGCCGCCGCGCGCTTGCCTATCGCTGCCTTGAGCGCTTCGGTCCGCTCGGCCAGTTCAGCTTCGCCGACTTGGTCGCATTTGGTAAGCACGATTTCGTAGCTGACCGCGGCCCGGCCGAGCGTATCGAGAATGGAATCGTCGGCGGCTTTCAGGCCGTGGCGTGCATCGACCAGGACGTAGACGCGCGCCAAAGTGGCGCGTCCATGCAGATAATCGTGAATGAGCCTGGTCCAGGCGGCTACCTTGCTCTTGGCCGCGGCCGCATAGCCGTAACCCGGCATGTCGACGAGCACGAGGCGATCGTGCCCACCGAAAAAGATCAATTCCTGGGTGCGGCCGGGCGTATTAGAGGTGCGGGCCAGCGCCCGGCGGCCGGTTAGGGCGTTGATCAGCGACGATTTGCCGACGTTGGAACGGCCGGCGAAGGCGATTTCCGGCCCGCG
Source organism: Hyphomicrobiales bacterium (assembly GCA_003164375.1). Classification (GTDB taxonomy): domain Bacteria; phylum Pseudomonadota; class Alphaproteobacteria; order Rhizobiales; family Xanthobacteraceae; genus BOG-931. The sequence continues at coordinate 7,121 of PLTE01000261.1, read as the reverse complement.
CATCGGCGGCAGCGACTGCAGCGAGCCTGCGGCCGAGATAAAGTTCCATTCGCCGGTAAACATCCTGCGGCCGGCTTCGATTTCGCCAGCCGAGAAGCCTGCCGCGAGATCGCGTGTTTCACTCACGTCACGCCGCCTTTCTCGACGTCGCTTTGCGCCTGTCGAATGCCGCGAGACGGAACCAAACTCGGCGCCTGCTGTTGCTCCAGCGCTGGATCGTGTGCGCACTGCAGCGAGGACATCATGGACGACTGGTCGAGCGTGCGTTTGTGCGACGTGGTGAACCTCATTCTCAGCGGTGTTCTTTTCTTCTCGCCGTGGCTGTTCGATCTGTCCATCGGCGTGCAATGGCAGACCGCATCGGTTGTCGGGATCATCATCGCGGTACTTTCGATTGCCGCGCTCGCCGCTTTTGCGGTGTGGGAGGAGTGGTTCATTCTGGTCGCAGGCTTGGTATTGATCGTATCGCCTTGGCTGCTCGGCTTCCAGGACAGCGACGCGATGACCATTGACGTGGTGATCGGTGTCATCGTGGCGACGTTGGCGGCTTTAGAGGTCTGGCTGACGCGGGAGTCGTCCCCGCGCATTCCGGCAAGCCACTGAACCCGTGATGCGTTTGGCGTAAATTCCAAATGAAAAAGGGGACTCCTCGTCCCCTTTGCGTCCGACTCTGGCTGGACGTGGCCGCGGTGGAAGACTCCGCTTATGCGGCTTCGCCGGAGTAACCGCGCCGCCAGGCCGGCGCTGGCGCATAGGCCGGGTTCTTGGCGTCGCCCTGATAGCGAGCTGCCGCGGCGACAGCGGATATCCCGATCTGACCGTAGCGGCTGTCGAGGCTGTTATTTTCGGCACCGTTTCCGTCTGACTTTGTCTGCCCTGTGTGTTTTTCGGCGGCTTTCTTGGCCATTTCGGCGGTAAAGTTCGTCATTTCGGAACCCCGTTCCCTTGTCGATGAGCGATGATCAAGTTCTAGGCGATGACTGCGGCGGAAATGGGCGACAAATAGTGCGCCGCCGTGACATTCCGATCGTGCAACCAAGCATTCGGCCTACCTGCACGGATTGTGGTAAACTCTTGCTTAATGTCTCGGGACCATACTGACCGGGCGCGACCAGACGGGGAATTGGCCGTGCTTATCGGCCAGTTGTCCACGCTGACCAAGGCGACTGCGGCATTCCTGCAACAGTCGGCGCAGACCTTGCAGTCGGAGTGAAGTATCGACTGGCATGGCTGCGGCGGTTTGGGGTATTGGGATTCACACTATTCATCGGCCGGGGCGCAGGGCGGGCGGAGAGATAGGCGAGTGATGTTCACGCGTATAATCGCATTCTTGATCATCGGCGTGGCGCTGGGCGGCTGCATGCAGGAGACGCTCGAGCCGTCAACGCAGGTCGGCTGGAATGCGCGCGATAAGGAATTGATGTCCAACCTGCCCTATGCGCAGGCCGCGATTCCTGAGCCCTATAAGCGCCACATCGTCGATTACACCCGTAAGGAAGCTCCGGGCACGATCGTCGTCGATAGCGACAGCAAGTTCCTCTACTACGTGTTGCCGAAGGGCCAAGCGATTCGTTACGGCATCGCCGTCGGCGAAGAGGCTCAGGTCTGGAGCGGGGTCGCCAAGGTTGGCCGCATGGAAGAATGGCCGGCTTGGGTACCGACGTCAGGCGAGCAGCAACGGCTTGGACCGTTGCCGGCCTACGTCACCGGCGGACCGCATAATCCGATGGGTGCGCGCGGCATGTATTTGTATTCCGGCAACAAGGATACGCTGTACCGCATCCACGGCACCAACCAGCCCGAATATATCGGCCAAGCCATTTCGTCCGGCTGCATCCGCATGACCAACGAAGACGCGATCGACCTCTACAACCGCGTCAAGGTCGGCACGATCGTCGTGGTGCTGGCGCCGAAGCAGGGCGATGCGCCGTATAGCCCGCAAGTGGCGGCCGGCTCCGAGCCTCCGGCATCAACGAAACCGTTCTAAGCCATCCGCGAATATCGGGGGGTGCGCGGCGCCGACCTCGGTCGGCGCCGTTTGCTTATGAGAGCGTGTCCAGCAAAAGTCGAAACTGGTTATGGGTCCGGACAGGCAACAAACCAACAGTTAGAGCAGGATGACGATTCGGAGATAAATCATCCTGCTCGAACGTTCAGGCGCCGAGCGTGACGTGGACGATTTCGGGCGGCACGCCGAAGCGGGCCGGAACGATGCTGGTGCCGAGCCCGCCGGAGACGATCAGGTGGCGGTTGTCCTCGATCACATGGCCATACGCGAAGCGGGCGCCATACTGCGATGGTACGAAGTGCTGCCAGACGAACGGCACGCGGATTTGACCGCCATGGGTATGGCCGGCGAGCGTCAGCGCGACGCGGGACGGCACTTTGGTAAAAATATCCGGCTCGTGGACCAACAGCAGCACGGGATCGTCGGTCTTGACCTGCGCCAGCGTGCCCGGAAGGTCGTCGACACCGCGGAATTGGCCACCGCCGAGCGGGTAAGCGATCTGATCGCCGAGCCCTGCGAGCCAGAACCGCTGTCGGGTTTCACCCAGCAGCACCGCTTCGTTTTCCAGTAGCGGGATGCGGATATCGGCCAGCGCGCCACGTACGCCCTCGAGGTCGTGCCACCAATCGTGGTTGCCGAGGATCGCCCAAACTCCGAGGGGAGCTTCCAGCCGTGTCAGTTCCGCCGCCCAGTCCTGGTCGGCGACAGGTTTCATCTTGAACCGGTACCAGGCCTTGAAGTCCCCGAGCAGCACGATCAGGTCGGACCGCAAAGCATTTGCGGTGTCGATCACGTGACGGATATGCGGCAGCGGCATGTCGGGCCAGCCGGCATGAAGGTCGGCAATGACTGTGATCGTAAGCTTTCGGTCAGCAGGCCAGCCCGGCGGTGTCAGCGCATAGGGCGTGACGACGAGGCCGAGTGGCTCGATCGCGCCGGCATAGGCGCCGGTCGCTGTCGCGGATAGCCCGACGAGCCCGGCGCTTGCGGTGAGAAAGCGTCGCCGCGTCAGCCGCGGCTTTGCCGCTCGCGCGATGCCGAGGCCTTTGCTGGCGGTCAAATTCATAACGGTCCGATGCCGGATATCCACCGCAGCCTCATAGCGCGCGAGAGATGAACGGAGTGTTCATTGCGGCAGGAACTCGATGCATGGTCCTCACATTGGCCTTCACGACTGCGCGAGGCGCTCGCGGGTCACCCAATCGAGCGTTTTGTCGAGCGCCCGGGTCAGCCGGTCGAACAATTCATCGATTTCCTCCGCGCTGATGACGAGCGGCGGGCACAACGTCACGACGTCGCCGAGCACGGCGCGTACGATCAGGCCTTCGGCTTCCGCGAACTGTACCGCGCGTCCGCCGACGCCGTGCTGTGGGGCGAAGGAACGCTTGCTGGTCTTGTCGGCGACCAGTTCCCTCCCACCGATCAGACCGAGCCCGCGCGCTTCGCCGACCAGAGGATGCCGGCCGAGCGCCGAAAGCCGCGCCTGGAATTGCGGCGTCCGCTCGGCGGCGCGCTCGACGACGCGCTCGCGGGCGTAGATCTCGATCGCCTTGAGCGCAACCGCGGCGGAAACCGGATGGCCGCCGTAGGTGAAGCCGTGACCGAAGACGCCGATCTTTTTGCTCTCGGTAAGGAGAGCCTGGTACATGATTTCGGGAATCATGACACCGGCGATCGGCAGATAGGCCGACGACAACGCCTTGGCGATCGAAATCGACTGCGGGACGAAATTGAGCTTTTCGCAGCCGAACCGCGTGCCCAGCCGGCCGAAGCCGCAGATCACCTCGTCGCTGATTATGAACACGTCGTGTTTTAGACAGACCGCCATGATTTTTTCGAAATAGCCGCGCGGCGGCACGATCACGCCGCCCGCGCCCATCACCGGCTCGGCGATGAAGGCGGCAACGGTATCCGGGCCTTCCTTGACGATCAGCGCGTCGAGTTCTTCGGCCAGGCGTGCTGAAAATTGCTCTTCGCTCTCGCCGTCTTGCGCGAAGCGATAATGATGCGGACATGAGGCATGCAAAAAGCCCGGCAGCGGCAGGTCGAAATCGCGGTGATTGGCGGGCAGGCCGGTCAGCGACGCCGCCACAACCGTTACGCCGTGATAGGCCTTCACGCGGCTGATGATTTTTTTCTTCTTCGGCCGGCCGAGCGCATTGTTGAGATACCAGACGAGTTTGACCTGGGTGTCGTTCGCCTCCGATCCTGAATTGCAGAAGAACACCTTGGATATCGGCGCCGGCGCGATCTCTTTGAGCTTTTCCGCGAGCTCGATCGCCGGATCGTGGCTGCGCCCGCTGAACAGATGGGCGAACGAGAGCTTGCGCATCTGCGTCGCCGCGGCTTCGACCAATTCCTCGTTGCCGTAGCCGAGCGCGGTGCACCACAGCCCGGCCATGCCCTCGATATAAGGCTTGCCGTCTGAGTCGTAGACATAGACGCCCTGGCCGCGCTCGATGATGAGCGGGCCGGTCTCGCGAAAGCTGGCGAGATTAACATAGGGGTGCACCAGCGTTTCGACGTCGCGGGACGCAATATTGCTGAGCGGAGACATGTTGTCCTTTGGCAGTACGGTCGTATCGCTGCCACTATCGTGGCAGCGTCAGAGTCTTGTCCTCATAGCAGATGCAAGCGCGTCTGAATATTCGTTCAGAACTCTCTTCGGAACGGTTTCTCTGCGCGCGAATTGTTGTCGCGTCAGATAACGCCATTTGGAGGTCAACAATGCGAACGTTCATTCTTACTCTTGCCGCCCTGGTCTCACTCGGACTGGCTCTTCCCTACGCCGCGCCCGCGATGGCCGATCCGGTCGTCGTTATCGGTGGTGGTCATCATCATCATCACCACGACTGGCATCATCACGACAGGGGCGCTGTCGTTATCAAGCACGACTAATCCTCGCGTCGTCTAAACCGGCCGCTACAGGCCGATGCGAAAATTGAGACCGGGCGCAGTGCCCGGTTCCTTTTTTTACGTCAATTGCTGCGCGACTTTCTCGAAGACATCGATCCGTCGTCCGCGGCATTCGCAGTTCTCGGGCGCGGCCGCGGCAGCGGCACTTCGTCAAGCGGAATCGGCGCCGCGTCTTCGTCGTCCGTTGCAGTGTCGGCGACCGGCGCCGCCGCGTCGCTAGTTGACGGCGTTGCCTCTTTTGCCTGCACCACCGGCGGCGGTGGCGGCTCGCGCACGTCCCACTGGCACACTTTGTAGCCGTTGCGGCGCTCGGCGAGATCGAGATGGATGTGCTCCTCGTGAAAGCCGTCGGAGCCCGGGCCAAGCACCGTCGAGAACCGCGCGCAGGCGCTGGTGCGGATCGCCGCGCGCCAATCCTTGGCGACATTGACGTCGGTCAGCGTGAGTGCGCGGCCGTCGGCGACCTTGAAATCGCGCACGTCGAGCGCATCGGCGCGGCCGTGCTCGCTCAGCTGGGCGGCGCGTATGTTATTGCGGCCGCGGCAGTCATAGGACGCGAAATTGTCGACGCCCAGCAGCGGCGGGAAATCCTTCAGCGACGGGACGACGTCGATGCGCACCCAAAGCGCTACCTGTTCCGCCATCGGACAGCGCAGCGTCGCCGGCGGCGTCACCGCGACCCTGCTCTGATCGGGCAGGATCACGGTATCCATCAGCACCACATCGGTCGCGCCGCACTCGCCAGCGCCGACCAGAAGCGGCAGCGCCTGAAACGCCGCGATCTTGGCCAGGCGCGACTGGCAGGCCGACGGCGCCGCCGGCGCCGCGGCGTCGGCGCTTTCCGGCATCGACGCATAGGCTTCTTGCGACGGCGCGAATTGTTGCGGAATGACGACGGCCAATGGCTGCGCCGCCTGTGCTGCGCCATGCGCGGGTCTTGTTCGTTGCGCTGGCGGCACGGCGCTTGGACGGCTTACGTCCTGCGCCGCCGCCATCGCAGTCGCGCTGAACAGGACGGCAATGACGACAGCCCATTTCACGCGAACATCTCCGGCACAATCGTGGCGCCGTCCGTTGTGGGATCGAGCCGATGGCGGACATGCTTTAGGCCATCTGCCGGCCGGCAGACAAGCTGTTGTGCGGCGCGGCATTGTGCGATGCCCCAACGAAGGAGTTTGCCTGGCCGGCCGGGACAGGTAACCTTCCGATAAAGTCGAGATAGGGGGAACGCCATGCTTGGCCTGATGCAGGACTGGCCGCTGTTGTGCCATCGCGTCATCGATCACGCCGCGACCTATCACGCCGAACGGCAAATCATTACGCGCTCGGTCGAAGGCCCGTTCCACACCACGAACTACGCCGCATTGCGCAAGCGCGCGCTCCGGGTGGCGCAGCGGCTCGACAAAGCCGGCATCAAACTCGGCGACCGCGTGGCTACGCTCGCTTGGAACACGTGGCGGCACCTCGAGGCCTGGTACGGCATCATGGGCATCGGTGCGATCTATCACACCATCAATCCGCGCCTGTTCCCCGAGCAGATCGCAGGCATCGTCAACCACGCCGAAGACCGTTTGCTGATGGTCGACCTTACCTTCGTACCGCTCCTGGAAAAGCTCGCCGACAAGCTTAAATCCATCGAACGCTATGTGGTGCTGACCGACGCCGCGCACATGCCGGCGACAACGCTGAAGAACGCCGTGCCCTACGAAGAGTGGATCGCCGACGTCGACGGCGACTTCGCCTGGAAATCGTTCGACGAAAATACCGCCGCCGGCATGTGCTACACATCCGGCACGACGGGCGGGCCCAAGGGCGTGGTCTATTCGCATCGCTCCAACGTGCTGCACTCGCTGATGGCGGCGCAGCCCGATGCGATGGGTGTCGGCGCGCGCGACGTGGTCATGCCGGTCGTGCCGATGTTCCATGCCAATTGCTGGGGACTGGTTTTGACCACGCCCTTGGTCGGCGCGACCATGGTGATGCCGGGCCCCAAGCTCGACGGCGCGTCGCTCTACGAGTTGCTCGACACCTACCGCGTCAGCTTCACGGCCGCAGTGCCGACGGTATGGCTGATGTTGCTGCAACATCTGGAAGCCCATCATTGCAAGCTGCCGTTCCTCAAACGCGTGGTGATCGGCGGCTCGGCCTGTCCGCGCGCCATGGTGCAGAAATTCCAGGACGTCTACGGCGTCGAGGT
>PLTE01000152.1 GCA_003164375.1 Hyphomicrobiales bacterium | reverse complement strand
GCTGCTACGCCAAATGCATCAAGCTTTCGCAGGAAGCGGAGCCGGAAATCTACGCCGCGACCAACCGCTTCGGCGCCGTGCTTGAGAACGTCGTGTTCGATCCGGAGAGCCGGGTCTGCGATTTCGACAGCGACAAACTGACGGAAAATACCCGCTCGGCCTATCCGGTCGAATTCATGCCGCTGGCGTCGAAAACCGGCCGCGCCGGCCAGCCGAAGAACATCATCTTCCTCACCGCCGACGCCTTTGGCGTTATGCCGCCGATCGCCAAGCTCACGCCCGCGCAGGCNNGCTACACCGCCAAGGTCGCCGGCACCGAAAAGGGCCTGGTCGGCGTGCAGCCGGAATTCTCCACCTGTTTTGCCGCGCCGTTCTTGCCGCGGCCGCCGGCCGAATACGGCAATCTCCTGCGCGACTTGATCAAAAAGCACAATGTCGACTGCTGGCTGGTCAATTCCGGCTGGACCGGCGGCATCTACGGCGTCGGCCGCCGCATGCCGATCAAGGCGACGCGGGCCTTGGTCACCGGTGCGCTTGACGGTTCGCTGAAAGACGCCAGCTACCGCACCGATCCTTATTTCGGCTTCGCGGTGCCAACCTCGGTGCCCGGCGTCGAACCGCATCTGCTCTATCCAATGAAGACCTGGAAGGACAAAGCGGCGTTCGACGAAACCGCGCGCAAGCTGGTGCGCATGTTCCAGGAAAACTTCACGAAGTACGAGAAGCACGTCGACGCCGACGTGCGCGCCGCGGCGCCCGAGGTTCGCCTCGCGGCGGAATAAGCGACCGCAGCTTCGAGATGAAGAACCGACGGGTCTGGACGCGTTCGCTTGCCCGTCCGCGCCTATTTGATCTTCAGCCCGGCCCGGTCGATGATCGCCTTGTACATCGGAACCTCACGCGCAATGCGGGCGCGGAACGCGTCGGGCCCTTCGGCAACCACCGGCAAGCCGAGCGTTGCGTATTTTTCGCGGATATCGCGTTGCGCGAGGATCGCGGCGAGCTCTTTCGCCAGCCGATCGATGACCGGCGTCGGCGTGCCAGCCGGCGCGAAGAGGGCTTGGAATGTGCCGGATTCGGCGTCCTTGATGCCGAGTTCATCGAGGGTGGGAACATCCGGAAAATCCGGCCAACGCTTGGCAGAAGTCACGGCAATGGGACGCACTTCGCCGGCGGCGAGTAGACCGCTGACCGAGCCGTAATTCGCCACATACATTTCGACGAGGCCCGCGATCACGGCCGTACCGGCCTGAGCGGAGCCGGCAAACGGAATATGCACCATGTCGATGCCCGCTTTCGCCTTGAGCAGTTCGCCGGCGAGTTGCGGGGTCGTGCCGACGCCTGAACTGGTCCAATTGAGCTTGCCGGGGTTAGCCTTCGCCTGGGCAATAAGCTCATTCATGGTTTTGATTTTTGACTGCGCTGGGACGACGAAGACGTTCGGCGATTCTCCAATCACCATGATCGGCACAAAGTCCTTGAACGGATCGTAGGCGACATCCGCGTAGAGGCTCGGATTAACCTCGAACGCGCTGGAACAGGCCAACAGCGTATAGCCGTCCGCTGGCGCACGGGCGACGAAGGCGGTGGCGATCGAGCCGCCGGCGCCACCGTGATTTTCGACGATCACCGGCTGGCCGAGCGCCTTGCCGAGCTGCACATTGATGATTCGCACCGCGAGGTCGGTGCCGCCGCCGACCGGAAAACAAGCAATGATCGTGATCTGGTGATCGGGATATGCGGCCTGCGCGCTCGGCAATGAGATTGTCGCCGCTGCCGCAACGGCAAGAAACAACGCCGTGAGCCGGCATTTCAATGCGCTCGGAACGATTGAGATCGTCGACATGGCTGCGCCTCCCCTGTGGCTCGGTTATTTGGCGTTTCCGCTGTTTTCTTTTTCTGACGGTGTGCCCACCGTTCGCTCGAGCGTCTTAATTTATGCGCCCGCGCCCTTACCGGAATCCTCCTGCATCTGCCGCCCGGCTCGCCGCGCCCAGTTTTCCCAAGCGCGGTTGAGCGTGTAATCGTTGACGCGCGCGGTGATCTGGTCAACCTCACCGGGGGTGAGAAACTTGATCTCGCCCAGCGCCATTGCCTGCATCTGTAGCTTGGCGCTGACTTCGAGATAGACCGAGACGAAGACGGCGTGGCGCACCGAGCGGCCGACCACGGTCGCGCCGTGGCCGCGCATCAAGGTCGTCGGACGCGAGCCCAGGTACCGGGCCAGATCGCGGCCCATCGCCATGTCGCTGACCAAGAGCGTGGTATCGCCGAACTTATCCTGCGAATCCCAGACCGGCACTTCGTGGCCACACGACGCGCACATGTGCAACAGCGGCTTCAACTTTTTCCCGGTGACGCCGAACGGAATTACACTCGGCGAATGATTGTGCACCACCGCATGCACGTCCGGACGCGCCTCGTAGATCGCACCATGGATGAAGCGCTCGAGATAAGGCGCGCGACCGCGGTCGTCGACGGCGCTGCCGTCGAGTCTATAGGCGACGATGTCGTCGGATTCGATGCGCTCGGGAGCGCGGGCGCGCGATAAAAGATAATTGTCCGACTGCTCCGGATGCCGGGCGCTGACATGGCCGAACGAATCGACGATGCCCTCGTTGGCCAGAATGCGATTGGCGGTGACGAGCTCTTCCAGAATGAAATCGACTTTACCCATGCCGGCGCCTCTTCCCGCGTTTTGGCTGCGATCCTAGAGCGTGATCCTGGAAAGTGGAAACCGCTTCGTGGTCCGGCGCGCCGCGTTGGCTGTTCGCAAGCGCCCGCCGCGCGCATGCCCCGCGTGGCGGCGGCGCGTCGCGGGACTTAAGCGCCGATCTGCGCTATGGCATCACGTTACCATCGCGGATCCGAGATCTTGCATGCAGCGACGTTACCCGTTGATCGCCGTTGTCGCTGTCATAGTCGCTGCCGGCGCGGCGGCAGTGGCCATCGCGCAAGGCGGCGCGGCAAGTTTTCCCGACCATCCGATCCGCGTCATCGTCCCGGTCCCGGCCGGCGGCGGCGTCGACACCATCGCCAGACTGGTCACGGCCAAAATGCGCGATAGCTTGGGTCAGCCGCTGGTCGTCGAAAACAAGCCCGGCGTCAGCGGCAGTGTCGGCGCCGAAGCGGCTTTCAATGCGCTGCCCGACGGTTATACCCTGCTCGCATCGCAACCCTCGCCGATCACGACCAATCCGTTCATCTATAAATCGCTCAACTACGACCCCACGCAATTCGTGCCGGTTGCTATCCTGTCGCACGTCGCCAACGTGCTTCTGGTGCGGGCCGACCTTCCGCTCAAAAGCGTGGCGGAGTTTGTCGCCTACGCCAAAGCGAATCCCGGCAAGCTCAATTATGCGTCGCAGGGCATCGGCACCACCTCGCATGTCACCGCCGAGCTGTTTCAGACCCTCACCCACACCAAGCTCACCCATGTGCCCTACAGGGGAACGGCGCCGGCAATCGCCGATCTGCTCGCCGGCAATGTCGATCTGATGTTCAATGAGCTTGCGACCTCGTTCGATCTGCACAGATCCGGGCGCGCGCGAATTCTCGCGGTCACGACCGCACAAAGAGTGCCGTCGCTGTCGGATATCCCGACACTGCAAGAAACGGGCGTGCCGGGCTGCGTATCGGATACCTGGCACGCACTGACCGCGCCGCCGAAAACCTCCGACGATATCGTTGCCAAGCTCAATGACGCGGTCAACGCCGCGATGCATGCGTCCGATCTGCTCGATCGCTTCCGGGAACTGAACATCGGTGCTGGCGGCGGCACTCCGGCGGAGACCAGCGCTTTCATCAAGGCGGAGACGACGCGCTGGGGCGACGTGATCCGCGAGGCCGGGATCAAGCCGGAATAACGACCAAACCGGGCCAGCGTGCGGCATTGCGGCGGGAACCCGAATATGCCGGCGTTGTTTCCTATCGTCATTAGGTGAATACTTGCATTTCTATCCGCGGCACATGCGCCGCCCGGAGTATCGGCATGAGCGAACCGGATCAGGTCGTCAACGACGTCACCGACCGCTATTTGCATGCCCTCGGCACCGCTGCCGCCGATCTCTGGAGCGAGCTGCCGCAAGAGCTGCAACACCGGCTGTTCGAGCGCGCCATCGTGCTCGGCCACCGGGGCGAGCAAGACGAAAGCTTGCGCGAGCAGCTGGCAAAATTTCTGCACGAGCATCATGCGCGGACGCACGCGCGTTGACCCCCGCACGGCGGCGGCAAAGCGCCGCTTGTGGTCGTCCGTGCAAAGGTTACATAGTAGCCGGTGCGCATCGGACCAGGCGATGCTGCGCGGGTGAGATAAATGGCAAAATCATCGAACCAGCCGGAGCGGCCGCGCGCGGAACCGGAGATCCTGCCTCCAGAGCGCGGCAATAGCCGCGGCCGCGGTCCGAACTGGCCGCCGCCTTACGGCTTCACCCAGGCGCGCAGTACCCATCGGGTCTATGTCAGCAGGATTGGCCCGTTCGGCTTCGCGCTTCTGATGCTCGTGGTCGGTCTTCTCGGCGGCGTCTTGCTGCTGGCGCTGATCGGCGCGGCGCTGATTTGGATTCCCATTGTCGCCGTGCTGGTGATCATCGCCGCGATTTCCGGAGTGTTCCGGCGGCTGTGAGCGGCCGCTCGGAACGCCCGGCGGTCCAGACCGTCGTGCCGACCGCGGCATACACCGCTCGTTAACCTTGATCCCTTATGAATTGATTAACCATACCAGAAGGTCTGGATAGTTCTGGACTTGGCCGGCCGCGTGCACGTTTGATGAGCTGTGCGGCGGGCTTTTCGCGCCGAAGCGCTATCCGCCGCGACAAGGCCGCAACAGAGTAGAGCGAAGACATTCGAGTGGTGAATGTTCGAAGCGCCGCGCCAAATCAGATCAGCAGCCGTCGGGTCCGGCGATTTCGCCGTCGGACTGGCGCCGCTTTCGCAAATCGATCTGGCGCAGATTCGAGCCGCGCTCTGGCGCGGCCGGGCGACGATCCTCTACGCGACGATCGGGGCACTCGCTTTGGCGGTGCTGCTTATCAGCTTCACACCGAGCCAATACACGGCGGCCACGCAAATCCTCATCGACCCGAGCGACTTGCGCGCGGTTGGCAACGACACCACGCAGCCTGCGCAAATGAGCGACGCCGCTCTGATGCAGGTCGAGAGCCAGGTCAACGTCCTGACCTCCGACACGGTATTGCGGCGCGTCGTCAGTTCGGAAGGGCTCGACCACGATCCGGAATTCGCGCGCGGCCCGTCGCTCCTCAACGTGTTGATGGGCAGGGACGCCTTGCCCGGCGGCGATACGCTCGCCGCGCTCAATGAGCTCAAACGCCGTGTCGTGGTCAAACGCGCCGAACGAACCTTTGTGGTCGACGTCAGCGTCACCAGCCGCGATCCGCGCAAAGCGGTGCGCATCGCCAATGCGATCGCGCAGTCCTATCTCGACGAGCAGACGCGCGTGCGGGCCGATGCCGCCCGGCAAGTCTCGCAGTCGCTCTCCGCACGGCTCAAAGAGCTGAAAGACGGCGTGCGCGATTCCGAGGAAAAGGTCGAAGCCTTCAAGGCCCGCAACAACATTGTCAATGCCAACGGCCAGTTGGTGACCGACCAAGAGATCACCGAATTAAACAATCAGGTCGGCGCCGCGCGTGCCCGTACCGCCGAGGCCAAAGCGCGCCTTGATCAAGTCGAAACGGTGCAGCGCACCAAGAACGAGAACGGCGCCTTCCCGGAAGCCTTGCAGTCGGCGACCATCACCGCGCTGCGCAGCCAATATGCCGAGATCGTGCGGCGCGAAGCCGAGCAGACGGCAACGCTCGGGGGCCGCCATCCGGCGGTCATCGATATCGAGGCGCAAGCGGACCGGCTCAAACGCATGATCGACGCTGAAGTCGATCGCGTCGCGGTCGCGTCGCGCACCGAATACGAAAGCGCCAAGGCGAGCGAACAGATGCTTGCCGACAATTTCGTGGCGCTCAAGCACACGGCGATCAATACCAACGAAGCCATGGTGGGCTTGCGCGAGCTCGAACGCGACGCGCAGGCGACCCGCTCGATCTACGAAGCGTTTCTGGTTCGCGCCCGCGAGTCCGGCGAGCAGGAACAGCTCGATACCAAGAACATTCGCGTGCTGTCCAAGGCCGACCTGCCGCAACGGCGCAGTTCGCCGCCGCCGAACCTCATCGTGGCGCTGGGAGCGATGCTGCTGGGCGCCGCCGCCGGCACCGGCTGGGTGCTGGTGCGGCCGCCGGCGCAAGCCGGCGACCGGCGTCGGAGCGTCGGCGACGCATTGCGCCGAACGCTTGTCGCCATGGGATGCTGGCCCGCCGCACCGCGCGGCGTGCCGGTGCTGGCGATATTGCCGGCCGCCGACGTGTCGTTCGGCCTGAGCGCGGTGGACGATCCAGCCTCACCGTTCGCCCGCGAAATGCACAGGGTCTACGACGAATTGCGCGCCAGCCATGTTGCGCCCGGCAATCCAAGCGTTCTCGTCATTGCCGCGGACGCCGAAGACGACTCGGCCACCGTTGCGCTGGCGCTTGCGGCGGTGGCGGCGGCGACCCAACGCGTGCTCTTGATCGATGCCGATCTCGAGCATCGCACGCTGTCGGCGATCGATGCCGAAGCGAGCGACGCGGGTCTGGTCGACGTAGCCGTCGGCCGTCGGCTCCTCTCCGACGTCATCAAGCTCGATCGCGAAACCAACATCAATCTGATGCTGTTCGTCTCGCCGGAGAGCCGGCGCGACCGCCGCATTTACGACGGCGATCTCAATCGGGCGTTCGAGCAGACCAAGCGCTACGACCTGGTAATTGTCGCGGCGATCGGTGGTGGCGATCCGGGCCTCGGTTTCTTTGCCGGCGTTGTCGACCACATCCTTCTGGTCGCCAGAGCCGCGGACTATGACGAAAGCGCGGCCGGACACTTCATCTCGCGGCTCGGCCTCGACGCGCAAAAAGTTCGCGGTGCGGTGCTGACCGGAGCCGGTCCAGCATGAGCGCGATGGCGAAGCTCGGTGGCCGGGTTTCGGCCGGCGCCGCGAGCCACGCGGCGGTCGATCTCGATACGCTGGTCCGCAGCGTTCTCTTCCTCTCGGTATTTCTGGCGGCCTGGATTTCCTTTCATCCGTTTGTCGACCTCTCGATACCGCCGCAAGCCGTGGTCGAGGGCGGCGACGTGGTCAATCAGATCGCCTTCTCCAGCATGTTCCTTGCCTTCGCGACGTGGACCTATTGTCATGAGCCGCGGCGGCTGTTGCTGTTGCTGCGTCCGGTTTTGATCGGAACAGTGGCGTGGTGCGTGCTGAGCGTGCTGACATCGTGGGAGCCATCGCTCGCCGCCCGGCGTCTGTCCTTCGCGCTCGTGGTCATGAGTCTTTCGGCAATGGTGCTGCTGTTGCCGAAGAATTTGCGGCAGTTCAGCGACCTGATAGCCGCCGCGGCGCTTATCGTGCTGCTCGCGTGCTATCTCGGCGTGCTGCTGTTGCCGCAGCTTTCGATCCACCATGCCACCGACTTTCTCGAGCCCGAGCATGACGGCAATTGGCGTGGCGTGTTTCCGCATAAGAACGACGCCGGCGCCACCATGGTGCTGTTCGTCTTCATCGGCTTCTACGTCGCGCGGGTGCGCAGCCTGGTGCTGGGCGGCGCGATTGTCGTGCTGTCGGCGGTGTTTCTCGCTTTCACACAATCGAAGACGGCGATGGGCGTACTGCCCATGGCCTTGATCCTGTCCGCCATTATCGGCCGCAGCCGCAACCCCGCGCTCGGCGTCTTTCTGGTGGTCGCGATCTTGTTCATCTTCAATTTGTGTTCCATCGGCACGGTGCTGTTCGAGCCGGTGCGCAAGCTGATGGAAGCGATCATGCCGGACGCGACCTTCACTGGACGAACCGAAATCTGGCAGCTCGGTCTGCAAGCCGTGGCGCAACGGCCGATCACCGGTTACGGCTATTCGACGTTCTGGGGCACGCCTGAGGTCGTCTACGGGCTCGGCGACAGCGTGACCTGGGCCAACGCCGCGACCGACGCCCACAATGCCTATCTCAATCTGGCGCTGACGATCGGCATTCCCGGCATGCTGTTTGTGGTGGTGTGGGTGGTCATTCTTCCGATCGTCGATTTCTGCCGGCAATCGCCCGACCCACACACCAGAGCGCTGCAAACGCTGTTCCTTCGGGTCTGCCTCTACGGCGTCTACGCGGCATGCTTCGAGAGCTCGATCCTGCAGCAGGTCGGCGAAGTCTGGTTCTTCTTCATGACGTCGACTTTCGGCTTGCGCTACCTCTCGGTGACGCGCGCCATGGCGTAACGACTCTGCCGCCCCGCCGGGGTTCACTCCGCGGGGAAGGCCGACGGCGCGTCGAGCTGCAAAGCGCGCAGGATATCCGGATCGGGATAGCGATCGCTCATATGAGCGTAGAGGCCGAACGGATCGTCGCGTAGCACATAGGCGGTCCAGCCCCAGCCGTGGCTGGCGATACTGGCCGAAGCGTCGCGGAGCCAGCGCGTGCGCGAGGCGCGATCGACCTCCAGGCCGGCGATGGTCTGCTTCATGGCGCCGAATTCGGTAAAGACGATCCGATCGGAACCGACCTGCTGGCGCCGCTGCCAATCTGCCACCTTGTTCATCCATTCCTGGATCTGCGCCGGGCCCTGCGCCNNCCTCGTTGAAATAGCGTTCGATCTCCGCTTCCGCCTGCGTCTGAGCGGCCGCGCGGTCGACGTTCGGCGGCAGCGGCAGCGTGCGGAAGCGCGCGCGCGTCAGCGCCAACGTCTCATCCAACTGTCCTGCCGACGCCGGATAGGGCACGCCGATGGTGCCGGCGAGATAGGGCATCGACCAGCTGGCGCCCTGGTGGGTGAACAGGAACGGATAATAGAAGTGCACACTGACGAAATTGCGCCGGTCGCGCAGCAGATCGCTGTCGAGCAGCACGATGCCTTCGATATTCGACCAGCAGCCGCCGGTGAGGAAAAGCGGCAGCTGCGCCGAGATACGGCGGATACGTTCGACCATGACTTGCTGGAAAGTCGACCAATCGGTGCCGAAGCGGATTTGGCATTGCGATTGCGGCTCGTTCATCGGCTCGAGCGCGACCACGCCGGAATGAACCGAGCTCAATGCCGTGGCAATGCGTTCGACGACTGCCGAATAGTCGCGGAATTTCGGACCGTCCAGTCCGTCGAGATAAGCCTGCGGCAATTCATGGTGCAGCGACGGCGGAAACAATGTGACGAGCACGCCCAGCCCATGACGATTGAGCGCGTTAACGACCGCGACCAGCTGATCGATGATCTGCTGTCGCTCCGCTTCATCGCCCAGCAACAATGGGCCGACATCGAGCGGAACGCGCATATGATCGAAACCGATCCGACGCAGCGCGTCGAAATCGAACAAGCTCAACGCCGACAGCGCATGCGAAAATGGCGGGTTGGCATAGGCTTTGGCCGTACCGTCGCCGACGGTCGCCGGAAACTCGAAGAATTCGACCAGCGTTGCGCCGCGCTTGAACGCGGGCGCCGTGCCGGCGGCAACGGCCGGCCCACACGCGAAAGCCGAGACGAAAGACCATGCGATGATGGATAGTGCGGCGAACGCGCAGGGCCGCAAGGCGCGGCGATTCAAGGCCGCGCCTCTTCCGCGGTCGTCTGCAATCCGGCGACTTCGCGACGGTCCGGCCGCGCATAGGCCTCGAACAGGCTGAGATAACTTTCGATCATACGCTGGCGGGAATATTTGCGACTTATATTGCTCGCGAATGCGGCAACGGTCCGTGCCGCAGGCGCAGCAGCCAGCGCCTTGCCGATGGCCGAGATCCAACCCTCGGTGTCGTGCGGCGCAACGAAGGCGACCGGCTCGGTGCCGTCCGCGCGCAACACCTCGCGCAGCACCGCAAGGTCGGCGACCACCATCGGCAAGCCGACCATGGCGGCCTCGACGGGGGCGAGCCCAAAAGTCTCCCAGGTCGAGGGAAATACGAACAGGTCGGCCGCAGCATATAAATCGGCGACATCCTCGGCCGGTAAGGCGCCGAGCAGGTGCAGCCGGTCGTCGACGCCGAGTGTGACGGCGAGCGTATGCATCGCGTCTAGCTTTGGACCGGCGCCCGCGAGCACGAGATGCGCTTGCGGCAGGCACGTCAGCGCACGGATCAGCACGTCCTGGTTCTTTTGCGCCGCGAGCCGGCCGACGTTAAGGAGAATCGGCTGCGATAGCGGCAGATTGAACAGCCGGCGCGCGGCTTCGCGGTTGTGCGTCGGGGCGGGCGCGTCGAGACCGTGTTCGATCAGGATCATCGCGCGGCGATAACGCGCCGGGTAGCGGGCGAACTCGGCCCAGGTCGCCGCGCTGTTGACGATATTTGCCGTATAGAGACCAAGCGTGCCGGCAAGCTTGTCGAACAACCGCAGCGGCCGCGGCATTTGGCCCGGCGTACACGTTTGGTGAACGACGCGCAGCCGGCAGCCCGCGAGCCAGCCCACGACGCCGACCAGGATGGACGCGCTCGACTGATAGGCGATCAACGTATCGAAATCGCCGCGCCAGATACGGCGCGCCGTGCGCAACACGTAAACGAACTTGGCTAACGTCGGCAGTCCGGCATGGGGATACAAATACGCGGTTTCGACGGCAAAACGCCGCGAAGAGAGCCCGTCTTCGATCATCGCTGCGAGTTTTTGGACGCCGCCGCGTTCACGATCGTGTATAATTTGCAAAATACGCATCACAGCTTCACTCGCCACCCGTTTCGTTTTTGTTGATTTCGCAGATACGACTTAACGATACTCAGTGAAAGCTGTCGTACCCACTTTTCATCACATCAACAATGACTTATCACGCGGAATGCTTAACACGTCGGGCCTGCTCTATCTGAGCGCGCGCGCGGTGTCGGCCGCAGGAAATCTGCTCGCCGTCGCCATCTTTTCGCGTCTGGCCGGCCCCGCCGAGTACGGCCACTACGTGCTGATCTTCGCGTGGTCGCTGATTGTCTACGGCTTTGGCGCGCAATGGATGCGTTTTGCCTATTTTGGCGTTTACCAATCGGAACGCTTTGGTGAATATGTCGGCTCGCTGGCGCGGCTGCTTGGCGTCGGCGTAACCCTCGTCGCGCTCGTGCTGCTGACATTGGGACTGCTCGGCCTGTTCGAGCCGAGCTTTCTCGTCGCCGTATTTGCTTTGGTGTGCGGCATCACCTTGTACGAGGCGGCCTTCGAAGTCGCCCGCACGCTGCTCAACGCCCGTGGCGCGGCGCTGGCCATGATCCTGCGCACCGTGCTCATGGTCGGGTTCGGCAGCGCGAGCCTATTGGGCGGCGGCGGCGCGCGCGGCCTCGCCATCGCCATCGCGGTGGCGCATATCTTTGCCGCCACGCCGGCGCTCGCCACGCTGTCCAAGCTCCGCCTGTCGCATTTCTCGCGTTCCGCGTCGTTGCATATCGTCAGCTACGGCTGGCCGCTGTTGTTGTCGTTCGGCGTCACCGCGGTGGGTCAGAGCATCGACCGGCTGTTGCTCGCCCATTATCTCGGACTGGCAACGCTCGGGCCCTATGGCGTCGTCGCCGACGTGCTGCGGCAAAGTTTCAGCGTGCTCGGCGAGGCGATCATCCTGTCGCTGGTCACGGTGGCAAAGACGCAATCCAACCGCGGCGACAACGAGGCCGCCAATCAGACATTGCGCAAGGCCTTCAATGCATGCCTCGCCGCGGCGACTTTCGGCGCTGCATTTTTCATCGTGTTCGGCGACGTCGTGCTGCAGGCGGTGCTGAAGCCGGAGTTCATCGCACCGACCCGCGACCTCATTCCGATCTTTGCTATTGCCTTCGCATTCGCGACCATGCGCAATTTCTATTTTGCGCAAGTGATCTATTTCACCAATGCCAGTTATCTCGAACTCATCGTATCGCTTTTGTTTCTCGTGGTTTCGACGGCACTTTCCATTCTTCTAGTTCCGGCGTTCGGCCCACACGGCGCGGCCATAGCCTTGATGGTGGCCAGCATCGTCGCCTGCGTCGCCTTTATGCTGCTGGGGCGGCGCTGGTACCGGATGCCGATCGACCTCACCGCGCTCGGCGTCATGCCGTCGTTGGCGATACTCTTCGTGTTCGGCGCCCACGCCGCCGCCGGGCTGGTATCGGGTCAGTCGCTGCCGCTCCTTCTCGACGCCGGCATTTTCGCCTTGTGCGGCGGCTTCGCGGTGCATCACTTCGGTCTCTTGAGCCTGCCGTCGGTCGAAGCCGCCGGCGAAGGCGCGGTGGTGCCCTAGCGATGCTGCCCTCGCCAGCCATGGCGCCTGCAGACGCGGCCAACGACGAACCGCCGCAAGCGCCTCCTGACCGACCGGGCGAAATCCAACACGCCGAATTTCTCGGCCTGCGGTTCGCTTTGTTGACGCAGCGCCAAGCGCTGCACGCTATCCTCGAAAATACCGGCGCGCCTTATCGCTACGTCGTCACGCCGAACGCCTACCACGTCGTCGCGGCGCATGAGGATCCCAGCCGGCTGCTGCCGATCTACCGCGCCGCATGGCTGTCGCTGTGCGATAGCCGCATCATCCGCACTTTGGCGCGGCTTGACCGGCACTCGCTGCCGCTGGTCACCGGCAGCGATCTGGTTGCGTCGCTGTTTGCCGCGCTGAACCGGCATGACCACATCTGCGCGCCGAAACGGATCTTGGTGGTCGGACCCTCGCGCGGCACCGAAGCAGCGCTGCGCGCCGGCTACCCCAGCATTGATTTCGAGGTGCTGTCCGCCCCGGCTGGGCTTGCGCAAAGCGCCGAGCGGCGGCTTGCGGTCGCCCGGGCCTGTATGAATCGGACCTGGGACATTGCTCTGTTGTGCGTCGGTTGCCCGGCGCAGGAGCTGATCGCCCAGGCGCTTGGCGAACTCGGCAGCAAATCGGGCGTCGCGCTGTGCGTCGGCGCCTCGATCGATTTTCTGACCGGCGTCCGCGCCCGAGCGCCACTGTGGCTGCAGAAACTCGGTCTGGAATGGGCCTACCGCCTGATGCGGGAGCCGGCACGGATGTGGCGGCGATATCTCGTCGAGTCGCCGAGAATCCTCCGCATCTTTCTGGCCCATCGCTCGCCGCGGTGGCGTTGATGCGCCCCGACTCTTCCACTGACCTGCAGTCGCCTAAGCCCGGTCAAAGGGCTGACGGAAAGGGCTTCAAAATCGGGCTGCTTGCCGACAGCAATATGTCGTCAAAGTATGTTTTCGAGTTGGCGCAGTGGATTCAATCGCAGGAGACTATGCACGCCGTATTAATCTTGCATCCGGCCAACCCCGCGATTGCGAACGGGCCATTTCGCGGTCAAATAACGAGGCTTGTCCAACACCGCCGTAGATTTGGCGCGCTATCGACAGTATCTCGGCTGCTTTCAAAACTGCTGTTCCGCGGCATTGTCGCCCTCGAAAAGATTCGTCTCAAGAAAACCCTGCGACACGCAGATCACTTCAACTCCTTCAACTTGTTTTCTGTCGTCGATGAGATGATCGCCATCTCTCCGATTATCTCGAAATCCGGATTTATCTTCAGATTCAACGCGGCCGACATACAGCGGGTGAAGGAGTTGGATTGCGACATCATGGTGCGTTGCGGCAGCGGCATTCTGAAGGGCGGCATTCTAAGCGCGTCGCGCCTCGGCATTCTCTCGTTTCACCACGCCGACAACAGAATCAACCGCGGCCTCCCGGCGGCGTTCTGGGAGGTGTATTTTAGACAAGAGACGACGGGATTCACGATTCAAGTTCTCACCGAAGAGCTTGACGGCGGCGTTGTTCTGATGCGCGGCCAACTGCCGACAAGAAGCTACTTTCAACTCAATGAGGCCTCAGTCTACGAAAAGTCGAATTACTACCTGAAACGACTCATCGGCAGAATTGCGTTGGGCGGAACCCTGCCCGATGCGCTGCCGTCAGTGCCTTATTCCGATAGACTGTATCGCGCTCCCAACACCGTGCAGACCGTAACTTACGCGCTTAATCAGCTTTCCTATCGCACGCGGAACATGGCGAACATACTGCGCGGCCGCGAATTGCGATGGCGCGTTGCGTTTTTGCATTCAGATTGGCGAAACGCAGTTTTGTGGCGCGGCATCGAAATAGAGAATCCCCCGTTTCACTTTTTAGCCGACCCCTTCGTCGTGACCAAAGTCGGCAAGAGCTTTTGTTTTATGGAGGACTTCGATTATGGGCAGGATCGCGGCGAAATCGCAGTTTATGAGCTTCGTGAGAATGAAGCGGTCCGCGCCGGCGTGGCGTTAAGCGAACCGTTCCATCTGTCGTTCCCCTACATATTCGAATATCAGGGGGGGCTCTTCATGTGCCCGGAGACTCACAAAAATAGAGATATTCGGATCTACAAATGCCGCGACTTTCCGCTCGGTTGGACGCTGGAAAAAGTCGTCATGCAGAACGTCTCCGCGGGCGATACGATGATATTCGAGCGCAATGGCCGATGGTGGATGTTTACGAACATCGATCCCATAGACAGCGACGACCATTGTTCGGAACTGCTGATCTTCCACGCATCGTCTCCGTTCGGAGACTGGGCGCCGCATGCGAATAACCCCATTGTGGTGGACGCCTCCCGCGCCAGAAACGGAGGCCTTTTGAGGGACGGCGACAAGATTTTTAGAGTGTCACAGGGACAAGGCTTCGATCTGTACGGCCGCCGAGCGCTGATCAACGAAATCGTCGAGCTTACGGAAAGCTCCTATCGCGAAACCTGTATCGCGGAGGTGGACCCATATTTCAAAAACGACATATGCGGAACGCATCACATGCACAGCAATGGAAGCATCACGGTCTTCGATTATCTCAGTCGGTCCTCGATAAGAGAATAAATGAAATCTAATCGCGCACGTGAAGCGCGCGAGCGGCTACCGCGTGGCCGGCCTCACAACACCCTTGCCACGACGAAGGGACCGTCGGCCGAGGCCGACTTGGGCCGCAGTTCGGCCGCGATTTCGAGGAACCGTTCGGCGGCGCGCGTAGCGGTATAATTCTGGCCGCGTGCCATCAGTGCGCCACGGTCCGGAACAGCGCTCAATGCCGCTTCGATTGCCACGGCCATGGCGCCGGCGTCGCCGACCGGCGTCAGCGTGCCGTAGCGGCCGCCCTGGAGGATCTCGGCGGGGCCGTAGGGGCAGTTTGTCGAGACCACCGGCGTGCCGCAGGCCAGCGCCTCGATGATAGCGTTGCAAAGCCCCTCATAAACCGAGGTGCACACCGCGAGGCGCGCCCGCCGCATCCAGGCGAACGGATCGTCGACCTGGCCGGTGAACAGGATACGGTCGCTCAGACCCCGACTGCGCGCGAGAGCTTCAAGATTGCCACGTTCCGCGCCGTCGCCAACCAAGGCGAGGCGCCAGGATCGCCCCGCCGGCAGCAAGCCCATCGCGCGGATCAGGGTGGCTTGGTCCTTTTCCGGAGACAGCCGGCCGACGCAGACGACGAGATCGGATTCGCGCCCGGTTTCTCCGTCCCACTGCGCAATCCGGTCGGCTGTAGCCGGAGGTACCACGGCATTGGTGAGCATCATGGCGATGATACCCTCGGGCACGGCAAAATTCCGGACGAGATCGCGCCGCGCTCCCTCGGTCAGCGCAATGATGCGATCGGCGTAGCGGTAAACACGGCGCAGGATTCGATAGGCGATACGGTTCTGTAGATAGGGATCGCGGTACTGGGCGATCGACGGACTGCCAACTTCGCGCAAAATAAGTTTCGGCCGGCGGCGTCGTGGCAGTGTCCGCACGGCGATCAGCGTGCAAAGATTGAGGTTCGCCTCCGAACTGATAACAAGGTTCGGCTTAAGGTCGCGGATCAGGCGGCGTAGCNNGACCGTCCATGCGCAGCGCCAAGACCGCGATGCCGATGCCCCTGGCCAGGAGCGCGTTACAAAGCAGGATCATGTCCCGCTGCGCGCCGCCGCCCTCGAAGGCGCGGATCACCACCGCGAGATCCGGACCAGAATTTTCAGATCGGGACAACACCAGAATAGCCGGCTTTCAGACTGTGATTGCAGAACAAATAGCCATGATGTTTATTGCCCGATCAAGCGCGAACTCGAATTCGGCGGGGCGTTAGATCGGCATCGTTAATCGGCGGCCCAGTCGGCCGCCTTAATTAACTTTAATGCCCGGGTCATTGCACGTTCTAGCCAGCCGCTATAATCCGCACGGGGCCGACAGCGATGGCGGACCGACAAGGATGCGGCGCGGGAAGAAAGTTCACGTTTGAGCGGTACGACAAGCAAGGTATATCTAGACCATGAAGACGTGGATGACCGGGCGATATCCCCGGCGGATTTTTTTTGCGGTTGCCGGGATCGCGTTGGCGTGCCTGGCCGCCGTGGGGATTTTTTGGCGGCACGGCAGTTCGCAGGCCGCCCAGAGCGCTGGGCCGCCGACGGTTCCGGTGACGGCGACTGAAGCGACGCAGCGCGACGTGCCGATCTACTACGACGCATTGGGCACGGTTCAGGCGCTCAACACCGTCGCCATCCGCGCCCAGGTCACCGGCCAGCTCGTCTCGATCGATTTCCGGCAGGGGCAGGACGTGCACATTGGCGACGTCCTGGCGAGGATCGATCCGACACCGTTCAAGGCCGCGTTCGACCAGGCCGTTGCGAAAAAAAGCGAGGACCAAGCCCAGCTGATCGACGCCGAGAAGGATTTGGCGCGATTCGAGACGCTCGTACAAAAGAACTTCGAGACCCATCAAAATCTCGACGCGCAACAGGCCAAGGTCGATCAGACCAAGGCGACGATCGACGCCGATCAGGCCGCCATCGAGGCCGCGCAGACCCAGCTCAATTTCGCCACCATTACGGCGCCGATCGACGGCGTGGTCGGTTTCCGCCAGGTCGATATCGGCAACATCATTCACACCAACGACATCGGTCCGCTGACGGTGCTCACCCAGATCGTGCCGTGCACGGTGGTGTTCACCTTGCCGCAAAGCGACCTTGGCCCGGTGCGCGAGGCCATGCTGCACGGTGACGTTTCGGTGCTCGCCTTCGACCAGGACGAAAAGCAGCAATTGGCGGAAGGCCGGCTGCTGCTGATCAACAATCTGATCGACCAGAGCACCAGCACGATTCAATTGAAGGCCGAGTTCAAGAACGAGGACAAGCGCTTGTGGCCCGGCGAGTTCGTGCACATCCGCATTTTGATCACGATCCGCAAGGACGCGGTGACGATACCGGCGGTCGCGCTGCAGCGCGGGCCCGACGGTTTCTATGTCTGGGTGATCAAGCCGGACAACACCACGGAACAGCGGCCGATCGAGGCACTGCCGGTTAACGAGGATCTGGCCGTCGCGATCAAGGGCCTCAGTGCCGGCGAACACGTGGTCGTCGACGGACAGTCCCGATTGGACGTCGGGACGCACGTTGCGATCCGACCGCCAAGACCGGCGCCGGAGCGGCAAGCGGATAAGAGCGGATGAATTTCTCTGAAGTCTTCATTCGCCGGCCGATCGCAACTTCACTGTTGATGGCCGCGCTGGCGCTGGTCGGGCTCGTGGCGTTTCCCCTGCTGCCGGTGGCGCCGCTGCCGCAGGTCGATTTCCCAACAATTCAGGTCACGGCCACGTTGAGCGGCGCCAGCCCCGAAACCATGGGCGCCACGGTGGCGACGCCGCTCGAACGCCAGTTCGGCCAGATCGCCGGCGTGACCCAGATGAGCTCGGTAAGTTCGCTCGGCTCGACCGTGGTGACGCTACAGTTCGATCTCAACCGCAGCATCGATGGGGCCGCGGGCGACGTGCAGGCCCAGATTACGGCCGCTACGCCCTATCTGCCGAAAAACCTCACCGCGCCGCCGACCTACAAAAAGGTTAACCCGGCGGACTCCCCGATCCTGATCGTCGCGGTGACGTCGAACACGATTCCTCTGCCCAAGGTCGACGATTTTGCCGAGAACGTGGTCGCCACGCAGATTTCGCAACTCACCGGCGTTTCCCTGGTTGCCATCGGCGGCCAGCAAAGGCCTGCGGTCCGCGTCCAGATCGATCCGTCCAAGCTGACGGCGCGCGGACTGACGCTGGAGGACGTCCGCGCGGCGCTTCTGAACGCCACGACCGATGCCGCCAAGGGCACCATGCTCGGGCGCGACCAGAGCTTCACCATCGCCGACAACGATCAATTGACGGAAGCCAAGCCATACAATGACGTCATCATCGCTTATCGCAACGGCGGCGCTGTTCGCGTGCGCGACGTCGGCAAAGCGATCGATGGAGCACAGGACGTGACGCTGGGGGCACTGCACCGCGACCAGCGCGCCGTGATGCTGATCATTTACAAACAACCCGGCGCCAACGTCATCGACACCGTCGACCATATCAAAGCTACTCTGGCGCGCATGCATTCGATCGTTCCGCCAGGCATCCATTTGGACACCGTCGTCGACCGTACTCAGACCATCCGTGCCGCGGTCGCGGACGTGGAATTCACGCTGCTGCTGTCGTGCGCGCTCGTCGTGATGGTCATCCTCTTGTTCCTGCGCAGCGTGCACGCCACGCTCATTCCCGGCGCCGCGGTGCCGCTGTCGCTCCTCGGCGCCATCGCGGTTATATATCTGATCGGGTTCAGCCTCGATAATCTTTCGTTGATGGCCTTGACGATTGCCGTCGGCTTCGTGGTCGATGACGCCATCGTCGTCGTGGAAAACATATTCCGCCATCTCGAAGCCGGCACCACGCCGCTCCAGTCGGCGATCAAAGGCGCGCGTGAGATCGGCTTCACCGTGCTTTCGATCAGCATCTCGCTGATCGCGGTCTTTATTCCGCTGTTGCTGATGAGCGGCATCGTCGGCCGGCTGTTCCATGAATTCGCCATCACCGTCATTGCCGCGATCCTGGTGTCGGTGGTCGTGTCGCTGACGCTGACGCCGATGTTGTGCTCACGCTTCTTGGTGAGTGAGCATGGCCGTGAGCACGGCCGCCTCTATCTTGTCATCGAACGGGGATTCGACGCGCTGTTGGACAGTTATCGCCGCGGGCTCGACCTCGTCCTGCGGCACCAGTTCGTCACCTTGCTGGTGTTCCTGGCGACGCTTGTCGTCACCGGCGTGTTGTTTGTGTCGATACCGAAAGGTTTTTTCCCGACTCAGGATACGGGACTGATATTAGGCATTTCGGAAGCGGGCCAGGACGTCTCACCGACAAAGATGATCGCAATCCAACGGCAGTTGTCCGAGATAATAGCGCAAGATCCCGATATCGAGGACTTCGGATCGTTCTTCGGACCGAGCTACGGCAATACGCAGAATACCGGACGCTTCGTCATCGGCCTGAAACTGCGCGACGACCGTGACGCCTCGGCGTCGCAAATCATCGACCGGCTGCGCCCCAAGCTCGCCCAGATCCCCGGGGCCCGGCTGTTCCTGCAGGCCGCGCAGGACATCACCGTCGGCGGCCGGATCGCACGCGGCCAATTCCAATATGTCTTGCAGGATCCCGATCTGCACGAGCTGAATAGCTGGGCGCTCCGCCTCACCGGCGAGCTCAAGAAGCTGCCCCAACTCGCCGACGTTGCCTCTGACGCGCAGAATGCCGCGCCGTTGCTCACCGTCGCCATCAATCGCGACGCCGCGGCACGCTTCGGCATATTGCCGCAGGTCATCGACAACACGCTCAACGACGCCTTCGGCCAGGCCGACGTGACGCAATACTTCACCAACAATGCCTATTATGTGGTGCTCGAAGTGACGCCGGATCTGCAGGGCAAGCTCGACACACTCAATCACCTCTACATCAAGGCGCCGAGCAACGGGCAGCTGGTGCCGCTATCGACGGTTGTTAATGTCGACACCAGTCACATTGGACCCCTTCTGGTAGCGCATTCCGGGCAATTCCCTGCCGTCACCTTGACGTTCAATTTGCCGCCGGGCGTGGCACTCGGACAGGCGGTCGATGCCATCCAGAAGGCATCAGACGAAATCGGCATGCCGTCATCGATGATCGGCACCTTTCAGGGCAACGCCCAGGCTTTCCAGGCCGCGCTGTCCAACGAGCCGATCCTGATCGCCGCCTCACTCGTAGTCGTCTATGTCATTCTCGGCGTGCTCTACGAGAGCTACATCCACCCCCTCACCATCATCTCCTCGCTGCCCTCAGCGGGCGTGGGAGCAATGCTGGCCCTGCTCATCACG